>JAPYTP010000161.1 GCA_029941885.1 Myxococcota bacterium
GAGTACGAACTCGCGAGGCCGAAGTCGCTGGTGACCCCGCCGCCGCCATGGGCTTGGATCGCATCGTCGATCACGCGAAGGGCCATGACCGGTGCGTTGACTTTGATCATCGCGATCTCGGCTCGCGCGACCTTGTTTCCCACGGTATCCATCATGTAGGCCGCCTTGAGCGTCAACAGTCGGGCGCACTCGATATCGATGCGTGCATTGGCAATTCGTTCCTCCCACACCGAGTGCTCGTAGATCTTCTTGCCGAAGGCCTCGCGGGTGGTCAGCCGGTCGCACATCTTGGAGAGCGCGCGCTCGGCGACGCCGATGATCCGCATGCAATGGTGGATTCGGCCGGGGCCGAGACGCCCCTGGGCGATCTCGAAGCCGCGGCCCTCACCGAGGAGGATATTGCTTGCGGGGACCCGGACATCCTTGAAGCTGACCTCGCCGTGACCGTGGGGGGCATCGTCGTATCCGAAGACCGGCAGGAATCGTTCGACCTTGACCCCCGGAGTGCTCCGGGGGACGAGGATCATGCTCTGCTGTGAGTGGGCCGGGGCTTCGGGATCCGTCTTTCCCATCACGACGAGGATCTCGCAGCGCGGATCGAGGATTCCGGAGGTCCACCATTTTCGGCCGTTGATGACGTAGTCCTCACCGTTGCGCTCGATGCGGGTGGCGATGTTGGTCGCGTCGGAGGAGGCGACATCGGGCTCGGTCATGGCGAAGGCCGATCGCATCGTCCCGTCGAGCAACGGTTCGAGCCACTCCTTTTTCTGTGCCGGAGAGCCGTAGCGCTCGATCGTCTCCATGTTTCCCGTGTCGGGAGCCGAACAATTGAAGACCTCACCCGAGAAACCGACTCGACCCATCTCCTCGCAGAGCGGCGCATAGTCGAGGTTCGAGAATCCCGGTCCGGCGTCGCTGTGGGGCAGGAAGAGATTCCAGAGTCCGGCTTCCTTCGCCGTGGCCTTCAGTTCCTCCATCATCGGGGGCGTCTGCCAGCGATCCTCGAAGGCGTCGTGCTGAGCATAATATTCGGCTTCGACCGGATAGATGTTCTCGTCCATGAAGGCGCGCAGTTGCGTGAGGGCGTTCTTGCACTTGTCGCTGTATTCGAAATCCAAGGGGTTCTCCCGGGTGCGGTCGTGGTGGGGCTCGTCGAGTCGAGACGGAGACTGATTCTACGTCGTTCGGCGGCGTCTCTCCATGCGATTGACTCGCGGTCTTTCGAGCGGAGGGCGTGGGCGATCACGCGCAGCTAGGTTCCGCTGCCATGGATGTACGACTCGACGGCAAGGTGGCTCTCGTGACCGGTGGCTCACGGGGGATTGGCAGGGGCATCGCGGAGGTGTTCGCCGCCTCGGGCGCGGAGGTGATGATCACCTCGCGAAGCGAGGAATCCTGCGCGGCGACGGCCCGAGAAATCGGTGAGGGTGTCCACTACGAGGCGGGTCATATCGGTCGCGACGAGGATGCCGATCGCGTGATCGAAGCGACGATGGATCGACTGGGGCGCATCGACGTCCTGATCAACAACGCGGCCACGAATCCCTACGCGGGGCGGACCATCGAGGTCGACCGGCAGCGCTGGGACAAGACATTCGAGATCAACCTGACGGCGCCCATGTTCTGGACGCAACGCGTGTGGACCCGCTGGATGAAGGAGAATGGCGGGTCGGTGATCAATCTGTCGAGTGTGGGAGGTCTGGCGACTAATCCGATCCTCGGCGTATACGATGTCACGAAGGCGGCACTGATCCACCTGACCAAACAGCTCGCAGCCGAACTCGCTCCGCAAGTGCGTGTGAACGCCCTGGCCCCGGGTCTGGTCAAGACCGATTTTGCGAAGGTTCTGTGGGAGGGCGAGAAGGGAGACATCGTTGCAGAGGCCTACCCGCTGAAGCGATTGGGTGAGCCCAAAGACGTCGCCCACGCCGCGCTCTTCCTGGCGGCGGACACGGGTCGCTGGATCACGGGCCAGACCTGGGCACTCGAGGGGGGCGCGCTCTGCGCCTTCAATCGGGTCGCCTAGCTGCGCAGGGGCCGATCAGCCCGGTGCGGTCAGCTGGGTTCCATCCTTGGCGGTGAGGCGGAAGACCGGGATCTCTCTCGTTGCACGCGCTCGTTCCTGATAGGTGAGATAGACGGGCGAGCGTTCGGTGATCGACTTCCAGGTCGACTCACGTGCGGAGCCTTCGAGGAGTTCGACATCGACGTCGATCTCGCCTCGGGCGTACCAGATCCTGGCCTGGGGATGGGCCTTGAGGTTCCGCGCCCAATGCGGATCGATCGGCATTCCGCCGCGTGACCCGACTACCGCGATGCGACCTTCTCCCGCCAGGAAATGAGGGAGGACGACCGTCCGATCCCGGCCGGTCTCTCGACCCCTCGTGGTCAACAGGATCGGTGGGTTGTACTCGACGCCCTCGGATTTCGCGAAGATCCACGAAACAGGGCTCTCACCGAAGAAGCGAACGCAGTAGCGATCCAGGGAGGCTCCGACCGGTGTCACCGCCAGACGCACGGCGAGCTGTGAGAATTTCATCGAATGACTCCTGTTCGAGGGCGACGCGCGCTCCTATTGCGGAGGTCCCGAATCACGAAACGCCTTTCGGGGGGCCTCTTCGAGGGTGGGGGGCTCTTCTTCGGAGAACTCGAGAACGCCGAGTGCTTCCAGCTCGGCGCAGGCGATCGCATCTTTGTCGAGCCATTCGGCCAGAACTTCACGGTTGTGTTCACCTCGTTTGGCGACTTGGCGGGTCTGGGCCCCGATGTCGAGATCCTGCGCTCGCCAGGGCGCGGTCGGCACCATCAGACCGGGCCCCACTTCGGTCACGACGCCGCGATGCCTGGCCCATTCCGACTCGGCCAGTTCCCGCGTCGAACGCACCGGAACGACGACCGCGGGGGTTCCCACGAGAAGCTTTTCGAGTGCGGGGGCGTCGGCGATCTCGAGCATCGCGGTCTCGAGTACGTGGACGAGCTCGTCGAGATTTTCGAGACGGGCCTCGGATGTCATGAAACGGGGATCCTCGAGGGCGCCCGGGATCGGGATCGCCGCCGCGAGCATCGGAAAGACCAACTCGGGCTGACCCATCACATGGACGGCACGACCGTCGGCCAGGGTGAAGGTCTCGAAGGTCCAGGTACGAAACCCTTCCGACCCGTCGTATCCGGCGATCTCCGCCGACGCGTGCTCGTTCACGTAGAGCAGCGCCTCGGCCATCGAGATGTCGAGGTGTTGGCCCGCGCCGGTTCGCGCCCGATGGAAGAGGGCGGCGAGCACCGCCTGGCAGGCCATCATACCGGCGTAGAGATCGGCGTGTTGCATCGTCTCGCCCCGCATCCTGCCCTTTCGAAGGCGACCCCCCATCGCGAGGGTCCCCGCCTCGGCCTGCACCATCGGGGCGTAGGCGGGTCGGCCCGCCCAGGGCCCGTCCTGTCCCCAGCCCGAGATCGAGCAGAGCACGAGCCCCGGATTCGCGGCGTGCAGCAGCTCCGGTGCGAGTCCCAGTCGCGCGAGGACCCCCGGCCGAAAATTCTCGACGAGCACGTCCGCCGAGGCGGCGAGTTCTGCGAGGAGTGCCGGTCCGCCTTCGTGCTTCAGGTCGATCGAGACGTTTCGCTTGCCGACGTTGTACTGCGCGAACATCGAGCCGAATCCCCCAACCAACGGCGGGGTCGAACGCAGGATGTCCGACTCCGGGGCTTCGATCTTGATGACGTCGGCGCCCAGGTCCGAGAGCATCCGGCTGCAGATCGGCCCCGAGAGCACGCGGGTGCAGTCGACGACCTTGATTCCATCGAGCGGTTTCGGTCGAGATCGGGGATCGGACATCTCGTGGGACGCTATCACCTGGACCCGGTGGATTCATCGTGCCCGCTTCTGCCGGGAATCGAACAAAAAGTGCTCGGGCTGCGCGGGCGAGCCCTGCGGTCTCCTCAGAGGCTGTCTAGACTACCGGTCCTCATCGCGGGTCGGTCGGCTTTTCCGACGCGGCGAGCGACGGATGGAGGAACCGATGGCGGCACCGACGCGCGAAGAACTCGAGATCTGGGCGAAGAACTACGTCGAACTCTGGAACGCTGGGGACAAGGAGGCCTGGGTTCAGAACTGGAAGAACGTGGCGCCCGGTGGCTTCGCGATGCTCGATCCCGTTGGCACGCCGGCCAAGCACGACTTCGTCGGCTGCTGCGTGAAACCCTTCGATCTCTTTCAGCCAATGTGCGAGTTCCGCGTCGATCCGTCGACGATGTTCATTTGCGGCACCGAGGTCGCCTGGGTGATGGAGAACATCTTCTCCAAGGGCGGCGAGAAGCAGCACATGTTCAGCATCGAGGTCTATCGCTTCGGGGAAGACGGGGCCGTCGAGATCCGCACGCACTACGACGTGCCCGAGGCTTCGGATCCGATTTCCGGGGACGTGTTCTCGGAACACCTTCCCGACGACACCTGAACTCCGTTGGAGTTGGCTTCAGCTGCTCCTTGATTCAGGGCAGATTCATCTCGAAGACCGGTGTGTCCCGTTGGGCGACCGGTTCGATGACCCGCAACACGACGGCATCCTCGCCGGCGCGCGTCCCGAAGTCGACCACGACGAATCCCTCTGCGGCGTGGGCGAAGATCGTCTCGGGAAGATGCGTCACGGTCGTCACGCGCTCTCTCGCTCCGGCCCCGCTCACGACATAGAGGCCGGCCACGTCGCCAGACTCGAGGAGTTGGAGGTTGTGATCGTGACCGGCGGCGTAGATCGTCGGTGGATTCCGACGTAGGACGTCCTGCGCGCGGGTGATCCAGTCCGCGTACTCCGGCTCGTAGGTATTCATCAGTCCCCCCATGATCCAACCGATCGGGCCGATGATCATCTCCCTGAGGAAGCCGTAGGACAGTCCGCCGTGAGGCCCGCCGGTCAGCATCGGGTAGTGCGAGGCGAGGACGATGAAATCGTCCCGGTGTTCACGAAGGGCTGCATCGAGTTCCGCGAGATGAGCCTCGTGGGTTGTGGCAGTCGGACAGGCCTTTCGGATGCGCTCCTGGATCCAAGGTGTCGGATCGACTGCGATGAAGACGACGGCCCTGGATTCGCCCTCACGCGGGCGAAGCACCCGCTTCGTCGGACCCATGCAACCGTTCTTGGGGATGAACTCGGCGTTGCCCGCGGGCCAGCTATCAACGAAGTCCTGCTGATTCTGAATCGACTTGGCATTGTAGTTTTTCGGGAGCAGTCCCCAGTCGTGATTGCCGGGGATGGCGATCTTGCGCACGGCGGTCGCAGCCAGCTGCTGTCCGAGGATCCTTTCGCCGTGCTCGCGGTCCTCGTCGGTCAGACCTTCGTTGTAGATGTTGTCGCCCAGAAAGAGAACGGTGCTCGAATCGACGGCGGTCGCCCATTCGTCGAGGGCAACGAGAGTCGGGTCGTCTTCCAGGAAATAGCCCGCGTCGCCAATCAGGATCACGCGGTGGTGGACGTCGATCGCGGCGACGGAGCCGCTCGTGCTCTCGGCGACCCAGGCGGGATCCTCCGCGCTGTGATTCGGACCGCTCAGCCGGTGGGCGCAGCCCGCGAGAGCGATGACCACGGTCATCAGCGGTAGGAGTCGCTGGGTATGGGCGTTCATGGGGTCCTTTCGGGATCGAAGTCGGCTCGCTCGCGAGGGGCGTCGACCGCGCGCCTCCTCAGCCGGAGCCGTGGGTACGCGCTGCGAGTGAACGACCGGCGATGAAGGAGAAGGCCATGGCCGGACCGATCGTGCCGCCCCCTCCGCCGTAGCTGGTGCCGGGGCTGCCGACGCCCGCGTTGTTGCCCGAGGCGTAGAGCCCCGGAATCACGGCCCCGAAGGGATCGAGCACCTCGGCCTGTGCGTTCACGCGCGCGCCTCCGCAGGTCCCCAGGTCCGCGGCCGCGATCTCGGTGCCGTAGAACGGAGCCTGGTCCAGAGGCGCGAGCGTGATCGCCTTGTCGTCCTGTCCATAGCGGTCGTAGCTGCTCTCGCCGCGGTGAAAATCGGGATCACGCAGCTCCGCGGCATAGACGTTGAATCGAGCCACGGTTCGAATGAGACCCTCGGCGTCGATGCCGAGTTTCTCGGCCAGCTCCGGGAGACTCGCCGCCTCGGCCACGAAGTCCGGAAGCTCCCCAGCCGCATCGACTCCCGCGATCTTTCCATTCGCGCGGACCTTCGAATCGAAGAGCAGGAACGCCGGGAGGTTCCGGAAGCCCATCTCCCCCCAGTTTTCCCAGGTGTGGTAGCTGCGCCAGGTCGAATCGTAGTCGGCCGCTTCGTTGTGGAAGCGCTCGCCCCGCGCGTTGACGACGATCGAACCGGCGGATCGCTTCTCCACCTCGGCATTCAGCGTAGCGCCCATGCGATGTTCCATGATGGGCTCCGCCTCGCCGCGGTAGACCGAGATGCCCCAGACTTCATTCATGTTGCGGAGGTCTGCCCCGGCGGCCATCGCCATGCGAATCCCGTCCCCGTCGTTCCCGGACGCGCCGAGCGTGTACATCGTGGGGCCTCGCAGGAAATGTCGCTTCATCTCGAAATCCCAGTCGAATCCCCCGGCAGCGAGCTGGACTCCCCGCCGAGCGTGAATTCGGAAAGGCTGGCCGTTGCGCGTCGCTTCGACGCCGACGACCTCGCGGACGCCGTCCGCTCTCTCCTCCAGGATCAGCTTTCTCGCCGGGGTGTCGAAGAGGATCTCTCCGCCGGCGGACTCGAAGCCCTGCCGAAGTCCCTCGATCAGCTCCGGGCCGAAGAGTCCGACACGTTCGGCCACCGGTTCTACGCTTCGACCCTTCTGGACCGCACCCGGCCACTCGGGATGGTAGTCGGCGTTGTCCCCCATGATCGTCGATACGCGGAAGCGAAGGCGGGTGTGCTGCTCGACGAAATCGAGCATCACGGGACCCGCGTCGACGAAGGCTTCGAGCAGCTCCGTGTCGGCCTGGCCGTGGGCGAGCCGAGTCAGATACGTGAGGGCCTGCTCGCGAGAGTCCTCGATGCCTGCTTCCGCCATGAACCGGTTGTTGGGGATCCAGGCGACGCCGCCGGAGTGACCGGTGCTGCCCCCGGCGACGCCTCGCTTTTCGAGTGCGACCACGCTGGCGCCGGCGACGGCAGCGGTGAGTCCGCCGACGAGGCCGGTTCCGGTTCCCACGACCACGACATCGACTTCCCGGTCCCACGGCAGAGCCGCAGGCGATTCCTCGGTCCCGCAGCCGAGCGCGCCGACGCTACCGAGGGCGAGACCCCCAGCCGCGGTTTCGAGGAAGCGGCGGCGACTCAGTCCCGAACTCGGCGGTGCCTCGTGCGTGGACTCGATGGATTGTGGTGCGTCGGGGGCCGGGCTGGAGTGGTGACGCTCGTTTCGGTCCTTGACACCCATGTAGGCCTCCTGCTTGGCTGTGGGAGGAGGACGATAGTCGAGATGGGTGATGACGAAAGGCGCCCTTCGGAAGTGGGATCCGGCGTGACCGACCGAATCGAGGGGTGCTCATCCGGCTGGGATCGAGGCCTGCAATTGGCTGATCTCCACGAACTGACGGACGCGCGGCACATCCGCGTGCACACGGGGCACGGCGAGCCACTCGTGAACCGTGCCCGCAATTTCCTGTGCGAAGAGGGTCTTGAGCGCCGGATCGTCGAGCTGTGGGAGTGCGGGCAGGTAGCCGATGCATTCGCCGCGGACGACCATCTCGTGGAGTCCCATGGGATCGCTGCTGATCAGGGTGGGTTCGAGTGCGAGGAGTCGACCGCTGCGCAGGGGGATGCGCTCGACGGAACGATCCGGCACGCGCCAGAGGGCGACCCGATGATCCGCCAGGGCGTCGATGGAAGTGGGGGTTCCGTGGGCCTCGACGTACGTGTCGCTCACGACGAGGGCGAGCGGAAATTCGCCCAAGTCCAATAGACTGCACCCCTCTGGCGGCTGGTCATCGAATGTAAGGGCCAGCTCCGCACGGGTCGGTAGCAGCTGCGTTGGCGACTCGGCGAAGATGAATTCGATCCGGAGTTTCGGGAAGCGATCGAGGGCGGCTCGACAGGTCTCGTTCCAACCGATCGGGGGCGGAGCGAAGGGCAGGGCGATCTTGAGACAACCCGTTGGCTCGCTCCCAATGTCGCGCACGTGGGAGATCAGAAAATCCGCGGACTCGAGAAGCGCGTGTCCTCTTTGGGAGAGCGCCTCGCCGGCCGGCGTGAGGACGAGGCCGCTCTGCTCGCGGGCGACCAGCGGCGTGCCGGCATCGAGTTCGAGCTGATCCAGCTTTCGGCGCACACGAGAACGGGAGGTGGCGAGGCGGTTCGCTGCTCCGAGGAAAGTGCGTTCCTCGGCCAGGACCAGAAAGATCCGTAGTTGCTCGAAGTCCATAGGACACCTTGCGAGGCCGACCCACGATCAAAGGCTAGATCTCGCGGGCCAGGGGCGCCCACCGAAGTGAGTCGTGGGTGACACACAAAGGTCCATTTATTCAGCATTGGGTGTCACTCCCACGGGAATACGACAGCACGTAAACCCGTTTCGCGCCCACTCAGGGTTGCTTCGGGTTCGGGGCGATACGCCTCTGACCCGACGGCTTTCCAGCAGCCGGTGCGCCTCCGCCGTTTGGGCGAGCGGCATCCTCCAATCGACGACCGCGTCGATTCGACCGTCCTCGACCAGCCCGATGACCTCGGCTTGGGCTTTTCGAGTGATGTCGTTGGAGCCGAACAGATCGATCGCACTCATGACCAGGCCACCAGCTCGGAGAGGGAAGGGTGTGGGATCGATGAAGATCTCTTCGCCGCCGAACTCCGTGAGTCGGGCGGCTCCGGGCGCGCTCGTCGGCCGAGCCCAGTCGTGGGCGCCTAGTAGTCGGATGATCTGGAATGCCGCCAGCCCAACGCCTCCGCTCGCGCCGGTGACGAGGACGACGGCTCTCATCGGGAGTCTCTAGAGGGGACGTTCCTGTGATCTCCCGGTTCTTCGAGGGGGCCGGAGGTGGGTCCGGGAGGTCGGGGGAAATGGCGGCGTAAGAAGCGCGCGGTAGGCTAGTCCGCAGTGCCCGTAGCGGATCGGCCCGAGGCGTCCCATCTGCCATCGTTCGAAGCGCATCATCGGGATCGTGAGGAGTCCATGTCCGAACCGAGTTCGAAATCAGACGCCATAGGCCACCGCACCGTGACCGAGGCATCGATCATGACCTTTGGTGGCCTCACGGGCGACTACGCTCAGATGCACTTCGATCGCGATTTCGGTCCGGCGACCGGGATGGGGGGCACGATCGCTCACGGCCTTCTGAGTGGCGCGTGGTCGCTCGGCGCGCTCGCACAATACGCCCCCGAACGACTCGCTGTGGGCGATCCGGGCGGCTTCGTTGCAGGCTACCGCGTCAAGTTCTCGCGCATGGTCTACATCGGGGATCTCTTTTCTCTGCGCTGGTTCGAGGGTGCAGAGGCCTGCGTGGACGGATTGGAGGACCACGACCGGATCGATACGAATTTCGAGATCGTGAACCAGAGGGGTGAGGTCGCGACGAGTGGAGCGGTGAGTGTGTGTCCTGGGGATGAGCGCGGCATCGGACAATCTCTCCCGAAGACACCTGTCGCATTGGAGATCGACGACTGGAGCGCCGAGGACCATCGGGGGCCGCTCTACGCCGAGGATCTCGTGGCGCACGGTCCGCGTGGCCGGAGTCTCGGTCGCACGGTGACCGAGGCGGACCTGGTGGCCTACACGAACTTCACCGGCGAGTTGAATCCGGCCTACCTCAATCAGGAATTTGCCCGAGCAGGCCGCTTCGGTGCACGCGTGGCTCCGCCGATGTGGACGTTCTGCGTCGGCTTCGGCGACTACCTCCGGGATCTTCTATCGGTCTCCATGCCGTCCTCGGGTTTCGCCGGCCATCTCGGGGACTCCTGGCGCTATCTCGCCCCGAGCTACATCGGCGACACGCTGTACACCCACCACCGGCCGGTGTCCCACAAACCCTCCGCGAGCCGTCCCGAAATGTCCGTCGTGGAGTTTGCTCTCCAGATCGTGAATCAGCGTGGCGACATCGTGCAGGACGGTCGCGTGGCAATGATGATCACGGCGCGCGGCGATGATCGGGCGTAGGCCGCCGGGAAGCAGGGGATGAAGCTCGCGGCGAATGGTTCGGGAACATCGCCGCCGACCTGTCCGGATTCGAGGTCGCTGATCCGGTCGAGATTTCTCGATCCTCCGGTCTCGATCGGCGCCGCGTTGGCCGCGCTAGCCGGCGGTCGAGATTCGGATATGCTCGCGCGTTCCGCTGGCGAGTCTGGCCGGCGGGCCTCAACAAGGAGTCAGAATGCGTCTTTCGGGAAAGCGGGTCCTCGTTCTCGGGGCCTCCTCGGGGCTGGGCAAAGCTTCGGCTATCGAGGTCGCCAACGAGGGTGGGCGAGTCTGCGTCGCGGCGCGCCGGGTCGATCGACTCGAAGAGACGGTCGCAGAAGCCGGGAATGATGCCTTCGCTCGGGCCTGCGACGTTCGCGACGAGGCTTCCTGCACGAAGGTCGTCGAGGAAGCGGTCGCCGAGCTCGGCGGACTCGACGCTGTGGTCTATGCGCCCGGCATCTCGACCTTCGGACCGATCGAGGAGATCAGCCAGGACGACTGGCGGAGGATCCTCGAAACCAATCTGATCGGCGTGTCCCTGATCCTGAACTCTGCGATCGGCCATCTCGAAAAGACGCGCGGGAAATTCGTCGTGATCTCGTCGATCGTGATCGACGACTCCCCACCGCGACCGATGCAGGCGACCTATGTCGTCAGCAAGGTCGCGCTCGAAGCGCTGATCGCCGCCTGGCAGGGCGAACATCGTGCGGTCGCCTTCACCTCGATCGCGACGGGTGACACGCTCTCCGAGTTCGGTCTCGCGCACGACCTCGACAAGCTGATCCCGATCACCCAGCGCTGGAGCGAACTCGAGTATCTCTACGGACGGCTGATGGACGCCGAAGCCGTGGCGGAGCAGGTCGTCAACGCGCTGGCCTCCCGGGAAACGATTCGGCGCATCGCCATCACGCCCTCTTTTCCCGAGAATCCTCCGGAGGCGGGGCAGAACTGGGCAGAGGCCGAAATCGAACAACAACGCGGCAAGGGCGGCAAGGGCGGCAAGGAAGCGAAGTGAATCGAATCGAGTACGCGGGCAGCGTCCACGACGAAGAGGAGATCGAGGCCGTCGTCTCGGTTCTGCGTGGGGGCGCAACGGCGCTCAGAATCGGCAAGCACACACGCGAGATGGAGCGCCTGGTGGCCGATGCCTTCGGCAAGGAGCGCGGCATCATGGTGAACTCCGGTTCGTCCGCCCTCTACCTCGCGGTCGAGCTGCTGAATCTCGATCCCGGCGAGGAGGTGATCACCCCCGCGCTGACTTTCTCCACCGACATCGCATCGATTCTGCGAGCGAATCTCGTTCCGGTCCTGGTCGATGTCACGCCGGACACGTATCAGATCGACGTCGACCAGATCGAATCCGCGATCGGGCCGAAGACGAAAGCCTTGCTAGTTCCGAATCTGATCGGAAATTGTCCGAATTGGGACGACATTCGTCAGATCGCAGATCGCCACTCTCTCCAGGTGATCGAGGATTCCTGTGATTGCCTCGGTTCGAAACTGGATGGCAGGCCGACGGGGACCCGTTCCGACATCACGGTCACGAGTTTTGCGCTCTCCCATATCATCACTGCCGCGGGCACCGGAGGGATGGTCTGTCTCGACGATGCGGATCTCGTCGATCGCGCGCTCCTGCTCAGGCGTTGGGGGCGGCGCAGTGAGCCCAAATTCTTCGGATCGAAGCGAGGGACGCGAAGTTTCTTCAGTGACCTCGACGGGATGGAATACGACGACCTCTTCATCTTCGACGAAGTGGGTTGGAATTTCGAACCGAGCGAACTCTCGGCGGCTTTCGGTTGTGTTCAGATGAAGAAACTTCCGGAGAATCTGATTCGGCGGCAGCGGAACTTTGCCCGACTCAGCG
>JAPYTP010000162.1 GCA_029941885.1 Myxococcota bacterium
TTCGGCGCGGTCGACTACGAGAGCGTCTTTGCCGCCGCCCCGGAAATGGCCGGAGCGACCGACGCGTTGCAGAAACGTCGCGAGACTTCGGGGCGAACCGACCTGGCAGACGAGTTCGACGGGGCCGATGTCGATTCCCAGTTCGAGGGAAGCCGTAGCGACCAGCGCGCGCAGCCGCCCCTCGCGCAACGCCGTCTCTACCCGCAGACGTCGGCTGCGGGATAGACTCCCGTGATGCGCGGCAACACCCTCCTCCCCGAGTCGCTCGGCGAGTTGATGCGCGAGCCGCTCTGCCATGCGGCGCGTGTTCACGAAGACGAGAGTCGTCTTGTGCTGCTCGACCTGTTCGGCGATCCGGTCGACAACCTCCCCCATCTGCTCGCCCGAAGCGACCGCTTCGAGCTCGCTTTCCGGGAGTACGGTCTCCAGATCGAGTTCGCGCTGATGGCCCTCGTCGATGATCGTGCAGAGCGTCTTGCCGTCAGCATCCACGCGCTCGGGCCCGACCCCGACCAGCAGCTTCGCGACCCACTCGATCGGCCGCTGGGTCGCCGAGAGTCCGATTCGGCAGGGCGACTCGTCACACAGCGCTTCCAGACGCTCGAGTGAGAGCGAGAGGTGGGAGCCGCGCTTGTCCCGGGCCATCGCATGGATCTCGTCGACGATCACCGTTCGTACGGGCCGGAGAATCTCACGTCCGCGCGCTGACGTCAGCAGCAGGTAGAGCGACTCGGGGGTCGTCACGAGGATCTGCGGCGGCTTCTTGAGCATCGCCGCGCGTGCGGAAGCCGGCGTGTCGCCACTCCGCATGCCCACACGAATCTCCGGGACCGGCAGGCCCATCGACCGAGCCACCGTCTCGATCTCGGCGAGTGGACCTTCGAGGTTCTGCTGGATGTCGGCGGCGAGCGCCTTGAGCGGAGACACGTAGAGCACTTCGACGCCCGGGGGCCGCTCCTGCGCGCCTGCCGCGGGGGCTGCCGAGGAGCCGTCTTCGGCCACGTTCACGTACCCCGGAGTTCGCGTCCGCGGACGCGCGACCTCCGGCTCCGGGTCCAGCCGAAACGGCGCGGTTCCCGACCCGATCGGCTCCCCCCCGCGGCCCCTCCTCGCGCTCGCGCGCGCGTAGAAAGCATCGAGGCACACCAAGAACGCGGCCAGCGTCTTGCCAGAACCCGTCGGTGCCGCGATCAGCGTGTGTTCGCGCCGCGCGATTGCGGGCCAACCGGAGATCTGGGGCGGTGATGGGCCTTCCGGGAAGCGCCCCTCGAACCAACGTCGCACCGCGGGATGAAAAGACGACATCACATCCATGGAGAAGACCCAGATTAGCGGTGCCCTCCTCGACACGAAAGAGAGGCGAAAAGGCTTCGCGGAATTTTTGGGACGATCGGTCCTCCGTCGGCCAGCGAGAGGGACGTGCCAAACTGCTAGGCGAGGAGCGGGCGGGCCGGGCTGACCATATCCACCGGTCGGCTCGGAGCCTTGCCGAGCAGCGAGTCACGGATCAGTTCTGCGGTGATCGGGCAAAGCAGAACGCCGTTTCTTCCGTGACCCGAGGCGAGATAGAGATTCTCCCAGCCCGGTACCGGTCCAATCCACGGCATTCCATCGCGACTGACGGGACGCAATCCCGCCCAGGCTCGCACGAAGCTCGCGTCCGCCAGGGTCGGAAAGACGGCCCTCGCACGATCGAGCAACCAGCCGACGCCCTCTGCCGTCACCCGTCGATCGAAGCCAACCCGTTCTTCGGTCGCGCCCACGATCCAGGAGCCATCTCGCTTCAGCACGAGATAGATGTCTTCGGTGCGAGTGATCCTGCGCCCCGGCGGAAGCGGCGAGCCGAGGCAGAGGATCTGTCCTCGCACCGGTTCGATTGCAGGCCCTCCCCCGCCGCGTGGGAAGATCGACGACGCCTCGAGGAGCCCAGGGCTCCAGGGACCCGCGGCGACCACGACGCTCCCCGCGTCGCGGCGACCGATCTTGGATTCGACACCCACGATGCGATTTTCCTCTCGCCGAAGAATCGTCGCGCGCAGGCCCGTCTCGATCTGGACGCCTCGGGCTCGAGCGGACTCCTCGAGGGCGCGAGCGAGCAGCGGCGGTCTCAAGTGACACTCGAAAGGTATGTGAAAAGCTCCCAGCATTTCACGACAAAGAGTCGGCATCTCGGATCGAAGTGTGTCCGTGTCCAGCCATTCCAGATCCGTCGCGACCGGCCAGCCCATCGCCTTCCATCGGACGCGCTCCCGCTCGAGACCCGCCAACAGCCGAGCGCGCTCCGACTCACTGCGCACCACCCGCAGCAGCCCGCTCGCTTCGAGCTGCGGATCGATCCCGGTCTCACTCTCGAGCCGATCACACAATGGCCCGAAGCGCTTCAGGCTTTCGAGACCCAACCCGAGCAGAGGCCCCTCCGCCATCGCCTCACTGATCGGAGCCAGCATCCCCGCCGCCGCCCCGGAAGCGCCCGAGGCCACTGCCTCGGCTTCGAGGACCCGCACCCGAAGCCCCTCCCCGGCAAGTGAGTCCGCGATCGACATCCCGATCACTCCGCCGCCGACGACGATCACGTCATCGCGAGGGCTCGCCGCACCCCTCGCTTCGCGACTCATCGCGGTACCCGCCCACTCATGGAAGCGCCGCCTGGACCCGGGACCGCGCTTCCGCGAGCAGAACGAGATCGGCCAACAGATCGTCGTCCTGTCCTGCGCGGGACGTGTAGTGATCCATGACCCGCCCGCGATGGACGAGGAACTTGATCAACGTATGGTCGATCGATCCGTCGTCGTTGCGTACGGAACCGACTCCCCAGCGCGTGACGAGGGGGGCCACGACCTCCCGGTCGCCTGTCAGGAACGACCAGTTCGACAGATCGACGCCGCGGGCCAGCGCGTAGCGCTCGAGAATCTTCGGGCGATCGACCTCTGGATCGAGGCTGATCGAGATGAAGTGGACGTGTTGGCGCAAGCGGTCTGGAATTCTCTTCTGGAGTGTGACGAGATTCGAGGTCTGAACGGGACAGGGGCCCGGACACTCGGTGAAGATGAAGTCGACGAGCACGACGCGATCGCCGAGCGAAACGAGACTCATCGGATTCCCGGCCTGATCGATGAGGTCGAAATCCGGGGCCGAACTCGTGCGAACCAACCCGTCTCCGAGACGCCGCCAGCCCGCCTCCGCGGACGCCTCCCCCACCACCTCGAAACCCGAAACCTCGTAGCTGCGACCCGTGAAGCGAAGCTCGAAGTCGATGATCTGACCCGGCGCAAGGGCACGCAGGACCGCCGCCTCCGGCACCAAGAAATTCATTGTCATGGCGGGCATCAACCCGACGATGTCGGCATGCTCGATCAAGACCTGAGCGTTCTCGTGGTCGACGTCCTCGACCGTGCCGTGCGCCGAATAGGTTCCGGGTGCGCCGTCTTCTCGGCTACAGGCGACCCAGGCGATCGCCAACATCAGGATCGCGACGACGCCGGTTCGGATCGCTCGCCCCGGGAAGCTCGGCGAGAGCAGGTCCTCGGATTCTAGAAGGTCCATTGCCATGCCATCTTGATCGACCAGTCGCGCTCGAGCTGGGGACCATCGAGCCTCTGATAGACCGGAATCCCCACCTCGACGGCGATCCGCTGTCCACTCAGCTGGGGCAGACCGAAGCTCACTCCCGGCAGAACCGAAAATCGGTCACCACCCCGGTTGCCCGCATTCTCGGAGGGGTCGAAAGAGGGTCGAAGGGTTCGGTCGAACCCGCTGATGTTGTCGTGTCTGACCCACTCCGTCCGCAGGGAGGCACTCAATCCGGAAACGATTCGAACGGCTCCCCAGAGCGTCCCCGCCAGCCGAAGGCCTTCGCGGTACCTGAGCCCGTTGCGACCGATCGGGTGGCGACCCACGAACTGCCCGCCCCAGGACACCCGCTCGTATTCACCCAGATAGGTCCAACCCCACTCGAAATCCCAGGTGCCATTTCCGATCTGCGAGTCGTAGGGGAGGCGCATATCGTCTCCGCCTCGACGGTACGACCCGGACGGAGCGTCGAAGCCAACGTGGACCTGGGAGCTTTCGAAATACTTCCTGATGAAGGGGACGACCATCGCGAACCGCACGTCGCCAATCCCTTCGGTCTGCACCTGGCTGCGTCCGAACAGAGGAGCGGTACCGATGGTCTCGAGTTCCTTCTGGATGAAGGGCAGCTCCGCGACCAGGGTCACCCGCGGATGCGGGGCGTAGGCGATCTGGAAGGTGTGGATCGTAATTTCGAGCGCACGGGGAGTCTGCATGAAGCCTAGTGCTCGGACGTCAGCCGGCGTGAGGTCGTCGTCGCGCGCTCGCAGCCCCTGGGCCCGAATCCGCTCCCAGCTGTAGGCAAGACGAAACCGCCCGCTTTCCAGCGCCTCGCCGAGGCGTACCCCGACTGGGGGCGGCGGGAAGGGTTCGGCGTCATCCGGCACCGACTGCCGCTCCTCGCTCGAGTTCTCTGCCGAGTCCGGATTCATCTCATCCGCGGCGTACACCGGACTCGCGGTGAGTGCGGCAGCCACGAGAGTCAGCACGGCAACCACGGGCCGCCGCGAAAAACCGGCGGGCACGCGCCGCGACGCGTTCACGCGAGGCAAGGATGCGATAGGACGCGGCGACACGGGCGCAAGCTAGGGAAAGGGCCGAGCGGGAGCAACGGATCAGCCGCCCAGGAGCGAGCGCCGGAAGTCAGCCTCGAGTTTCTCGAGATCCTGGTGATAGACCCTTCGCGCCCCCCGCTCGAGACTTTTCGATCGCACCACGGCCGACCAGAATCGCGCGAGGTCTCGCTCTCCGTGGGATTGAACCAGGAAATCGATGAAGGCGTAGGACTCGAGATACGCCAGGGCCGCGGCATTCGGCTGGAACCCACCCAGGGTGGGCATGCTCAGCTCCGCGAGCGTGAATAGCGCGCCCCGGTTGGCCGCCCCGACCAGCGCCCCCCGCTGGCGACCGGTGATCACCCGCTTGCCCGAGGCCCGGGCCTCGAACCACTCGGCGATCCCTTCATTCATCCAGGCCGGAAGCGATAGCCACGGAGCCTCGGCATCGAAGGCCGCATGAACCAGCTCGTGGTGGAGGACGCGCACGAGAGCCGGTGTGATCAGGGTCGCCCCGCGGATATGGATCGCGCCTCCGTAGAATCCCGCCGCGGGAAATCGGAAGAGGCCCGCATACTGATCGTCGAAGAGCCGGGCATCCCAGACGTAGACGACGATCTTCTGTTCGGGGCGCAGGGAGAGCAGCCCGTCGAGACGGTCGAAGGCGGCCTCGAGTTCGCGGAGAATCCGCTGCTCGAAATGCCGAGACCCGTGGAGCCCGGCGCTCTCGTCGATGTCGACGTCCTGATAGAGCGTGAAATGGAATGAATCGCGGCGTTCGAACTCGCCGTCCGCACCGCGATTGCCGACCGCCGTCGCCTCACCGGCGCCGAAGAGAACGGCGAGGAGGAGCAGCCATCCGGCGTGAACCGGCCGAATCTTTCCGATCCGACGATTGCCGTGATCTCCGCGGTCCAAATCGATTCCTCCGACTTACGACGGTCAGTCGTGAGTTGCCGCCCGGGGCCAACCGTTCCGGACCCGACAGCCAGAATACCAGCCGACGGGCGTGTAAGGAGGAAAAACCCTTCATCGAAGGGGATCGGCCGCGATCTGGGGCTCGACAGAGTCGGGTGCGAGGAAGGCGCGCCCGGGCTGCAATCAGTCCGGATCGCTCAGGGCAGTACGCCGCCCGAAAGGCCGCCCGAGAAATAGGTGAGCGCGGCCCGACCTGCGGCAGCGACGAGCTTGTTGAATTTGCGCATCTGATCGGCGGCTCTCAGAAGCATCGTGCGCTCCGCACCGTAGGCCGGGCACAAATCCGCACGGCGATGCCAGAGGCGCTCGATCTGGTCGTTCGTGGCCTGTTCCCAGGGGCGATTGCCCCGGCTGATGGCCATCGGCAGCACCGTGCCCTCGTAGTGGTCGATCTGGGTAGTCAAGCGTCGGCACTGGCCTCGGTAGTTGCCCTTTGCGCCGGCCTCGGGTGAGGAAGCGGGCACCGCAGGGGCGACCATGAATGCCAGGCATGCGACGGCGAAAACCGTGCGCATCTGTCGGGACCCTCGGAAGCGAACGTTCATGTTGCTCACATCGGCCCGAGGCGCGGGGAGCTGAAGTGAGGGCCCTCGCGTTTCTCCGACCGGTGACAAAATGTGGGTAAAAACCTTCAGTCGATTCATCGATTCGTCGCGCCAGAAAGTCGCCCACTCACAGCCTTTCCGCGAGGGTCAGCGCCTGACGCCTCGCCAGCGCCATCCCCGTCAACATCGGGTTGACCGACGGACATTGGGGAAAGATGCCCGTGTCCGCGATGTAGAGGTTCTCGAGGTCGTGGCAGCGACCGTCTTCGTCGACGACCCCCCGGGTCGGATCTACATGCATACGCGTCGTGCAGAAGACGTGATTCCCGCCCATCACCAGATTGCCGGGCTTGACCATCGACGAGTCGAGGACAGCGGCCTCCTCCACACTCGTCATCGTATCCGGGAGCCCGCGGACCCCAGGCAGGATCTTCCGGGCGCCCGCCGCAAAAAACAGCTGGGCGATCACGTGCAACGCTCGCCGCAGGACGACCGCGTCGTCCGGATGCAGTCGCCAATGCAGCGCTGGATCGAGCGTCCGAAAGCGCTTCTTCACGCGGCCGCGGGATCGATGAGTACTCGCGATCGCATCCCAGATTGCCATGTTGGGAAGTTCTGCAAAGCGCGTCTGAAGCTGCTCTCCGAGTCCGGGAAAACGAATCGCCAGCAGCGGTGGCGGGGCCCAGAGCGTTTCGAGCTTGAAGCCCTCGTCGAGGAAAGCCAGGCTCTGATAGCCCTGGGTCGCACCGAACTGCGGAGCCACGGCCTCCGGAAAGACCCCCGCGATCGCGACCCCCGGATGGAACTGGAGATTCTCACCGACCTGGCCCGAAGCGTTGGCCAGATCATCGCTGTGCTGGAGCAGGATTGGCGTCGCGGTGCAACCCGCCGCCAACACGACCGCCTTCGCATCGATCCGGAAACGGTGGCCGAGGCCACGGGGATTTCCCTTCGAGAATGGCGCGACGACCTGACCGGATACCCCCGTCACACGGCGGCCCGATCGACGAATCTGCTGGACCTGCACGCTCGTGAGCACCCGCGCTCCCGCGCGTAGCGCGGCCGGGACGTAGCTCACATCCATGCTCTGCTTGGCGCGACTGCGACAGCCCGTGAAGCATTCACCGCTTCCGCGACAGCCTCGGACGTTGCGCGAGATCGGTTCGCTCGTGACCCCCATCGCGTCGCAGGCATCGCGGAAGAGTAGATTTCGACGCCCTTGAACCTGGTTCGGTGTCGGCTCGATCCCCAGGAAATCGGAGATCGCATCGAAATGGGGATCGAGGTTGGCTCGATCGGTCCGTTCGAGATCGAATCGTGAAGCCCACTGATCGAAGACCGAATCCGGGGGGCGAACGCAGATCGCCGAGTTGACCAGCGAGCCGCCGCCGAGCGCGATGGCCTGCATCGTAGGCATCGTCGTCCCCCGCGTCATGCGCAGTCCGCCCTCACGCATGGTGCGGGTCATCGAGAGATTTCCGTCGAGTTCGAAATCGCGAACCGTGAAGGGTGGCCCCTCCTCGAGCAGGATCACGTCGTGTCCCGCCGCGGCGAGTTCGTAGGCGGCCACGGCGCCGCACGGCCCGGACCCCACGACGACAACATCCGTCCGCTCCTCGAAAGCATGGTCGTATTGTGCGAAGACCCGCACGCGTTCTCGCGCGGCTGCCAACCAGTCGTCTGCCCCATCCGCCATGTCGTTCGCCAAGCCGATATTCACCCCGCTCCTCTCGCTCGAGTCACTCATTGGGAAATCCGTCCCGTACGGGCATACGCGCGATGGCGTTTTCCGTCGGGCCCGAGAGGCTCTCGGTCGGTCGGCTCGCTGCGGTCCCGTACCTCGAACGCGATCGAGCTCACGAGTCCGCCGACCCGCGGAAAGAGCAGCTCGGCATCGCTCACCGCCGGCTCGATTTCGAAGGGCGAGAGCCCGAGACCGTGCAGATTCGCCGGATGGCCGAGATAGGCGAGTATGAAGACCGAGCGGAGAGCGGTGATGAGCAATCGGATGACCCCGTTCGGATGATGGGAGAGTCGTTCCAGGATCGCGATGCGCGAGGCGGCGGTCAGGCTCGAGAAACGGCGACGACCACCGGGCTCGTCGCCGGGCAGCACGAGTGTCAGATGTTCGACGGCCGCGAAGAGAAGTCGAATCTGGAATCGCTGCGCGCGCGGAAGCGCGTCGAGATGGCGGTCGATGTAATGCGGGAGCTGAGCATCGATTCCGGACAGAGCGAGCCCCGCACCCGCCGGAAAAAGGACCTCTCCGACCGCCTCGACGAACGCCGCTTCGCCTGGGTGGAGTCTGGCGAGTCCGGCGGGAGCGGGTCGGTAGCCCGAATAGCCTCGTCGGTAGAGGGCGACCGACAGACCGATCAGGAGCGCTGTTGCGATGAGTCCGGTGAGCACGGAGCAAGAATAACCGAGACCGACGGGCTTTCGCTCATCCGGTCGGCACTTGCAGTAGACCGTGCACCCATGCATAGGCGGCGTTCTCGAGCTGCTGCAGCGTCTCGAGGTAGAGATCGCGTTCGTGGAGCTCGGGTTCGAACTTGTCGACCTCACCTCGTTCGATCGACTGGGCCATCTCGAGCAGACGCCCGAGATCACCCTCATGGTGGGTCAATGCCCGCGATATTTCACTCCCAAGATGGAGTTCCCGCACCAGGGCCTCGATCGGCCGCCCTAGCAGCGCGTCCATCAACGAGAGCATGCCCACCAGGAAGGCGCGCTCGGCTTCGACCGCCCGCGCGGGATTCGCTTCTGCGGCGGAAACGATCAGTTCCATGAGTCGGCCACGGTGCGCCGCCGTCGTAAGCAGCGGATTGGGCAGGTCGCTCTGGTCTCCGTCGACGTAGATCAGGATCGCCACCCAGCGCCCGAGCTGCTGGAGTCCGATACTGCGGATCGCGTCCTCGATCGTCTCGAGTCTCACTGGCGCGGCCATCCCCACAGTATTGACCAATCGGAGCAGGTTCAAGCCGAGCTTGTGGCAGGTCTCGAACTGCTCCGCGGTCTCCACCTTCTCCGCCAGCAATCGGACATTGGAACGTCTGAGCGTCCGAACGAGCTTGCGCAGATCCTTTTCGGGCACGGCGGGTAGATCGACCTTGACCACGCTCGCCCACGGCAGCAAACATTCCCGCGGAGCGTCGACGATCCAGTCGTCCAGGGCGATCGCGAAGCCCGCCGCGGTGAGTTCCTGACATCTCCGCTGGATCTCTTCGGTCGCTTCGACGTCCTCGAGAATCTCGAGGACTACCCGCTCGCGAGGAAGCACCTCGACGAGCTCGGAGAGAAAAACCTCACCGGTGACATTGAAGAAGCCGAGAGACCGGCCGAGCACCGCTTCCATGCCGAGTGAGGCGAAGGTATTCACCATCACGCGCATCGCCGCCTGCCCAACTTCGTCGAAGTCGGCGAATTGTGCGGTCCGCGAACTGCGAAACAGGAGTTCGTAGGCCGCGACGGGGTTTTCGGAGCCGATTCGAACCCAAAGTCCGGAGCCGGACTCAGGGTTCGTACGCAGGCTCCTCGGGAAACCCGAGGTCATCGGGAAAATCGGCGGACACGCTGAGTGGGAACGTGGGCGCGCGTTTTTCGAGAAAGCTTTCGATGCCCTCGCGACTATCCGCGTGCACACCCATGTAGTTCATCGCCTTCGAATCGAGGCGATGCGCTTCCATCGGATGGGTTGCACCCAGCATCTGCCACATCATCTGACGTGCCAGTGCAACGGAAACACCGCTCGTATTCTCGGCGATTTCGCAAGCGAGCTCGCGCGCCCTAGGCAAGAGTGATTCCGGCTCGAGGATCTCTGACACCAGTCCGCCAGAGAGAGCCTCCTCGGCATCGAAGACACGACCCGTGGCGACCCATTCCATGGCTCGATTGATCCCGACCACCCTCGGCAAGAACCAACTGCTGCATGCCTCCGGCACGATCCCTCGACGTGAGAATACGAATCCGAAACGCGCCTTCGTACTCGCGAGCCGGATGTCCATCGGCAAGGTCGACGTCACACCGACTCCGACCGCGGGCCCATTCACGGCCGCGATGATCGGCTTGCGACATCGGAAGATACGCAGCGTCACCCTACCCCCGAGATCACGTCGTTGTCTGGGGCCGTGCGACTCGGCGAACTCGCTGCCCTGCTGCGGATCGAAGGTCGAGCTTCCACTCCCGAGATCTGCACCCGCACAAAAACCGCGCCCCTCTCCTGTCACGACCACCACGCGAACCGCGTCATCGGCGTCGATTCGATCGAGCACTTCGAGCCAGTCCTGTCCCATCTGCGGATTGAAGGCGTTCAATCGGTCCGGGCGATTCAACGTGAGAGTGAGGATGCCGTCCCGTAGTTCCGCGCGGATCGTTTCCAGTTCTGCGTGCGAGACCTGTCCGGACATCCTGCTCCCTTCGTGCGTTGCCTAGCGGTCGATCTGGGTGCGACCGAGCCGGCGCACTATAGCGGGCGTCGACGCATGCCCCGGACCACCGGTCAGCCCTGTTCTTCGTCCCGCATCGGCGAGCCACTCCCTCCGGATCCGAGTGCTCGACGTGGTAGAGTCGATCGATGCGCATCGGCGTCGTCGGCGATACCCACAATCAGATGATCAACGTGGACAGGATCGTAGGTCTCTTCCGCGAGGCCCAGGTGGAACGCGTTGTCCACACGGGCGATATCACCCAACCGACGGTCCTCGAGCGTTTCGCCGCCCTCGAAGTGCCGCTGCTCGGTGTATTCGGCAACAACGACCTTGCGGAACGCGAGCACCTCGCGAACCACGCCGAGCGATTCGGAATGGATTTGACCGATCCGCCACGCACAATCGAATGGGCCGGACGACGCATCCTGGTGGTGCATGATCCGGAAGAGACCCCCTCCCCACTTGCTGCCGATCTCGACCTCGTCCTGCACGGCCATACCCATCGATATCGCCTCGAGCATCGAGGGGAGACGCTGATCTTCAATCCCGGTGAATGCGCGGGAATCATGGCGGGCGCCAATGCAGTGGGCCTCGTCGACCTGATCTCGCTCGACACCCGACTGCTTCGTTTCTGACAGGGCGCAGATCCGCCGCGCCTGGAGATCCGCAACCGATGAGCTGGAAACCCGAAGTCGACGAGATCGAAGCACGGCGGCGCGCCGCCACCTCGATGGGGGGTCCCGAAGCCGTGCAAAGACAGCACGAGCGCGGTCGATTGACGATCCGCGAGCGGCTGGATGCCCTCGTCGACGAAGGAAGCCTCGAAGAACAGGGGCCGATCGCCGGTGAAACGGAGCGCGACGAGAACGGCAAGGTCAGCGCCTTCCATCCTGCCAACTATCTGCTTGCGCTCGCGACCGTCGACGGTCGTCGCGTGGTCGTCGGCGGAGAGGATTTCACGCAGCGCGGGGGCTCGCCCTCCCCCTCCGGACTTCGGCGCAGCGTTTACGCCGAGACCCTCGCGATCGACCTCCGCGTTCCCCTCGTTCGCTTCCTCGAAGGCGGGGGAGGCAGTGTCGCGGGAACCGGTGGGGCAAAGGGTCGACCGAAAGGCGGTCCGCCCTCCCGCTCGGCAGGTGACCCCGTCTACGCCACCCAGCGTTTTCTCTCGATTGCCCAGGTGATGCAAGTCGTGCCGGTCGCGTCGGCAGCGGTCGGCGCCGTAGCCGGATTCCCCGCCGCCCGCCTCGCGGCCTCGCATTTCTCGGTCATGACGAAGGACACCGCACAAATCCTGATCGGC
>JAPYTP010000163.1 GCA_029941885.1 Myxococcota bacterium
CCCACTTGGGAATCATGGTAACGGAGTGCGTCCTCGGCGCCGCCACCGTTGCTTCGCGTCGGGAACGCACGAAGAGGGCGAAGATGCGTGCTCCACCGGCGGGGGAGCGCAAGAGCAGATGATTTGAGGCTGAGATCCGCGTATGATCGCGATGGTAGTTCGTCGCACGGGGAGCACCGTTGTGTGAGAAACCGTTGTGTGAGAAACCGTCGTGTGAGAAACCGTCGTGTGAGAAACCGTTGTGTGAGAACACGTCGCGAAGGAGATATGGATGGCCCGACTCTCGATGCGCTTCGACCTGCGTGTCCCACCCTTTGCGGAGACGAGCTTCGCCGACCAGCACAGGGCCATGCTCGAGATGGCGACGTGGGCCGATCGTGTGGGCGTCCAGACCATTCCCCTCTCGGAACATCACGGCGACCCGGCGGGATTCACCTCGGCACCGCTCACCCTGGCGGCGGCGATCCTCGCGCGAACGGACCGGGTCGCAGTCTCGATCCAGGCGGCGCTGGTGCCGCTCCACGATCCGGTTCGGCTCGCGGAGCAGATCGCCACGATCGATTGTCTCGCCCCGGGTCGGATGTCGGTCGTCCTGGGTGCCGGCTATCGCCAGGCCGAATTCTCGATGGCGGGAATCGAGCGAAGCGATCGCGGACGCCTCGTCGAGGAATGCGTCGCGGTCATGCGCTCCGCGTGGAGCGGCAAGCCCTTCGAATGGCGTGGGCGCGAAATTCTCGCGACGCCTCCGCCCGCGACGCCCGGAGGTCCGGAACTATTCGTCGGCGGAAAGACGGTCGCGGGCGCGCGGCGGGCGGCGAGATTGCACTGCCGGTTCAGTCCGGCGGTCGCGAGTCTCGAGGTGATCGAGGCCTATTTCGAGGAGTCCGCGCGGGTCGGATTCGAGAAGGCAGACGTCTATGGCTGCGAGACACTCGACGAATTTCGCGAACAGCACGCGCCGGGGGGACCGGTGGCGCCGGGTTTCGTGATGGTGTCAGCGGATCCCGAGAGTACGTGGAATCGGATCGGCCGATATGCCGCCTACGACGCGCTGACCTACGCCGCGTGGCAGGAGGACGGGGTGGTTTCGGACTGGGCTGTCCCCGGAGCAGAGACCTGGGAGGATTTACGCGAGAGCGGCAGCTACGCGGTCGTTACGCCCGAGGAGTGTGTCGCACTCGCCGAGCGGGATGGGCACCTCATGTTGCATCCACTGATGGGCGGGATCGAGCCGGGACTCGCCTGGAATAGCCTGCGACTCTTCGAGGCGGAAGTCCTGCCGCATCTGGAAGTGTAGGCGCGGCGATTTCTCGAGTGCGAGACCGGTCTACTCCCTCTCGAGTGAAAGGAGCGGCTCGTAGACGTCGTGGTGGGTCACGTTGCGATGGCTTTCGAGGCTCGCCGGGCAACTTGCGGCCTGTGCGATGCGAATCGATTCAGGACGAGCCAACACCTCGGCGTCATCCATCTCGTAGATCGCCAGGACGGTATAACGCTCCGGGGCAGAAGCCCTGCCCGCCGGGTCTTCGACTCGCAGATAGCGGCGGACGCTCCGCACGCCGGGTGCGGTGAGGACCGCCGGCACGTGCTCACCGGCGTACCAGTCATTGAACTCGTCCTCGAAGCCGCCCTCGACTTCGGTGATGACGTGAAAGATGGCGGCGCCCTGGGCCGTCTTCTCGCCCTCTCGAGAGCCCTCGATCTCTTGAAATACCGATCGTCCGTAACGGAGGTGCCCCTCGAATTCCTCGGGCATGGATTGATCGTGATGGTCGTAGGCGTCTCCGGTGAGCGCCGCTAGATCGTCGAGTTCGTAGAGCGTCAGATAGGGCATCGCGTCACTCGCGCCCGCCCAGCGATCACTCTTCCGCAGCCTTCGAGCCGTCCGGAATCCCGGTAGCGCGAGGTCGACGCGGGTATGCCCATCGCACCAGCGATTGAAGACCTCCTCGATCTCGGAGTCGATCTCCGACGACAATTGCAGTAATGCGCTTCCGCTCATTCTCTACCCCGTGGTTGCCGGCTGCATGGCCTTGCCATGCGGTCTTGCGCCGTCCCGCGAAGTCGCGATCGGCTGCGCGCGGCTACGCCTCGGCCGCCTCCAATTCGCGCACCGCGGGAATCACCTTCGTTCCCATCAATTCGATCGATCGCATCAAGTCCTCGTGCTCGAGATCCGCTAGCTGCATGACCGAAACCAGTCGATCGGCGCCGGCCGCGCGGTACAGGTTCACTTTCTCGAGGACCTGTTCCGGGTCGCCCACGCAGAAGGCGCCCGAATCGATCAAGTCGTTCCAGGTTTCGGAGTTATTTTCCTTGAGTTCGACGCCGGTCGCCGTGTTCACGCCGCGACCCCGTCGCTTCATCTCGGCCTGGAAGCGATATTCCTTCGGCACCTCCTCGAGGGGGACGCCCCGCCAGTCGTTCTTGTAGATCTCGGCGATCGTGTTGATGTACCAGAGTCCCGCGGAGCCGCCGAGATAGCGCGCTTTGTCGTCGTCATCATGACAGAAAGTGACGGTGAACAGACCGACATTGTCATTGATGAACTCTCCCACGACATTCTTCGGATTGGCGATTGCGTCCTTGTAGCTCTTGACGTGTGCACCAAAGGTCTCGGGCGGCGCGATCGCGGGACAGAGCAGGCCGATCCCGAAATCTCCGGCGATCGCGCAGGTGTCTGGCTGGGTCGACGCGACCCAGAGCGGCGGGTGTGGCGTCTGGATCGGCTTCGGAAGAACCGTGACCTTGTCCTTCCAGCTGTAATGGGTTCCGTCGTAGCTGAAATCATCACTCGCCCAGAGTTTGGGGAGCAGGCGGAGGCCCTCCTCCCAGGTGTCACGCGTCTCGTGCACGTCGACGCCGAAGGCCTCGATCTGATAGGGACTCGAGGAACGCCCCGTTCCCATCTCCAGCCGACCGCCCGACAGAATGTCGATCGTCGCCGCTCGTTCGGCGACCCGGATCGGGTGATTGATCTCGCCGAGCATGAGAACCACGCCGTGTCCTAGTCGGATGTTCTCGGTCTGCATCGCCAGGGCACCTAGCATGACCTCGGGCGCCGAGCAGTGGGCGAATTCCTTGAGGAAATGGTGTTCCACGATCCAGACGGTGTCGAAGCCCATCTTGTCGGCGAGAATGGCCTGCTCCATCGCTTCGTGGAACTTGGAGGCCTCCTTGCCTTCGGTCCAGGGTCGCGGAACCTCTATCTCGAACAGGAGATCAAACTTGAACGCCACACAATCCTCCCTCGGTCAGAAAAATCATCGTCCTCCAGCATAGGGCCCCGGGATTGCGCCGTCTCGTCTCCCGAGCAGTCATTCGCGGGACGCGGAAAAGGGGCTTGCATGGCCCGTTCGGCGGGATTTTTCGTCACGCCCGACTGGCAGACCCGATCGTGTAGTCCGGCGCTTCGCGCGGAGGCTCGCGACGCGCGAGCGCGGCTTCGATTGCGGGGGCGAGCCGTTTCGTCTTGGCACGCTCGCGGGCCGGCTCCTCGTCGCGGAACTCCGGGAGCACCTCTGCGGCGAAGAGTTCGAGGGAGGCGCAGATCTCCTCGTGGGAGAGGTGGCCTCCCTGCATGAGGAACATCACCTGGTCGACACCGGCATCCGAGTAGGCTCGCATGAGCGTTCGGATCTGCTCGGGAGTCCCGACGGCACCCCGATGTGACTCGATGCCGGCGCGCTTCATTTCGTCTCCGACGAGCGGTCCCGTTGGAAGAAAGAGGTTTCGGTCGATCTCGGGCTTCTCGTGTTCGGCCTCGAAGGCGCGCCACAGGTCGGTCGCGCCAGGCCGATGCTCGCCGGCGGCGAAGTAGTGGAGGCCCGAGAACCGGAAGAAGTCGAAGCCTTCGAGGCCGAGATCGATCGCTCTTGCTTCATCCGCGTGACAGAGAAAGGGCGCGACCACCGCGAAATTCGGGTTGACCGCGAAGCCGACGGGAACGCAGCGATCGGAGGCGAGGGTGGCGTAGTAGTCGTCGACCCATTGCTTGGCTTCCGACGGAGAGACGAAGTTGAACGAGAGCACACCGATTCCCAGGGTGGCCGCTAGCGCGATGGTCTCCTCCCGCGTGCACGCGACCCAGAGCGGTGGATGCGGTCGCTGACGGGGCTTGGGAATGACATTGCGCGGTGGCAGATCCAGGAAGCGTCCTTGATATCCGGCGAAGGGATCCTCGACGAACATCCTCGCGATCGCCTCGATGGATTCGGCCCATTGATCTCGTTTTTCGGAGCGCTCGACTGCGAATCCGTCGAGTTCGACGTCCGAGGTCGACTCTCCCGTTCCGAACTCGACCCGACCATCCGAGAGCAGGTCCAGGGTCGCGATCCGCTCGGCGGTTCGAAAGGGGTGGTTGATATTCGCAGGGAGCTGGATGATCCCGTGCCCCAGTCGAATGCGGCTGGTTCGCTGACTGGCGGCGGCCAGGAAGACCTCGGGTGCTGCCGAATGCGAGTACTCCTCGAGGAAATGGTGTTCGACCACCCAGGCGCAGTCGATGCCGAGCCGATCCGCGAGCTCGACCTGTGCCAGCGACTCCTCGAGCAGTCGATACTCGTCATCCGCGCTCCAGGGTCGCGGCAGATTCTGCTCGATGAATATTCCGAACTTCACGAGTCGCCTCCCGAATCCTCGGCGGACACCCCGGTAGGAGCCCATCCAGCCCGAGCGGATATTGAAGTCGAAGTGGCCCGTCGTCAACCGGGTGGGCGGCGCCATTCTGGAGACCGGGCACGATCACGGGCCCACCCGGTGCGGGTCCTGCGTGATCAGTGTTATGCGGTTGGCGGCAGCGGCACGCCGTTGGTCAGGTGGATCGAACGCATCGTGAGCGCGCTGCGCACCAGGCCCATGATCAGGGGTTCGATGATCAACATGCCGAGGATCGCCGTGCGTGTGGGATCCACGAGATCGTCACCGGGAAGCGGCACCCGATCTTCCATGGACTCGTAGGCCGCTTCTGAGAAACGCCAGGCCGCCCCGGCGTAGCCGCGCAGACTCTCGACGGGAAACTCCGGCTCGATATAGCGTCGCATCTGCATCACGGCGTCCGCGAGCGCTTCGACGTTGAGATGGTGGGGCGTATCCGCGGCATCCGAGATCACCCAGTCGAGCCCGCGCATGAGTCGATCGATCTCACGACAGAGCCCGGCAAATTCCTCTTGCTCTGCGGCGTTGCGATCGCGTTCGGGAACCCGATAGATCGCATTCATCGCCGCGCTCACCGGATCGCCCTCACCCCAGGGTTTGTCGAGTTGCTCGATGACGGAACGCACGACCTCAAGGGGTAGGTGAGCCACCTCACGCAGGGCTCGGATCAGATCGAGGCGCTGCAGGTGGGTGTCGTCGTAGTCCGCCTGGTTGCGCTGACTGCGAGCGCCCGCCGGGATCAGGCGCTCGCGGATGTAGAACTTGATCGTGGTCGTGGGCACGCCTGAGCGTCGGCTGAGCTCGGAGATACGCATTTCGGACCTCTTGGAGTTACAATAACTGGATAGTAGAGAGATCTACTATCGGATAGTGGACTCACCAATACTAGCGAGGACTCGAATCATGAGCCATTTCAAACAGATCGAACCCGAGTCCAGGCCTCGGAAGCGGCCGGATTGGCGCCGAGCGGCACGCGCGATCCAGATCATGCGACTGGATCCGGCGCGCACCTGGCGGGCCGAGCGTCAGAACTGTCTCCACGATCTGCTCCACGTCATCACCGGTTACAGCCAGGCTACAGCCGGCGAAACGGCGCTCCTTGCGTTCACCGATGGACTCTTGGGTCCGCGTTTCCGCCTGCGTGTGATCCGCTTCGGCATGCTCGCGTCGGTCTTCACCTCGCCGCGCGGGTCGATCCTGCGCTGTATCCATTTCGCATGGCGTGCGCGGCAGCGCGGTATTCAGGCCCGGATTCCCTTCTCCTATCGCTGGGAAGAGGCGCTCGAACGGCCGCTCCTGGAGATCCGCAAGGAGTTCGGGATCGTCCCGGTCGAGGTGGCACATCCGAACGGTTTGCTGCGCGGATCGCCGGACGCACCGTGGACGTTTCAGCCGGAATGATTGTCTCGGGATCGGCGGGTTGGCGGGCCGCTAGTCTCGCGTCAGCAACATGCAACCGCAGGTGTTGCCGCCCCCCGCCGCCGCGATCGCGACCTTCGGATCGGGCTTTGCGATCTGCCGAGCACCGCCCTCGCCGCGCAGCTGAACGACCGCCTCGTGGAGAAATCCGTAGCCGTGCAAGCGGCCCCCCGAGAGCTGACCGCCGTTCGTGTTGAGGGGAAGTTCGCCGTCTCGCGCGATGCGCTCGCCGCCCTCGACAAAGGGGCCCGACTCTCCGACGGGACACAGGCCTAGCGCTTCGAGCCAGCAGAGGGTGAGAAAACTGAAGCCGTCGTAGAGTTGTGCAAGATCGACGTCGCTGGGTTTGAGGTCCGTTCGGCGCCAGAGATGAGCGCCGGCGTCGCGTGCGGCCATGGTGGATAGATCGTCGAATTGATCCCAGGAGGGTCGACCGTGGAGGGCCGTTCCGACGGCTTCCACGCGGATCGGGACATGGCGCAGATCCCCTGCGCGCTCGATGCGCGAGACCACGAAGGCAGTGGCGCCGTCGCAGGGCACATCGCAATCGAAGAGGCCGAAGGGTTCCGAAATCATGCGCGCCCCGAGATAGTCGTCGAGGGTCATCGGCTCGGTGTAGATCGCCTTGGGATTGAGAGCGGCATTGGCACGCGCGTTGATGGCGATCCAGGCCATTTGTTCGCGGGTGGTTCCGTAGAGGTGGAAATGGCGCTGAGCGAACATCGAGATCCAGATCGCAGCCGAAGGAGCGGAGAAGGGCAGAGTCCATTCCATGAAGCCGGAGGGCACGCGGGTGGGCTTGCCGCTTCCGCCACCGGGCATGACGGACGAGCGACCCTTCTTGCCCTGTGCGCTCCCTTCCCAGACGCTCCGAAAACAGAGCACGTGGTTGGCGAGTCCGGCCCCGACGGCGAGACAAGCCTTGATGACGGAGCCGAGCTGCCCCGCGGTTTCGATGCCCGAGTCGTACCAATCGAGTTCGAGCCGCAGCGCGTCGTGGACTTGGGTGGCGCCGGCCCCGGAGAATCCAACGGGGCCACCCATTCCGGGATAGGTCGAGAGCCCGTCGATGTCCTCGACGCGCAGTCCCGCATCCTCGATCGCGGCGAGGCAGGCGTCCAGCGTGAATTCCAATGGCGATTCCGGAAGCCGCCTCGCGACATCGGACTGTCCGATGCCACTGATGCAGGCGCGGCGTTCGATGATCTCGTTCGCGTCCATCAGACTTGCTCCAGGTCGGGCTCGAAGAGGGGAATCCAGACGTCGCCTCCATCGTCCGCGTGGTGTTCGAATACGGCTCGGACGGGCATTCCGATTCGGACGTCGCCCGGCTCGACACGCACGAGATTGGTCATCAGGCGTACGGAGGGGTCTTCTTCGATCTCGACGATGGCTACGACATAGGGGAGTTCCGGACCCGGCATCCACGGTTGGTGGTTGATCGTGAACGTGTGGACGCGCCCGCGGCCCGAGACGGCTCGGGGTTCCAGATTCTTCGAATGGTCACGGGGACAGAGGGGCTGTGGGGGATGGATCAAGCCGTCGCAGTCCTGACAATGCAGGAACATCAACTCGCCCCGTTCTCCCGCAGTCCAGAAGAAATGGCTGATTCCGTTCAGCTCGGGCAGCATCCGAAACGGGACATCATTGTCGAGATCACTCAAGCCGACCGCTCCTCATGTGCGCCGATTTCCGGACGTCCCTGTGGCAGGGATCCCATGGCTCGCTGCCGATCCGATTCAGCGCTGCCGCCAGTCTAGTGGGACGGGCACGGAAATACCTTCCCCATTTCGAGTCGGTTTGCGCACGCTTCGCGACGCCGTCTTAGCGGTCCGGACCCGAGCGGGCTGCCGATCCGCGGGCCTTGCGCGTCCGGGGCGCGATCGTCGAAGCTGTCCAGACCCGCGACCCCACAGGATTCGAGAGGAAATTCTTTCATGCCCACCCACGATTTCGAGCGGCAGGTCCGCGAGCTCCTGGACCGCCAGGCCATTCACGATTGCATCATTCGCTATTGCCGAGGAGTCGATCGGATGGATCGGGACCTCCTGCTCTCGGCCTATCACTCCGACGCGATCGACGACCACGGTCTTTTCGTCGGTGGCCCCGAGGCGTTCGCGGACTATTTCCTGGCTTTTCACGGGGAGAACCAGTCGGCGACACAGCACATCATTACCAATCACTCGTGCGATCTCGACGGCGACACCGCGCATTGTGAGACCTACTGGCTGTTCGCGGCGATGAACCGGAACGGCCCGGCGCTCTCTCTCGGAGGCGGACGCTATGTCGATCGGATGGAACGCCGGGAGGGTCGCTGGGGAATCGTGGCGCGCAAATGCCTGATGGACTGGCAGGGCGTTCCCGGGGAATACGACCTGACGCCGGAGCAGTTTCAGCGGACCCTCGGTGCCGGTCCGGGCACGCGGGACCCAGGGGATCCGTCCTACGAGCGCCCCCTGGCCATCGATCCGCGCAGGATCTCGAACCCACCGCAGGGCGAGCCTACGCCGTCGACCTGAATCCCCGCGCTCCGGTGTGGAGCGCGGGATCAGGGCAACGCAAATGCAATCAGCAAGTCTCCCGAATCCGACCAGGCGTGGCCGCCGACTGCCGCAACCACGAACTGGCGCCCGTCGGGCCCCAGACGGAAACTCATCGGCGTCGCATTCGCGGTGTAGGGCAGGCGGAATTTCCAGATCTCCTCTCCGCTCTCGGCGTCGAAGGCGCGCATGAAGCGATCCGTCGTCGCTCCGATGAACACGAGTCCGCTCGCGGTCGCGATCGAGCCTCCCATGTTCGGGGCACCGAGATCATCCCAGCCGGGGACGAGCCAGATCGGAAGAGGGGCTTGATCTCGAATCCCCCCGAGCGGGACATCCCAGACTCGCTTGCCCGTGTCGAGGTCGACGGCAACGAGACTGCCCCAGGGCGGTGGCGTACACGGTGCGCCAAAGGGAGACAGCAGGGGAAAGAGTCGTGCCGCGTAGGGCGTGCCGTGCATGGGTTGGAGCTGATAGGGCCAACGCGAGGTCTTGTCGGGAAGCGCATCGTACTCGGCGCGCGGAATCAGCTGGATGACGGCGGCCATTCGCATCATGTTCGTGAAGAGCAGCCTCCTTTCGGGATCGATCGTTACGCTGCCCCAGTTGATGCCCCCTGCGTTCTGCGGGTACTGGATGCTGCCGCCCTCGGTGGGGGGCGTGAACATGCCGTCGTATCGGTAGCGTGCGATCGCCTCGGCACATTTCCCCCGATCCCAGAACGTGAAACCGAATGCGTCCTCGGGATTCAGCTGGGTCGGGTGGAGCGGCTCGATGAAGGACGGTACGGGCTGCGTCGGCGACAGGATTTCCCCGGCGACCCCATCGGTTCGAACGGAGATTTCACGGCGCCCATGGATGGGTTCCCCGGTGCGCCGGTCGAGCAAGAAGACGTGGCCCATCTTCGTCGCCTGGGCGAGGGCGGGAACCACCCGGCCCTCGACTTCGTGGTCGAAGAGCACGGGCTGCGAGGCGGTATCGAAATCCCACACGTCCGTGTTGACCATCCGGAAACTCCACGCGAGTTCCCCCGTGCTCCCGCGCAGGGCGACCACCGAACTCGAGTACTCATCGAGTCCGTGCCGCGTTGCGGCGAAGTAGTCGGTCGCGGCGTTGCCAGTGGGGATGTAGACGAGATCAAGTTGCTCGTCCGAGGACAGGATCGACCAGGAATTCGCGGTCCCCGAGACATAGCGTCCCCCTTCGGTCGGAGCGGGGCCGCTATATCCGGGCGGGACGGCGTCGAAGCTCCACTTCTGCGCACCGGTCCGGACATCGTAGCCCCGGATCACACCGGGCGGCGCATCGACCCGCCGGTTGTCGTAGACGAGGGCGCCGAGTGCGACCACATCGTTGACCGTCACGGGCGGTGAGGTGCTGTAGTACTCCCAGGGCTCGGCGTCGACGATGCCATCGCGAAGATCCACACGGCCGCCGCGCCCGAAGCCTTCGCAAGCCTTCCCGGTCAGGGCATCGATGGCGATCAGTTCCGAGTCGAGGGTGGCCGTCAGAATTCGTCGTCCGCAGGCACCCGCGCGCTCGGCGACGGATTCGGCCTCCCAGTAGGCGACTCCACGGCACACGCGGCTATGCGGATCGGGCAGCTTTGTCTGCCGTTGTACCGGGTCGTAGACCCAGCGCTCTTCACCGGTCTCGGCGGCGACGGCGATCACTCGATTCATGGGGGTACAGAAAACCAGGGTGTCCTCGACGAGCAGGGGCGTCGCATTGAAGGACGTCTTGCTGTTGCCATCGCTTCCATCCGAGACGTCGCCGCTCTGGTAGGTCCAGGCGATCTCGAGATCCTTCACGTTCTCGGGTGTGATCTGGGTGGCGGGCGTGAAGCGCATGCCGCCGCGGTCCCCGGCGTAGTGCGGCCAGCCCGCTTCGGGACCGGGCACGGCGGAAACGCGCGACTCGGAGTCGCAGCCCGAGAGCAATAAGCACAGGAGCACGATCGGTATTCCGCAACTGCTTCGTCTTCTCATGGATGTCCTCTACTTGCAAAAGGCTCGAGATCGATCGAGCGACTCTATCGAGCTAGTCGCGGTGGGTCGCGGATTCGGGATGTTCATCGGAATTCGACGACGCGGCAATGCGGTCCAGACGCAGGCTTTCCCGGCGCTGCAACAGATAGGCGCGAATCGCAGAGACATCCCCCTCGTCGAGCCACTCGGCGAAGTCGGGCATGCCCGACTCGACCAGCGCCCCCTTCAAGACGATCTCTTCGAGCTGCGGATAGCGTGCCGGAGGCAGCAATCGGAGGTCGGGAACGGTTCCGCCGCCGATCGCAGCGGCTCCGTGACAGCCAACGCACCAGCTATGAAACGCATCGAAGCCGGCTTTCTGCAAAGTCGGGTCCCCGCCGACCGCGATCGGCACGATCGGCGCTCGCTGTTCGGATTCGACGGGCAGCTGCAGGCGACCCCCTAGCTTGAAGGTGAGCAGGCGGCCACGATTTCCCGAGGCGAGGGTCTCCGCTGGCGGATCGGCGGCCGCCATCGCATGTCCGCCCCCCCAACCCGCAAGGAGCGCAACATATTGCTCGCCGTCGAGTTCATAGGTGATCGGGGGCGCGACGACGCCCGTTCCGGTCGGCGCACTGAAGAGCCGCTCGCCGGTCGTGGCCCGAAAGGCCTCGAAGGTGGCATGTCCGGTCCCCTGGAAGACGAGCCCACCGCCGGTCGAGAGCACCCCGCCGTTCCACGGTCGCTGATGCGTGACGCGCCAGACCTCGTGTTGGGCCACGGGATCCCAGGCGAGCAGGAAGCCGCTGTGGTCTCCCTCAGCGATCGAGGTACTCGCCACGATCGTGTCGATGCCCATATTCGAGGTGCCGGGTCGGTATCGAAATTCTGGATCCTGCGCGAAGGCAAAGCCCATCTCGATCGCCGGAATGAAGACCAGCCCGGTCTCGGGATGAAACGACATCGGATGCCAATTGTGGCCCCCACTGGGGCCCGGATGGATGTCCGTCGGTTCTTCTCCATAGCGCGCTCCCTCGGCTACGACCGGGCGGCCGGTGTCTTTATCGACGCCCTCCGCCCAGGTCACCGTCACGAAGGGCTCGGCAGAGAGGCGTTCTCCCGGCTCCCGGTCGAGGGCGGGGAAGACGCCGGTCTTG
>JAPYTP010000164.1 GCA_029941885.1 Myxococcota bacterium
GTCCTACATCGCCGAGTTCGGCAACTACGTTGGTGTGACCACGGCCAACCCGGCCGCCGTTCCGGGTACCGCGAAGGATCCCTTCGTTACCGGTGGCGACTTCGACACGCTGGGATGGTCGCCCGAGGGTCAGGTCTTCTTCCAGTATGCCGTCAACTACTTGCCGGCTTCGCCGAGCGCCTATACGATCACGGCGGCCGCGGATATCGATGGCAATGGCGTGAACCAGGTCTGGGGATACGTCAAGCCCGTCACAGGTCCAGGTGGCATCGGCATTGTGCCAATCGCCGCTCACTTGAGTGGGGGCTGCAGCACCGCGGGTGTTGCAGGCAACCAGCTGACCACGGTCGGCCCCTGCACCGCGACGCACGGTCAGTCGGTCTTCTAGGGACCCCCGGACCCAGCGTCTGAATGCAGAAGGGGTCGGGCTCACGCCCGGCCCCTTTCTATTGGCACTCGCCGCCAGCGCCAGTGGCCCCGGCGCGCTCAACGCGCGCCGCCAAAAAAGCCACCTCAGGAAATGATGCGACCCCCGCCACCCACTCCGCCACCGGGCGGACCCTGGCCGGGAATCACGATGCGGTTGGCCTCCTGGCGCTGCATCTCCCGGGCCTCTTCCATCAAACGCTCGACAGCGGCTTGAACGGCCCGGGGGAACGCTTCAACGGCTTCGTTCAGGTTCGTGGCTTCGATCGGGCAGTTGATCGGGAGCGGACCGCGAGCCGACATCAGTGTCGTCTCGCCGATGAACATCGTCGGGCGGCTCGTGTCATCGAGCCCGTCCAGAGTCACGGGGGTCAGACGGCGAATCGAGGCGACTTTCAGATCGGTGAAGGTCTCCTCGCGGTAGAGGTTTTCCTGGTCGACGGCGATGTCGCCGAGGGGGCTGGTTTCTTCGCTCAATGGGGCTTCTCCTTCGTTGACCCCATATTCGCAAATGGCAGCGTGGAGTCAAAGCGCGGGGGCCCCGATCCACGTGTCTCGTGTTCCGCGTGCGGATCTAGTCGGTCATGATCTCGGAGAGAATCGCGCCGAGGCCTGCGATTTCGCCATCCTCGAGCGATTCCACGTCCGGCAGACAGGCGACCATCTTCTCGAGCTCTCGCACCATCTTCGGGTCGATCTCATCGAAGGTCAGGCCGAACCCGTCCGGCCCGTCGTTGCGTACCACCTCGACCCCGAGGAGGTAGCGGTCGCCGGGGACGGGACCATGCAAGGCGATGCGGAAGCGATCGCCCACCTGGAGATCCGGATGGGTTTCGATGCGCATCCCCCGGGCCGAGAGATCTCGGCCGATGAGGACGAAGGGCCCCTCGGCTCGCTCGGCGACCAGGGAAGATTCGAAGCGACCCCGTGCGCGTTCCCGGCGATTGGTCCGATGCTTCTCGCCCTCGTTTTCGGGCTGAGAGGAGAGCGACACCCTGACCTCTGAGTTCGCGAGAATCGGAGGATCCGTTTCGTCGTCCAGAGTCAGATCCGGGAGCGAGGGAAGTTGACAGGGCGGGATTGCCGGGGCGCCGCTTACGAGAGGAGCGCCACACGAAGCTGGCCCCGAGGCCCAGTGATTGATCAATGCGGCCAGACGGGTCCGGGTCGTTTCGCTCATCGCGGGGTCGAAGACAACCGCGAGCAGATGGTCCGTGGAATCGCTCTTGGGCAGTGATCGACGCACCTGTCCGCGCAGGGTGAGAGGTCCCTGTTCGCACCAGGCTTCGCCGTCGTCGGGAATCGTGAATTCGATCGAATCGCCGATCTCGAGCGATTCGGGGGCTTGGAGTCGGCAGCCGCGATTCGAGAGATCGATGAGAATCGGGGCGTTCTCGGGTGTTTCCCGGCCGTCCTGTGTCGCGAGAGCGACGGGCGACCCGACGGCAACGCGCGGATCGACCCGACGTTCGCTGCCGCGATAGAGGGCGCGTGCGATCAGCAAGCGCCAGATCTCGGGGTCCGCCGGCAGGCGGATGAGCAGATGCAGTCCGGAACGCCGAAGCCGTCGTCGCATCGCGGGAGAGTCCTCGTCGACTGCGATGATGCGGAGCGGCCGGCCGGGCCTCGCGTCGGCCGGACTTCCGCGTCGAACACGTTCGACTCGCCGTGGGGTCACGATCAAGAGGTTCCGGGGCGGCGCGACTTCGGAGGGAATCTGCCCTCCGCGAAGCCGCTGGTACGCGATCCCCTGGTCGCTGAGAACACGGGCGACCTCATCGAGTTCACCATCGTCGACCAGAAGGATGTCCTGACTGGGAGGCGCCGTCGTCATGTCCATCTCCGATACTGCGCGCCGGCGTGATCTCGCCGCTCACGTCATGTCTGGCTCATTCGTCTCATTCCCGAGGTGTCTGAAGGCCGCTTCCGGATCCCCGGGCGAAGTCCGGCGAGCTGCGCAGGCGCTGCACGAGGGTTGCCCAGGCGCTGCCGGAGAGCAGAAACGCGATCGTCAAGGAAACCGCACCGGCCTCGAAGGCGGGCAGTCCGTGCCCCTCCTCCCCGCCCGGAAAAGTCGCGCTCAGCGCGAGCACGTTGTTGAGGAGATGGGCCGTGATCGCGAAGGGGAGGCCGTACAGAAGCCGGAGCAATCCGAGTTGGACGCCGAGCAGTGCGGCGACTGCGCCGTGGTGAGGATCGAGATGGGCGATTCCAAAAAGCAGCGCACTGATTCCGACCGCAAAGGCGGGGCCGCGAAGGCGCACCAGGATCGCGAATAGCAAGCCGCGGAAAAGCAACTCCTCGAGCAGTGCGGGCACGAGCGCAAACAGGACCAGTGCATCCGCAAGGTCCTGTGGGGTCGCGGAAGTGAAGAGCGTGGTCGTGTTGGCGAGATCGCTCGTCGGGTAGCCCGGGAGCCGCGCCACCGCCTGGTGGAGCAGGTGGCTCGATCCGGCAAAGCCGAGGATCTGAAGGGCCGCGACGAGCGGGCGGATGGGCGGACGCGGCAGGGAGTCGATCGGCTCGCTCATGCCGTCTGAGGGTACCGGGTTGCGAGTCTCGGCCGAGGGGGAGGCGCGAGATCTTGCCGCCGTCGAGCCAGTCGATCAGTGCGGGCTGCATGCGGCTGCTACGCTTGGCCGGGTGTCGCGATCCGAGCTCTGTTCTTCACTCCTGGTGGCCATGCCGCAGATGTCCGACCCGAATTTCCGCCGTGCGGTCGTTCTGGTCGTGCATCACGACGTCGAATCCACTTTCGGGTTGGTCCTCAACCGGGAGGTCGAGCTCAGCGTACGAGAACTGTGCGAGAGCCTCGAGTTCGTCTGGAATGGCCGAAGCGAGGACGAGGTCGCCTGGGGCGGGCCCGTCGAGTCCAACACGGGCTGGCTGCTCTATCAGGACGGGCTCGATACCGAAGTCGAAGATGAGCACGTGTCCCGACTCGCGGGCGATCTCTGTTTCGCCGGCTCGATGGATGTTCTGCAGCAGCTCGCCGAGCAACCGCCTCCGGACCTGCGAATTTTTCTGGGTTACGCAGGCTGGGGCGGAGGTCAGCTCGAGTCCGAGCTGGCTCAGGGGGCCTGGGTCGTGGCGCCGCTCACACCGGAAATCGTCTTCGATGTGCCCTCCCAAGAGATGTGGGATCACGTGCTGCGCTCCATGGACGTCGACCCGGCGACGCTGATCGCGACGGCGGGAGTTCATTAGATGGCATTCGGAATGCGCAGTAAAGCGTCGCCTTACGAAGTCCGCTGTGCGAATTGTGATGTGAGCTTTCCCGTCGAGACGCGGACTTGTGTCCATTGTGGCGGTCCCACGGGTCGCCTGGGGCTGCCCATCGAGGACGAGAGCACGCCCTTCTCGGCGAGCGATCTTGGAGTGGGCACCCCGAGTGCGAATCCGGCGGACTTGGCCATTGGATATCAGGACAACGTTCCGATCGAACCCGTCGCCGAGTCGCCCTTTTCCCTCGGCGACTCCCTCGACCGCTTGAGCTCCGCGGACGCTCCCGCGAACGACCGCGAACTCGAAACAAATGATCAGCCGACTTCGAAGGTGGGCTCGCTTGTCCGTTCGCTGGGAGGGGTCATCTGGGTGATCCTCCTGATCGGCTTCTCACTCGCGCGGAGCTGCGGGGAATAGCGCTATGGCTCCGACCGGTCACGGTTTCGGAGCGGGCCGCGAGATCGGAGGAAAGATGCCGGAGGGAATTCGAGGCGGGATCCTGCATGGGGCGAGTCTGTCCCCCTTCGTTCGCAAGGTTCGGGCTGTGCTCGCCGTGAAGTCGATCGACTATGAATTAGTCAACGTGATGCCCGGAGCGATGGACCCACAATTCCTCGCCAAGACACCCCTTTCGAAAATTCCAGTCTGGGAAGAGGACGGCTGGGCGCTGCCGGACTCCTCGGTCATCTGCGCCTATCTCGAGCGGCGGGCACCCTCCCCGGCACTCTACCCGTCGGACGCGAGAGCTTTCGCGACCTCGCTCTTCTGGGAAGAGTATGCGGATACGCGATTGGTCGAGTCCGGAACACCCATCTTCTTCCAGCGGATCGTTCGCGAGCGCATCTTCAAGGAGAGGGCCGACGAGGAGATCGTACGTCGCCATCTCGAAGAGGTGCTGCCCCCGGTTCTCGACCAGCTGGAAGCACTCTTTGTCGGGCGGGATCGGGCAGACCCAGCGGAGCTCACGATCGGGAATCTGGCCATCTGGTCCCCCTTCGTGAACCTCGATCACGCGGGTTTCGAGCTCGACCGTACGAATTGGCCGGGGCTGGCGGCGTTCATGGAGACACTGGGGGCCCATCCGGCCCTCGGCAAGCTCGTGGAAGAGGAACGCGCAGCGCTGGCCTCTTCCTGAATTGGAGTTCGCAGTCTTCGCAGTCTGCCCCGGCGAAGAGCCGCGGTTCCGAGTCGGGTTCGCAGCGGTTGCGAAACAAAAATTTCTGTTTCATCTGAGAGAGGGACGTCATGAAGGTCGAAGCCGCGATCGCAGTCGAGGCGGGGAAGCTGCTCGAAATAGACGAAATCGATCTCGAGGGCCCGAAAGAGGGCGAATGTCTCGTTCGACTCGCCGCGACGGGAGTCTGTCATACCGACGCCTTCACGCTCGGCGGGGACGATCCGGAAGGTCTGTTTCCCGCGGTATTAGGTCATGAAGGGGCGGGAGTCGTCGAAGAGGTTGGCCCAGGTGTGAAGTCGCTCGCGGTCGGGGATCATGTGATCCCGCTCTATACTCCGGAGTGTCGCGAATGTAAGTTCTGCCTGTCTGGCAAGACGAATCTCTGTGGAGCGATCCGCGAAACCCAGGGCCGGGGTCTGATGCCGGACGGCTCGAGTCGGATCACGTACAAGGGGAAGAAGATCCACCACTACATGGGGACTTCGACCTTCGCAAAGGCGACGATCGTTCCTGAGATCGCCCTGGCGAAAGTCCGCAAGGACGCGCCACTCGACAAGGTCTGTCTACTCGGCTGCGGCGTGACGACGGGGATCGGTGCCGTCCTGAATACCGCGAAGGTCGAACCCGGCGCGACGGTCGCGATCATCGGTCTCGGCGGTATCGGCCTGGCCTGTGTGCAGGGTGCGGTGATGGCGGGGGCCGACAGGATCATCGCGATCGATACGAACCCAAAGAAATTCGAACTCGCGAGTCAATTCGGCGCGACGGATTGCTTGAATCCCAAGGATGTGAGCGACATCGAAGCCCATATTATCGACATGACGGACGGCGGAGTCGACTACTCCTTCGAATGTATTGGCAATGTCGAAACGATGGGAACCGCCCTCCGGATCTGTCACAAGGGCTGGGGTGAGTCGGTGATCATCGGCGTCGCGGGCGCGGGTCAGGAAATCCACGCCCGGCCCTTCCTGCTGGTGACGGGGCGGGTCTGGAGAGGGACCGCCTTTGGCGGGACGAAGGGTCGAACCCAGGTGCCCGGCCTCGTGGATCGCTACATGAACGGTCGGGTGAAGCTCGACGAGATGGTTTCACGGACCCTGCCGCTCACGTCGATCAATGAGGCCTTCGACCTCATGCACGAGGGCGAGGTGATTCGAAGCGTAATCACGCTCGATCCGTGAGGCGGACCCCTCGGCAGCGGGCATTCCTTGTTAGTCGACGAGCCGTCCCACCTGTCGGAGTGTGGGCGGTTTCGATGGAGGGCATCAACCGAAGCCGAGCGCCGTGAGGCCGCTCCAAATGAGCCGCAGAGAGATGGCGGTGAGCGCGAGTCTGTAGAGCTGCGTAAAACGATCGTCGTCGAGCCGACGCAGCACGCGGGTACCAAGCCAGGTTCCCACGATCGTGCATAGCGCCATCGCGATCATCAGCGGTCCGAAGTGAACGAACCCGAAGCCGGCCAGGCCGAACAAGATCATTTTCGCGAAATGTCCTGTCGCCTGGCAGGCCGCCTTGGTTCCGATCAATTCGAAGCGTGTGAGTCCGATCCCCAGGAAGAAGGGGGCGATGAAAGGGCCTGTTGCTCCGATCAGCGGGCCGAGTGCGCCCGCGCTGGCCCCGACCAGCGCGAAGCGTGGTCGCACGGGGACTCGATCGGGGTTGAACCCGAGTAGCAACCAGCTCTTGCGCCAGGTCGCCACGATGACGAAGCAGCCGATCGCCAGACGGAGGGCATCGGCGGGCAGATGCTGCGCAAGCGGTACGGTCAGCGCGCCCGCCGGCAGCAACAACAGCATGTAGGGCCAGAGCAGGTCTCGGCGAACCTCACTTGCGTGGATCACGACCCGGCTCGAGTTGGAGGTAAGCTGCACGATCGCGTGTACCGGAATGGCGACAGCGGGCTCCAAAAACAGGAGCATGACAGCCAGCAGCATGATCCCGCCCGCCATACCGAGAACCGCCGAGACTCCCGCGGTCAGCAGGCTCGTGCCGCACAGGATCGTGATCGTCATCGGATCCAAATTGGCTTTCCCCCGTCTGCGCTCGATCGCTTGCCCACCCCAAAGACCGTCGAGAGTTCGGATCGGTCCCACGGAGACCGCTCCCGCTTTCGCAGCCAATAAATGAAGAAATGGGCAGCGATTACCTTGACAATTATCGTTACATTGATCAAGTTGATGATGATAATCAACTATGAATTGGTTGAGACCGCTGACCGTCCAATTCATGACCGATGTGCATTCGGACGCGGCTACGCCAGTTCGTCCTGATTCCATCGGATCCCGCCGAGAACCATGCCAGTGCCCGAGTCCGATCCGACCGTCCCACCCCTTGGCAGCGAGCATCCGATCGATCGTCCGAATGTCGCGGGCCGCTTTCCGCGTGAATCCAAGAGTGAGTTCCTGAGTGCGCGGGAGGCAGCGGCAATGCTCGGGGTGAAGCTGCCGACGGTCTACGCCTATACGAGCCGGGGACTGATCCAGAGCGTTCCGGGTAGCAAGGGTCGTTCGCGGCGCTATCGCAGGCGCGACCTGGAACGTCTCTGTGCGCGACGGGATGCGCGCGCGGGGCACGGTCCGGTCGCGGCAGCTGCTCTGCGCCAGGGCGAGCCGGTGATGGACAGCTCGATCACGATGATCTCGATCGAACAGGGTCCCATCTATCGGGGCCGGCCAGCCATCGATCTCGCTCGGGAGGGGCGCAGCTTCGAATGGGTCGCTGAAGGCCTCTGGTCGGGTGACTGGCGGGAGCGTCCAAAACCCGAAGGCTGGCAGCCGGCCGGTCTCGGACTCGACCTCGAGGGCTTGCTTCGGGTGCTGCCGCCCAGGATCGGCCCACTTCCCGTGCTCGGCCTGGCGACGCCGCTGCTGGCGGCCCACGATCCGGGGCGTTTCAGCTGGCATCCCGAGGCGGTCTTGGCACGAGTCCGCTTATCCTTGCGCCGCTCGACCGCGATTCTCGCGGTCTGTCGTGCGGGGGTCGATCCAAAACCCGCCGTGGAGGCGTCGCTTGCAGCCCCCGGCCTGGCGGCGGCCATCGGAGCCGCCTTTTCCCGCGATCTTCAGCAGGAGGAGCTCTCGGTGCTCGATCAGGCGCTCGTGCTGGCCGCGGACCACGAGCTGAATGCATCGACCTTTGCGGCGCGCGTGGCGGCATCGACCGGAGCCGACGTGTACGGCTGCATCTCGGCCGCTCTCGCGGCGCTCTCGGGCCCGCGACACGGGGGCGCGGCGGATCGGGTCGATGCACTTTTGCTGGAAGCCGGTCCGGCGGAGCGCGTCGAGGAGGTCGTTCACGATCGACAGAGACGCGGGGAGGTCATCGAGGGCTTCGCGCACCCGATCTACGCCCCGCATTCCGACCCCCGTGGAACCCGACTCCTGGATCTTGCGTGTCGCTTGCGAGGTGCGAGTCCGGAGGTTCAGTCGGTGGTCGCTCTCGTCGATGCGATGCAGCAGGGTGGCTTCGGTGGGCCCTCGATCGACGTCGGCCTCGTCGCGGTCGCGCGTGCTCTGGCCCTTCCGAGCGGGAGTGCGACCGCCCTTTTTGCCCTCGGTCGAACCGCCGGGTGGGTCGCGCACTCTCTGGAACAATACGAGGCCGGATTTCTCGTTCGGCCGCGGGCGCGATATCGAGAAGATCTCGACGGAGCGCGAACCAGCACGGGGAGGCAGGGTTGAGCGAGGGCATGTTCGATGACGGAGAGGAGCGTTTCGGCTTGGCCGCGATGTTCCGCACGCCCTTCTTGTGGCTGAGCGTGGTGGCGATCGGGTTCGTTTGCTTCCTCTACTACCCCCTCTTCTTTCCGCCGACCACCCAGAAACTCATCGCCCAGAGCGAAGAGTTCTTCTTCGAAGCAAACGAAGCGGCGGGTGCCCCGGTGCTCGTGTTGTCGTTCTGGCTTCTCTATAGAAGAAGCCACTACCGCGATCTGTTGTTGGGTCGGAGTGCGCCGGCCCTCGCTCTGCCAATCCTCGCAGTCTCCGCGGCCCTCTACGGCTGGGGTCACTACACGGGCGCCGCGGATCTTCAGCTTGCCAGCGTGATCGGAATCCTCTCGGGGTCCTGCCTCATTCTGGGGGGTCGCGTGGCCCTACGCGCCTATTGGCTTCCGATCTTGTTTCTGGGCTTCGCCCTGCCTCTTCCACCGGTCCTGCTCTCGGCGGTGATCTTTCCGATTCAGCTGATGACGGCCGAATATGCGGGTCTGATCCTCAATGCGATCGGTGTCGAGTCGCTCGTACAGGGTGATCAGATCCTGCGGCCCGAAAACACCTTCATCGTGATCGAGACCTGCAGCGGGGTTCGCACGATCGTCACGTTGACGATGCTGACGGTTCTACTGATCGACCTTTTTGAGCGCCGCGGTTGGCACGCGGTGAGCCTCGTAGTTCTCGCGCCGATGGTCGCGTTTCTGACAAACGGCTTTCGCGTCGTCACCCTCGTCCTCAATCCCCATTCCTCGATCCACTCGATTCACAACCTCCAGGGAATATTGATGCTCCTGGTCGGATTGACGCTGATCTACGGTCTCGACCTGCTGCTCGAGCGCGTGTTTGGAGACGCGGACGCACCTGCATCGATCGCCGGCGATTGGAAGCTGACCGGCGCGGTCGATTCGCATCGTGGCCGGATTGCCGGGCTATGCGTTGTCGTGGCAGTGCTGCTCACCATGCTGGGTCTGGGACGTTGGGTTGCGCCTTGGGAGCCTCGACCGGGGTTTCCCCTGATGCCCGATGACGTCCTGGTTCAGGTGTTCGGGGAACAATCCCAGCCGATCAAGCCGAATTTCCAATTCCGTGGGAGTGTGCGTTACCTCGCGCACGCGAATCGCCAGATTCGGACCGAGGGCGAGACCCTCGAGGTCTTCCTGGCCATTGCCAACGAGCAGATGCGAGAGCACACGCTTCTCACGAAGCGACTGGCCTGGCCGGGGAGCGGCTTCGTTCCGATCGAGGAGTCTTTCGTATCGCTGGGCGGCCAGGGGGAGGGCCCGGAAGCGCGTCGGATGATCCTGCGCCGCGGCGCTCGTTCGATTCTCTCCTATTCCTGGTATGACCGCGCGGGCAGCCTGCCCACCGAGTGGCTCCGACAGGCCATGGCCCTCGATCGCAGCCCCTTCGCGCGTCGGGAGCACATGCTCGCCCTTCGGATCTCGATTCCGTTCGGGCGAGGGCGTCTGCCTCTAGAGCAAGCCGAGGAGCGGATCCGAACCACCTGGATGAGGCTCGCACCCACATTGGAGGGTTACGCCCCCACAAATCCTCGCTTCAAACAGAATCCGTCGCAGTCCTAGAGCCGTTCACCCGCTCCGGCTCACTCCCGCCGCCCCCAGGCCTCGGACCCAGTCGGAGATTCGCGGGAAGGGGCCGATCTTTTTCCGCTCCAGAGGAAAAACTTTTCCTCCCCGACTGCGGTTAATCCAACAAATCTAAGTAAAAACAGCTACTTCCGTTTAGGAAGGGGGTGGCACGTCCCTTGCTTTATATCCTGAGGCGCTCTATGCGGAGTGCAGCTATCGCTGATGGCGAAGGGACGGGATCACGACATCTGGGCTCTGCCCACCCGAAACAAAGTTCTAGTCTTCGTCGAGTGCTCACTCGACGAAGGTTATATTCCCAGGGGGATTAGGGTAAGGTGCTGAGAGAGTAGGGATGATTCCCCTCAGATGTTGAGAAAATTTTCTTGACCTTTTGCTCTCAAGATGGCCAAATGGCTTTTACTGGCTCGTTAATCAAGGAGAACCACAAAATGAAGCTCAAGCTCATCATGCTTGTCAGCCTGTTCGCATTCGGATTTGCTCTCAGCGCGAACGCAGGTTCAGTGCTGGACAGCGAACTCGATGGCACCGGCGACAGTGTGCCGGATCAATATGACAACTGCGTAGACGTCGACAACGGCCCGACCAACACGAGTGCTTCTCAGCAGGACAACCAGGTCGACAGCGACAACGACGGATACGGAAACGCATGCGACACGGACTACAATCAGGACGGTGCGACCTCTACGCTGGACTTCCCGACGTTCCTGAACTCGTTCACGGGTGTAACTCCCGCGAGCGAGACGGATCACAATGGTGACGGATCGACCACGACGCTCGACTTCACGACCTTCTTTGGGGCCTTCACGTCCCCGCCTGGTGCTCCGGGCCCGGGTCTTGCTTGCGCGAACCTCATCGGAACGACCTGTACCCCGTAGTTTGATTGAGAATCGCCCGGCCGGACTTCCCGGCCGGTCGATTCGACTTAGCTGGTGTCCTGATCAACAGAATATGTTCGAATGAGACCCTGCCTCGGATTTTCATTGACACGAACCCTGGTGAAAAGGTCACTTCATTGCAGAGCGAATGCACAACTTGCGGATGCTCAACCTTAAGGAGAATGGATAAGATGCGGCCCTTTATTTCTTTACTCGCCACCGTGGCGATGTTCCTGTCTGCCTCGACGGCGTTCGCTGCGGCGACTTGGACCGTCTCGGCAAGCACGAACGGAGCGAGCCTCGGTGCGCTGCAAGTCGGCGACTCGATCGTCCTCGACATCACGCTTCGAACGAGCGACTTTGGCTTCGCCATCGCGGGTTCGGTCAATAACTACGACAACACGGTTGTCAGCCTGAACGCCGGTGCGAGTTTGATTGCACCGAACGTGCTGAACGCCGCTTGTTTCCCGGCCTTCGGATGTATCCAGGGTCTCGCGAATCAGGTCCCCACCCCGATCCCCTTCCAGGAGAACGCGGTCGGTCCGGGCGTCGAGGCGGAATTCCTCGCGGCGCTTGGTGTGACGGCGGCAGGGGGCCAAGGCTCGGTTGATGAGGGTGTCGCTACTGGTGTTGCCGGTGACGCCCAGTTCCAGATCGTCTTCACGGCGGCCGGTCCCGGTACCACGACGCTCA
>JAPYTP010000165.1 GCA_029941885.1 Myxococcota bacterium
AATCCGAACCGTGTAGGACGGGTTTACGAAAAGCGAGCGCCGGCCCGTCTCGGGATGCAAGATGACCATCGGATGCTCGATCGGAGGAAAGGCTGCTTCGAACCGGCGGAGTGCGTCGTCACCGTGGCGAGCAACCCCAAAATTCGGCGCGAAATGCGGACCGTGCCAGTGCACGGCATCGAGGCCATCGAGCAGCCCGCGCATGACCGGCGAAAGCGACTCATAGGCAGCGACCATGCTCGCCCAGGACGTATCACCGCCGATCGGCGGCACGATCTCGGCACGCAGGGTCGCGAATTCCGGGATCGTCGCATTAAAACTGTAATCCGCGTGCCAGGCACCGTGTTCGGCAAGGTGATCGAGGTGGGGAAGCCGCCCGTGATCCGGCAGCGCGATCAGTTCATTATCGATGCGCACGATCGTTTCCTCACTGCCAAAGAATCGGGAAACGGGATGTGGCTCGGGCTCGCCGAAGGACGACGCGAAGGCCCATTGTTGCTCGGGTGCGAGTGCCTGATCCGGTAGTACCAGAACCAGATGCTCGAGGAGTGCCTCTCGGATTGCGCGGATCGCGCCGGGATCGAGCAATTCGGCCCCGCTCTCGAGGTCGACCCTCGCTCCGATCACGCTAGTCAGCGGGGTCACGTGAATTCCGGTCGACGCCACTCCGAACCCTCCTCGTCGACACGAACGATACCACCCGATCGTGTCTCTCGGCTGCTCGATCGGGAAAGTCATACCTTTACGAGCGGAGAAGCGACTGCGAGACTTGCGATTCTCAGGGAGGAACCCATCGATGCAGTTCTGGCAGAGTGTGCATGGAGTCGAACCCGATCAGGTGATCGACGTCGCACGCTTCGCAGAGGAGCTCGGCTACACGGGCATCACCTTTGGTGACCATCTGGTCAAGCCCACGGTCTACGAAGACAACTACATCTACTCGGACGACGGTCGACCGCCCTGGGACCCCAAGGAACTCGAGGACTGGACTCCACCCTACCCCGACGCCTGGGTCTTGAGCGCGGTCCTGTCCCAGGCGACCCAGCGGATCCGATTCATGCCCTACGTCTACGTGCTCCCCCTGCGTGACCCGGTCATGGTGGCGAAACAGCTCGCCACCGCCGCCTTCTACTCGGACAACCGGGTGATCCTGGGCGTCGGAGCCGGCTGGCTCCCGGAGGAGTTCGAGATGGTTTCCGCCGATTGGCACAACCGGGGTCGTCGCATGGACGAGATGCTCGAAATCATCGAGCTGCTCATGGAAGGCCGCGATGTCGCGTTTCAGGGTCGGCACTACGACCTTCCGCCCTCGCGAATGCGGCCGGTCCCGACCCGACCCGTTCCGGTGATGGTCGGCGGGCACAGCGACGCCGCCCTTCGCCGCGCCGCTCGTGCGGACGGCTGGCTCGGCCTCGACTACGAAGTCGAAGAACTGGAACGACTTCTGCCAAAACTCGAGGCCTATCGGCGCGAGCTGGGTACCTTCAACAAACCCTATGAGATCTTCGCCGTCTCCAAATGCGGCCCTGACCTGCGCACACTCGAACGAATGGCGGAACTCGGAGTGACGATGACCCAGGATTACGCGTGGTTCTACAAGGGCGAACCCTATTCCACGCTCGAACACAAACGACAGACGATGGAGAGCTTCGCCGAACACACCATCGAGGCCTTCTCGTAGAGCGATGCACGAAGCCTCCGCGAATCGACTCGATCGGGCTGCTCCACCTCGCGTCTTCTATGGATGGTGGGTGGTATCGGCTTCGTTCTTCATCCAGTTCATGACAGCGGGAACAACCTTCTATGCGTACGGGGTCTTGCTGAAGCCCCTCAGTGAGGATCTCGGCGCCTCGCGCTTCGCCGTGGGCTCGGCCCTTTCGATGCTCACGCTGGTGGGCTCGATCATCGGGCCGGCGATCGGCCGCGAGGTCGATCGTCGTGGAGCCCGCGGAATGATGCTGCTCGGCACGGCATTCATGTCTGTCGGATTCCTGCTCTTCTCGCGGATCGAGGGGGTCGTCGGTCTCTACCTCACATTCGGCGGAGTCATCGCGATCGGAACGGCCCTGCTCGGACCGATTTCGAACACGGCGCTCGTCGCGAGTTGGTTCCACCAGACTCGCGGCAAAGCACTCGGAATTTCACAGATCGGTGTCTCGCTCTCCGGCATGGTGATGGCCTACCTGGCGACGTGGCTGGTCACCGAATATGGATGGCGCGGTACGGTCGTCCTGTTCGCGGCGGTTCCGCTGGTACTCGTCGCGCCGGTCGTCGCGACCCTCGTCGTGAACCGACCGGAGGATCGCGGCCTGCTGCCAGATGGAGCCACCGTCGCGCCGGAATCGGTCGCGGCGCGACCGATCGGACCCGTATCGCTGCGCGTGGCATTCCGCGAGCGCGACCTCTGGTTGATCGCGCTATTGATCGGACTGAATTTCGCCGCGAGCGGATCGGTGATCGGCGTGATTCACTCGCACACGACGGATATCGGCCATTCGGCGGCCCGCGCAGCCGCGGTCCTCTCACTCCTCGCCGGCATGGCTGCGTTGGGCAAGCCCCTCTTCGGATCCCTCTCCGATCGCATCTCGCCACGTTCGGCCATCGCCGTGAGCATGGTTCTTCAGGCATCGGGCCTGATCTGCTTGATGCTGGCACCGAGCTTCCCGATGCTTCTGGGCGGATCGCTCGTATTCGGTCTCGGTTGTGGCGGGCTGATTCCGCTCTTCGGGTTGCTCACGGTTGCGCGCTTCGGAGCCGCGCGACTGGGTCACATGATGGGTGCCACCATGCTGGTGATGTTGCCCTTCCAGTTGCTGGGACTGCCCTTCGCAACGGCTGTTTTCGATCGAACGGGATCCTATGATCCGGCCTTCTCGACGTTTCTCGGTCTCTACGCCCTGGCCGTCCTCGTGCTTGCACGCCTACCTGCGGGCTCGGTCGAAGAGTGACTCGAACGGACTGGACGCCGAGACCTGCTCTTCCGCGTCTCAGACCTCCGAGGGCACGTTGAAACGTTCCTGATAGGCGGCAAACTTCGCGCGTTCCCCGATCAGGTCGAGACCCGTCTCCTCGAAGCGGTACTCGTGGGTTCCATGTTTTCCCTTTGGATTTCGCTCCACGTAGGATTGCATGCGCTCCCTGGCGGTGTCGCCGAAGCGCAAGCCCCAATACGAATAGACCGCTGCGATGGCGCCCAAGGGGTCTTCGATCAGGTCCTGGTAGCGCATGTCGAAAATCTGGTCGGCCTTTTCCGGCATTCGGTCACAGAGCGCCATATATCGATCGAGCAACATCTTCTGGCCAAGCGAGGCCATCATCATGTCCGCGTCCGCCGTCGCCTCGCTGCGCATGGCCTTCAGATGTGTCGTCAGATTCGACATCGAACTCATCACACGCAGTGGATCGCGGTGGGTCACGACGATTCGCGCGTCCGGATAGACTTCAAACAAGAAATTCAGTCGACCGATATGCGCAGGCGTTTTCAGCACCCAACGCTCCCCACGGTGTTTCCATTGCAATAGCTGGAGCACCTTCTTGTGGTATGCGTAGACCGGCGTGAGATCCTTTTCGGCGGTAGCCATCGCGAAGCTTGGAATGTTGTACTGGCCCAGAAAGAAATCGCCCAGGAATTGCAGGCCGAAGATGAAGATGCACTCATTGGGCCTGGCGCCGCCATTCGTATGCATGGTCGAGAAATCGGGATCGATCTCAGCCGAAAGATTGATCTCACGATCCGCGATTTCGATCCGCAGATCGGTCGTATAGGTGGCAGTTTCCGGTGGAGGAACGGAATGCCACATTTCCCAAAGGAGGGGGACACGATGGTCGGGATCTTCCGACAACAACTCGTGCAGCACTGTCGTTCCGGAACGCCCCAGCCCACAGACGAAAATCGGATCGAGGATTTCCTGCTCGAGGATTTCCGGGTTCTGTTTGAGTTCCTCTTCGATCATCAACCGATTCTGCAGCAGCAGCTGGATCTCATGACGCGCCATCACGCGCCCGAGCAAGGTCAGGCTGGCCTCTTCGTCGAGTGACTTGCATAGCGACTCGAGGGGTTCGACGAACCAATCATCTTCGCCGAAATCGATGAGACCGGTGTTGTTCTTCGCCGCCTTCATCACGGCGTCCGGTTCGAGCGATATCAGGCTGCGGCCGTCATCCCCCAGGCCCTTGCCGAGTGAATTGACATACGCGACCCAACTCGATTGCTGAATCTCAGTTGCCAATCGCTTTCTCCGAGACAGCGGCGTTCTCGATGAACGCCGCTGTAGTGCGGGGACTCGGAGCGTCAACGAAAGCGCACCGAGCCCGGCCCGATCTCCTAGAATCCGCCCGCCTTCACCTGTGAAAGCGGAACGACCTGACACTCGGGGTCCGGCACCTGGTCCCCCGCCAGCGTCCAGCGCAAGATGGCGAAGCCCTCGAGCCGACTGCCGCAATCGAGCCAATTCGGCACGCCTGGATCTTCCTGAGCGACCACGATCGTCATCGATCCGTCTGGATTCTTCGTTCCGGTTTCGTTAGTCAGATGGGTGGTTGCCCGGAAGTAGTCGTGGGACTCGAGCCAGGGATTCGTGATCACGAAACCGAAATAGGCGTAGTCGTTTGGCGGCGGCAGAATCTTGACCACCCAGGCTTGGCCCTCTTCGAGTTTCCAGTGCCCGCTCTGATAGTACATGTCCGTCGCAGAGTGAGTGCTGGCGTCGCGCTTTGCCTCTTTCACGACCGTACTCCCGTGTGCGCCGACGACCACGTTCATGTTCTTCTGGGACGTACTCCAGCTGCCCGCGACCGCCGTGAAGATCCAGACGAGGTGATTGGCCGCCGCATCCAATCTCTCCGCCAGGACTTCCGGAGTCAATTCCGGCGGCTTCTCGCCGCCGATCCGCTCGAGATGTAATTCTGCCGACCGCGCGTTCCGGCGGTCGGGGAGCGTCTCTCGAAACGCCACGTGCTTGGTGTGGGGTTCGATCTTCATCCAATTGCCGGGCTTCTCGGTCGCGCTCAGGATCAATTCGAAATTTCCGGCTTCGTCGGCCTCGAACTGGTCGAGAAAGCCCTGATTGGTGGTGCCCATGCCCTTGGGCGCGGTCCCTCGGAAGATATCGGTGCCTAACGTAAGGCCCACGTAAGGAGCGGTTCCCTTGTTGCCCCAGACCCGATAGTCATATTGCGCGTCGATCGTGCAGAAATAGTAGTTGGTGTCTGGATTGTCACCGATCAGCTTCGACCACGGATTCTGAGAGCTGAAAAGCACCGGATGCGCCGGGTCCCCCTTCTCCACTACATGCTCGAGGGCGAGGCTCGACATCCGGGTCACGGTGCGAAAGCCCTCGGCCCAGTCGGTCTCGTTCCCGGCGTGCTCGACTCCACAGATCATCCCCAGGACCTTGCGCTGGGTCTCCAACCAGTGGTCAAAGGCGTCGACGAGCACGACCGGGGGGCTGGATGACATGTCCGGGTCTCCGATCATTGTTTGAATAGGAAGGGTTTGCGTCGGCCCACATCCGGATCGGCATCCTGGATGGGCCCACTGGATCCGATCGATTATATTGAAGGACCCATTCTCGCGCTCTACCCGCTCCAGGCAGCGCCGGCCGGAGCGCGAAGGCTCCGCGTGCGCGGCCCGCCGCGCCACTGCGCGTTCTCGAAGACCCATGAGTGGTTTCCAGCGCACCTCGTGCCTCACGCGCGCCAATCCAGCTCGATTCGTGTGCGCTCGATGCCGCAGAGGAATCAGCAGCCGCCGGCGGCTCCGAAGCGGCGGACTCGCATCCGCGACCTGGGAATTCCGAACCCGTGCTCCTCGAGGAAGAGCAGCGGCCACTGATCGAGCGAGATCCGGTGCGAATCTGGAAGGGAGCCCGCCCTAGTCCTGCTGTTCATTCTGACATTCACGCTCTACTGGCTGATTCGATAACCTCCGATCCGGTCGGGGGCGTTCCACCTCCGGTTCGTCACTCGACCCCTGGGAGCCATCGTGGAATCCGGCTACATCGCCCTCGCCATCCCCGCCTTCTTCCTCTTGATCGGAGTGGAGATCGTTGTCGGACGGCGAACGGGTCAGCGCCTCTACCGACTGAACGACGCCCTCAACGACTTGAGCTGCGGAGTCATTCAGAGACTGGTGATGCTGCTGGGCGCGGGCATCCTCTTCGCCGGGTACCTGGCGATCCACGCGCATTTCGCGATCGCGACGCTCCCGGCGGATTCCGCTTTGACCTGGATCGCCTGCTTCATCGGGGTCGACCTCCTCTACTACTGGTACCACCGGCTCTCACACGAGATCAACTTCATGTGGGCCGCCCACGTCGTTCACCACCAGAGCGAGGAATACAATCTCGCGGTTGCCCTCCGCCAGAGTGCCCTTCAGCCCTTCCATTCGATGGTGTTCTATTGGCCCCTGGCGCTGATCGGTTTTCCCCCGGCGGTCTTTGCCGGATGCTCGGCCATCAACACCCTCTATCAGTTCTGGATTCATACGCGCACGATCGGACGACTCGGTCCCCTCGAGTCCATTCTCATGACCCCTTCTCATCATCGTGTCCATCATGGCCGCAACCCGATCTACCTCGACCGCAACCACGGGGCGACCTTCATCCTCTGGGACAAGCTCTTCGGAACCTTTCAGCTCGAAGAGGAAGAGGTCGCCTACGGCGTGACGAAGCCGCTCGCAACCTGGAACCCGGTATGGGCCAATTTCGACTACTGGTTCGATCTCTTTGCACTGGCCCGTCGCTCCTCTAGATGGTCGGATCGAATTCGCGTGTTCGTCGCGCCCCCGGGCTGGCGTCCCGAGGAACTCGGCGGCTTCGAAACGCCATCTCCCGTCCCGATGCCTCCGCTCCTCTATGATCCGGCCGTACCCGTGCGATTGAGACGCTACTGCGTCGTTCAATTCGTTCAGGTGCTCGCCCTGTCCGGGCCCCTCTTGCTGATGGCCAATTCCACGAGCTTTACGGCGCTGACGCTGGGATGTGTCGCGATCGGCTGGGGGCTTCTCGGCGTGGGGGCTGTACTCGACGGCCGAAGCTGGGCGGGTGCTTGCGAGTGGCTGAGAATCTTTGCGACTCCCGGACTGATGGTCCCGTTGCTACAGCATTCTCCCGCGCAGCCCCTGTTGGGGTTCTTCCTTCTGAATCTCGGACTCGCGGCATATTTCGGAGTCTATTGGGACGGACTTCGATCGGAAGATCCTGCCGAAGCGGTCGATGGGCGCGGATAGACGGGACCCTCGGTCGGGCACCGCGCTTGCTCGTCCACAATGGAAAGTGGGTGAAGAATGGCGGAGGTGAACCAGGGCTTTCTCGACGAGTGGCATCGAGTCGTCGAGATGCGCGACCTCGAAGCCCTCGGACGGATTCTCGCCGAAGACGTGTCGATGGGTGCTCCGCCCTATTGGGACAAGCTCCACGGGCGACCTCTCGTTCATCATCTGCTCGGCATGATCATTCGAACGATCGACGGTTTCACGTACCACCGCGAGTGGCATGATGATGCCTCGGGAGCGGGTGAAATTGCGCTGGAATTTCATGGGCGAATCGGCGACCTGGACCTGCAGGGCATCGATTTAATCTCGCTGAACGACCGGGGCGAAGTCCAGAACCTCGACGTGGTGATTCGTCCGATGAACGCGCTCGAGGCGCTGAGAGACGTCATCGCCCCCCAGATGGTGGCCTTCCTCCGCGACAACGCAGGCGCCTAGAGCGAGTCCCGGACGATCGGCGCCGTCCTGGTTCCGCTCGGTCCCGCCTTCCAGCGTCCACGACGAAGAATCGTTGCGCCCCGGGCAACGGGTAGACTCGATCGGTCGGTACGCCGCATTCGAGCCCGCTCGGTGGCGCGTCGGATTCGGGCCGTCTGCACGTCGTTGTCCTCACAGAGTCATCGTCAAGCGATGAGGGGTCGACGACCGAGGGCACCTCCCAGGATGGGCGACGCCACGCAGGCGCCGCCCAGGGCCGCAATCGAAGTACGCCGCTAGCTCTCGCTGCGTTCCGGGCGCTCGGGTCGCTCCGGACGTTCGGGACGTTCCGGGCGATCGCCCATTTCGGGTCAGTCTGGCCGATCACCCCGATCGGGCCGCCCTGGGCGGTCCCGCCCGTGCCGTCGATCTCCCCGGTCGGGTCGTTCCGGGAGGATGGCGTCGTCGGGCAGCCCGAGAATCTCGCGAATCTCATGGCCGCGTGCGGCGACGATCAGCGCGCGCTGGTCTTCGCTGAGATCCCCTCGACTCGGGACCTCGGTGTCGGCTTCGAGACCAGAATCTCGCGCAAGTCATCTGCGCGACCCCCGGACACCCGCTCGCGCTGCGCGTCCGTGAGGTCCCTACGTCTGGGGAGCGCCTCGCCTTCGGCGATTCCCAGGGTGTCACGAAGGTCGGCCTCACGGGCATCGCGAAGGGCCATGCGCTGTTCCGTTGTGAATTCGACGGGCTCGACGTCAGCGTCCCGCGCACCGGCTGGGAGGGTCCACATGAAAGCGAGCGCTCCGGCCGCAATGCATCGTGCGCTGAAACTCGCTGCTCGGTTTTTCCTGGTCATAGGGTGTTCCTCGCTGCTGGGTCCCATCGATGCTGGACGCACTGCCCAAGAGATGGGAGTTTTATCCATTTTGACCAATATTAAATGGAATTTTATCCCATTTAAAGGAAAATCTTTCGAAGTCAGCGGATTGATTCCCGGCGGGATCCAAGGATCGATCGAATTGCCCGGAGCGGAGAAGACCGAACACCTACCGGATCCGGACTACGGCGGGATTCGAGTGCTGTCCTCGAGGCGGACCGGGGCGATCAGTGGCGTGCCTTCGGCCAACCGGAGAGGGGCCCGGGTGTGGCGTCCGCTACCCGCGTCGAGACGAGTTCAGCTTGTCGAGCGGGGGCGCACCTCGGTCGATTCGGCCCGATCGTCATTCCGGGGGCTCGCATGGGAAACCGGAGACCACCGCGGGATCGACCCGCGCCGGAAGATGCTCGGTCCCGCCGAAGCCGGAGCGAAGCGTGTCGCTTTCTTTGATCGACGCGACGGCCCGCCCTACCCCGCTCGAAGAGCCTGGTCCGGCGGGTTCGAAGGCTCGAGCTGCGCAATCAACCGTCGCAGAAAATCCCGTTTGACCTTGAGTTGGTCGCGGTAGTCCTTCGTGTCCGTGTGTGCGATCTCAGAGCCGTGCTCCGACAGGTCGCAAACGAGTATTTCCGACAGCATCTTCGTATCACAGTAGTCGAGGTCGAGGTGGGTCACGTTGGCTCCCCTGTTTCCTCGCCCCGGCCCGAGCGCTGAGGTACGAGGGTCTACAGCGAATTACTGGCGGGATACCGGTTGGTCTCCCAATGGACCGTCTGCGCGCGGGCACCGGACTCAGCGGGCACGACGAGAACGGGGCACGACGCGCGTCGAATCATTTCTTCCGCAACGCTGCCCATCAGCAGATGGGCCAACCCGGACCGACCGTGGGTCCCCATGACGATCAGATCCGCTCGCAGGCGCTCGGCCTCCGCATCGATCGAATCGGCGATGCCCGTCCCTTCCACGGCGTGGGTCCAGACCTGGTCGGCGCGCACTCCGCATTGCGAAGCGACGACCTCGAGCCGGCAGATATGCGCATCGACATTCAGGGCTCTCGAGTCGCTCGCCTCATTGGCAACGAAGCCCATGCCGAGTTCGCCGGCGTAGACGTAGGTCGGAGGGCGGATCACGTGAAGGAGATGAAGATCCGAGTCGAGCTGCTGGGCCAGCCCGTCGGCCCGGGCGAGCGCGCCCTCCGAGTACTCCGAGTAGTCATATGGAACGATGATGGTTCGTATCGACTTCATGAAATCATCCCCCGATCGGTTGCCGTCAAACGACCCGCAATCCGGCGCAATCCAAAAGCCCCGTATGACTCCTACCCCTCGAAGTGTCGCGGATCCCCGCGGTTTGTCGACGACCGTCCGAAAACGCTTCCAATCGGGGCGGCAGGTCTCAGCCGCGAACGCTCTTGCAACGGGGAGGCCGGTGACGGTGGCTCAGATCGAGCCGAAATGACCGCCGCTCTCCGCCGCTACGGCGTCCTGCGGCGCGAGCTGCAGTGGACGGCGAAGTCGCTGATCGGGATTGTCCCCAACGCGGGATCGGCGATGCAGGGGATGGGCGGACGGCGCCAGAGCCTAGCTCTCCAGCTTCACCCTCTCGATGACCGGCTGATCGTCCTCCACCCGGTAACGGAAGCGAACGCCCCGATTCGATTCCTGCACCGTCAGAGAGAGCTCTCCAATCTCGATCACGACACCGGGATGAAGCCTTCCTGTGATCCGGATCTCGGCGGTCTTCAACAGCTTGCGGGCGGCGCGTGTCGAGGCGACCGATCTTTCCATTCGCGCCGCTGCCGCTTCGCAGTCGGGCCCTTCGTCCTCTTCTTGCTCCGATTCGCCCCTTCGCAGCTTGGACTCGACGGGCTCATGGTCCCACGCCAAGGGGATACCGACGGAGAGAACCGTCCTCGCGCCGAGGTCGGACCCCACCTCGCCAACGATGATCTGCTCTTCCGCACAGGCAGTGCCGCCCAGAATTCGCGTCGCCGCGCTTGCACCAACGATCACCCTCGCGCGGACTGCTCATGCCTCGACCTGAACTTGACTATTTTTCGAGTGGAGGCGGGGATTTGCGGAATAGACCGAGCGCACGTCGCCTGAACATCGGAGAGCGCGACGGTGATTCTCCTGCTGGGAGGACCCTTCGATCGATTTCGGCAATCCCGGTCTTGTCGCCTATCGCTCCAACGCTCCTGGCGGCAGGAGTTCCCCGGCTTGCAGCGAGAGATGACGACATCTCCTGTCGAGTAGCTCGAGAAAGAGATCCTTCTCCTTCGGCGAAACCAGATAGCCTCCAAGTCGACTCGGGTAGCCAATCCACAGGAAATCCGTAGCGAAGGCAAAGCTCAGCCCAACACCGTTTCGCGTTCTCGAGACCTGCTCGATCTTTCTCATCTCCAGACTGCGCATCATCGGTCCGGAACACAACTCGAGCTCGGTTCGACCGACCCGATAGCGCGTGGTCATCCAGAAATAGGGACCCGTCCAGCCAATGGCATAGGTCCCGACTCAGACCAATCCAATCATGATCGGATCGGCCTTCGCCGCGACCAGCACCAACGGGGTGGACCAGATCATCGCCGCCGTTCCCCAGGTCATCAGACTCGCCCACCAGGCATGACCGGAAAGGAACACGACGTCTCGTCGCGCCTCGAGAAGCGACTCCCGTCGTTCCTCGGGTCGCTTCTTGCGTTTTCGGTGCCAGGTGCGTTGCCCGCAATCTGCGCAGCGCGCGAGGGTCGATTGCTCCGTCCCGCCACCCTTGACTCCACCGGCCTCCCAGAGATCCCGCGTGGCTCCACAGGCACATTCGAGCATGAAGGTGCGGGTCCCGGCTTCGAGCGCGTCGAACAGATTCCACGGTAGGACCGACTCGAGTACCTGCTGGAATCCGGTGACTGCAGCCATCCGCTCGACTCCTCCGTCTGTCGCGAAGGATGTCGTGCTTCATGCGAAGCCGACCCGGCGCTTCGATCCCTTCGCTGTCGGAATCATGCTCGATCTCTACGGCGCTGAAAAGCCCGACCGCTTCTCGTTCCCTTCGACCATCTGGCCTAGCTTTGTTGCCGACGCAGAATCCAAGCAAAGCCGATCTGCGTGGGCGTATCC
>JAPYTP010000166.1 GCA_029941885.1 Myxococcota bacterium
CATCGATCGTCATCGAGAGCACGGAATTCGGTGTTCGTTCCGAGCTTCCGGAGTAACCGGTCCCCCCCGTGGGAGGTGCGTCTGCCAGCGGCGTTTCCGGTCTCATCTCGGGACCTTCTCGCGTCGAAGGTATAGACGGGGGCCCGCTGTCCGGTACTCTTCGGCTCCCTCGGTGGCCCGGTAGCTCAGTTGGTAGAGCACTCGACTGAAAATTGAGGTGTCGGCGGTTCGAGCCCGCCCTGGGCCACCACCCCATCGCCCGGCGACTCCGTGATCCCTTCTCGAAGTCGTGCCGGCGAGCGATCGGTCACACGCTCTGCCGTCTGGATCGAGCGCTTTCGTCAATCACTCCTGCCCGGTAATGGCCGCGGATCCAACGCTCCCTCGAAGACCAGCCGCTTCATGCCCTCGCGCCAATCCACTCGGGTCTCACCGATCGTTTCCTTGAGCCGCGTCGTCTCGCAGGGCGTACACGGGAAGAAGTCCTCGCTGCAAACGAATTCCGCCTTCGCCCCCAGCAGCTCGTCCGTGTATTCGCACTACTCCTCGGCACTCACGAGCGGACTGCCACACCCGTTGATCAGCAGCGGCGATGTGCTCGCGACTTCGAGTATTGCGACGAGCTGTCCGTCAGAATTTGAGGACGATCTCGCTGCGCCCTCCCACGAAGCCTCCCTCGCCTCGTCGAATTCCTCCATACCCGTCGAAACGCAGCACGACGCGTCGCCCGAGCGCGCGTTCGACACGGACTCCAGCTCCCGTCGCGCGGTCGCGCGAGGATTCGAAGCGACCGCGACCAGCGACCTCGAGGACGACCTGTGTTCGACCGTGGTCGAAGAACAGCTGGATTCCGAGGGCCGCTGCGAAGACCCGATCCGCGTCGCTTGCGAGCGCGGAGCCGATCGAGCCCAGCCCCGGAGCCTCGAAGAGGATTCCCAGACGGCCGAGTGGCCCCCCCCGGTCGGCCGCACGCGCCGCAGGCGTATAGTGGCCCAGGGAGACGACGGCGTTCAAATACGCGACGTCATGCGTACGCCTTGGTGCAAAGGACACCCCCACGACTCCGAGGAGCCCGTTCTCGACTTCGTCGCCCACTCGATTTCCGATTCGATGGGAACCGAGGAGCCGGGACGAAAGGTTCCAGCGGCCCGCGACCCGACGAATCCCGCTCAACCCACCGAACACGCCGTTCGCTTCTTCATCCCCTTCCACGAAGACGGCATCGACCGCCCAGGTCGTGGCCGCACGGTCGAACTCCGCGAAGAGACCGGTCAGCCACGAGTCGCCTCCAGGTGAATTATCCCCGCGATGAACACCGTCCCAGGCCGTGATCAGCGAGATGCGCAGATTCGATGTCCCCCGCGCGAGGATCGAATTCTGGACCAACCCGAAGGCGGTCATGCGATCATCGATCAGAAAGCCGTCCTGAAAGACAACCGGAACTCGGCCGACCATGAAGCCGAGATCGAGGGGCCACACCACTCGCCGATCGAGGATCGGGAAGAGCTCGCCGAAATCGCCTTCGAAGAAGAGCGTATCCGGCGTAACGTCGAATCCGTTCACGAACTCGCCCTCGGCACCGCCGACTCCGAAGCGATATCCCGTGTACTCGCTGCCGCCCTGAAAGGGTTCGAGACTCACGACGAAGCGTTCGGTTGGCGTGAGCGCGAGCTGACCGAAGAGCTCGAGCCGATTCGCCCATTGGAGGCGATCGAGCCCCTTTCCGGTCTCCGCCTGGATCGCGCTCCGCGCTATCCCCCACGCGAGAAACGAGGGCTGCCAGACCGCCCCCGTCGGCAATGTCCACCCGGCAGCGATCGAACTCGGGGCGAGGTACTGCTCACCGAGTTCGATCAGCGGACGCGGTCGCTCGGGCAATTCGGCGAGCGGAATCGGCTCCTCGGGCAATCCCGGTCCTGTGCCCGAGATCGGGTCCTCTGCCTCTGCACTTCGCACCGATCCCGAGACCATCACGAGGGCGCAGCTCATGCCGCACACGAGCCTGCGTGCCCGGCCCCCCCTCGGCTCCGTCATCGACCAGCGGCCTCCAGTTGGATCGAGCGCGACCACAGCACCTGATGACCCTCGACCACGCCCCGAGCCACTTCGGCCGCACTCATCTGATAGTCGAAGCCGACACCCATGATTTCCGCGATCAGGTTGACGGGCACCATCCCCGCCTTGAGTTCGACCACGAATCGATACGGGGGAACGCCCTGCGCGAGAACGGTCCGGTCGATCCGATAGCGGTGTTCTCGTTTTCCACCGGGTACGATTGCCTTCTTGTGCAGACGGACGGCCGCCGGTCCACCGTTCACGAAATTGGGGTTGGGATCCGGTCGGATGAAGGGGAGCGGGTCCGGCGCCAGGTTGACCGCCAACACCTCTTCCCGTTCGCCTTCCCGTAGATTTCTCAGTACGACTCGTGACTGCAGCGAGAACAGATCGTCGTCGTGGGGCAGCATTCCCGCTCGGACATAGCGCGAGTGCCCGTCGCGCAGATCCCCATTCGGGTCCAGGTCTCCAGACTCGAAGAGCACTTTCCCATCCACGTCGCGCACGACGGCGTGGAGCCAGACGAGGCGCTCCGCGCTGAATCCGGTCGGCACGTTGTGCCCATCCGTTCCGCTGGCGACTTCGACTCGGATCTCGACGGCGTCTCGTCCCCAGTCGGACTCGAGGGCTCCCAGCAGATAGCCACGCTTGAGAATCGCCCGACGCGCTTCCGACATTCCTGCAAGGCGTTCGAGGTTCTCGTCGAGGATCGCGCGCGCATCGTAACGATCGGCTGCCTCCACCCAGCGGTCGGGGAACTCGACTTCGTATCCAACCGTGTCCTCGTAGTCGTCCGTGCCCCATCCAGCGCGCCACTCGAAATCGATCCATTCCGACATCGTGGCCAGTCGCTCGGCCCGTTCGTTGAATGGAAAGAGCCCGGGATGGATCACCGAGTAGTCCGGGCCCACGAACCGATGATCCGTACGTTTTCGCACACGCGTCGGCCGCCCGCCGACGATCGCCGCCGACTCCTGGCGATAGCCCGAAACGATTCCGGGTTCTCGGCCCATATGGCAGTCCTGGCAGGTCGTGCCCGCCCTCGCGGCGGGGGAATGCCGATATTCGCTGAACGCCTCCTCGAGTCGGACACCGCGCGGTGAGGTCACGTCGTGGCACGTCCCACAGAACGAGGAAGTCGAAATCGCGGGAAACTCGTGCACGTCCGCGTGGATCCCGAGGGTCTCCTCACCGTTCGAACGACGCGGATAGGCGTCGGGCGCGGCGAGTACTTCGAGCAATCCCGCATTTCCGGTCGGACCGCTCACGGACTCTTCGAGCATGCCTTCGGCCAGGCCAATGCGACCGTTGACCTTACCGTATGCCCGGCGAACACGATGACACACGGCGCAGGTGATGCCTTCCCGGGAGGGACGCGCCCGATCGAGATTCGAGATGAAGAGCGGTTCTCCCGTCTGCATCCCGATCGGCGTATGACAGCGGATGCAGAAGTCGCCGAGAGTGCCGTTCGTGCGCTTGAGCATCTCACCGTGCATGGCGTTGAACACGGGGCTCATCTGCGAATAGGCATGCTGCGAACTCGACCACTCTTCGTAGTGATTCGGGTGACAGTTTTGGCACTCGCTCGCGGAGGGGAAGCGCGACTCGGCGAGCAGTCGACGGTGGACATCGGATGCCACACCGGATTCCGCGGCGAACCCGACGCTCGCGGCGGAACCCGCGAACACGCAAGTCGCCAGCAGCTGCCCGAGAAATGCGACGAGGGCCTCGGAGGGCCTCGAAGCGGCGTCGCCCGCCGTCGTCTTGAATGGATTCGCGCTGTCGGGTTCGTCGAGATCGGTCGGCGGGTCAGTCGAGTACAGCAAGCAATTCCCCGGACGCGCTGCCCGAGACCTCGTGGGCGACCAGTGAAATGCTGATCTCGACATCGTCGTCGATGAACTCGTCCACGCCTTGTTGGATATGGCCCAGCAGCTTCCCGAGCCCAGAGGTGCGTTCGGGGTCCTCCTGGATTCCGAAATCCCGTCGATTCAAACGGGTCGTCGCGCGTGCTCTCAGCACTCTCTTCCCCCGCTCGTCCACGAGTTCTCGCACGTTCGAGATCGCGAGCGTAACCGTTCGGGTGACCCCCTTCATGGTCAATTCACCTTCTACCCATCCCTCGCCGGGAAGGATGCGGCCCAACCGGAACAGGATCTGCGGATAGCGATCCGCTTCGAAGAAGCTCTCCCGGAGATGTCCGTCTCGATAGGCGTTGTCGGTGTCTACGCTCGCCACATCGATCACGACTTCCGCGGTGGCTGCCGTCGGTGCAGACGCCTCGTAGTCGATCTCACCCGAAACATTCGCGAAGCGGCCTCGGACGGGTTTCGTATAGTCGTTGTGACCGATCTCGAATCGAACCCTCGACTGCTCGGACTGGATCTCGAAGGTACCGGCCATCGCCGGCGTCGCGACCAGCGTCCATGCACAGAGGATCAGGACACATCGAAGTCTCGACGTGCGCCAGACGCAAACAGGTGCAACAGGCCTGCTGCCCACCGAGACGGCGGCCCTGCATCGATTGATCCTGTTCTCCGAACAGAGGGGATTCTCCATCATGATTTCCTTTCGACAATAAATGGGATATTATCCCATTAAAAGAGACTCATCGAAAACGATGCGTCCCCCTCGCGAGAAAAGATTCCCCTCCGATTCCAATCGCGGCTCCTGGCTCCTGGCTCCCTGGTAGGACGACACGCGAACAATGCACATCCAGCCCGGTTGGTGCGCTCTACCATCCCGAAGTGCCCGTTCGCTGATCACATCTGCCCCAGATCAGGCAACTCGCTCAAGTGTCCTCCGGGAAGCCCCGCCGCGACTGCCTCATTTCGATCTCACCCGCGCCACGCTCGGCGCACTTCTTGCTAAATACCCTTCAGAACCCACTGGCCCACGGATCCTATCCCACCGTGATGAAGGAAATCGTGCGTCACCGGCCAGCAACCCGACTCAAAAGAAATGCTCTCGAAGCAAGGAGAACCACCCCATGCCCATGAGGCTCAAGGCGTCTCGATTCGCACTGAACACGGTGATCGCGTTCGTCCTCTCTCTAGCGGCCGGTGCCGCACATGCAGAGGATGTTCTGGACACCGGTGATACGGCTTGGATGATGACGTCCACGCTGCTCGTCCTGATGATGGCACTGCCCGGGCTCGCCCTCTTCTATGGGGGCCTCGTCCGCACCAAGAACCTCCTTTCGATTCTCATGCAATGCATGTTCGCAGCCGGGGCAATCGGTGTTCTCTGGGTGCTCGTGGGATACAGCCTGGCCTTTGGTGAGGGCAACGCCTTCATCGGTGACCTGTCGATGGTTGGACTCCAGGGCATCACTCCCGACAGTGTTTCGGGCAGCATCCCGACCTACGTATTCGTCATGTTCCAGGGCATGTTCGCGATCATCACACCCGCCCTCATGTTGGGTGCCTTCGCGGAGCGCATGCGCTTCAGCGTCTACGCGATCTTCATTCCCGTCTGGGTGCTGGTCGTCTACATCCCGCTGGCACACATGGTCTGGGGCGGCGGATATATCGGCGATATGGGGGCGCTCGATTTCGCCGGCGGTCTCGTCGTGCATATGTCGAGCGGCTTTTCGGCACTCGTCGCAGCGATCGTTATCGGCCCGCGCAAGGGGTACGGCAAGGAAGCGATGCCGCCCAACAGTCTTCCGCTCACGGTGATCGGTGCTGCACTCCTGTGGGTCGGCTGGTTCGGATTCAACGCCGGCAGCGAACTCGCCGCGGACGGAACCGCTGGGTTGGCCTTCTTGACCACGCAGACCGCTGCCACCACATGTCTGCTCGTCTGGGTGATCATCGAATGGGTTCATCGCGGGAAGCCGACCATCCTCGGCGCCGCGACAGGAATCATCTCTGGGCTCGTGGCGATCACGCCCGCCTGTGCGTTCGTCACCCCCCTCGGCTCGATCGCCGTCGGCGCAGGTGCCGCGGTGATCTGCTATGTGGCCGTCACCATGCTCAAGCCCGCACTCGGCTACGACGACTCCCTCGATGTCTTCGGAGTCCACGGCGTAGGGGGGGCCTGGGGCGCGCTCGCGACCGGGCTCTTCATCTCCCCGGCCGCGCTCGACGCGCTCGATGGCGTAAGCCACGGCGGTCAGATCATGACCCAGATGACGAGCATCGCGATCACCGCAATCTTCGCCTGTGCAGCGACCTGGGTGATCCTGTTCGTGCTGAAGCTGGTGATGGGCGACTTGCGCGTCTCTGAAGAGAGCGAGCACGAGGGCCTCGACGTCGCGGAACACTCAGAGACCGCCTACGGCTCTCCTTCCTAGTCGGTCGTCGGCAATGGCTCCTTCGGGCTCCGAAGGGCGGGCGAACCCTGCCCTTCGGAGGCACCCGAGGCGAATTGCAACCTCGGCGACTCGCCCGACCAGCGACTCGAAACCTAGCTCCGAAGCGATTCGATAATCGACACGGGGACCGCGAAGCTTGCGATCTCGGTGGGCTGCTCGAGTCCATCGAAGAACGACTGAATCGCCGACCCCGCCGTCGCTAGCGCGCCCATGTCGAGCGCAGCCGCGATCTCGTCGAATCCGGCTTCCATGACGAGAGACTGCGCTCGAGTCGTGAGCGTTTCGACTCCCCAGGCCGCGGCGCCACGCTCGCCGGCATCGATCGCGGTCTCGGCCTGCGTTTCGGCGGGGGCGTGATAATGCGGCCGCTTGCGAAACAGATCCAGCCGGACGAGCTCGACCGGCTCGCCCCCGACGTCTGTTCTTCCGTCCCAGAGGTAGACACTGATCCCGCCGTCGAACTCTCCGACCTCGCGGCGGCAGGCAACGATCCTCAGCCCGCCGACGACGAGTTCGGCGTCGGGACTCTTGCGAATTTCGAGCTGGACCATCTCGGGGGCGGTTTCGGTCATCGATGTCTTCCCTTCGATCGGCGGGGCCAGGAAACACTACCGGATTCGCACGGGCTGAGCTGACCTTCTACGGCCACCCCGCCGTCCACGTCGCCGAGCGCGAGCCGGATCCAGGACAGGCCCCTCGCGCATCGATCGTTTCCGGACGACTACGAACCGCTCGAGCGGCACGAACGCCGAGCCGTTTTCGCATCTCCCGCTCGCGCACGAACGAGTGCGCGGCGGCGGTAGGCCAGAGGTAGCGCCCGCCAGGCCGAGCCGTACGCCGAGAGCATCGACCGATCCCACGACAGCACAAATGCCAGACGCAACAGTTCCCACCAAAGGATCCACGGAAGATTCAGCAGCGCCGACGAAACCGGCTCGTTCTTGACCAATTGCAGGTAGTGATCCTTGAAGGAGTGCCGCCGCACGGCGACGGGGATTGCATCTCTCCCCGATTTTTGCTGCCCCGAGCGTGAATGGCGACAGCTGAGGGTTCGTAGAGAATCTCATAGCCGAAGCGCCTTGCGCGCCAGCACAGATCGGTGTCCTCATGGTAGGCGAAGAAACTCTCGTCGAAGAGTTCCCCCTCGAGAGTGAGAGTATCGATCGCCGCAACACGAAGAAACATCGCCGCACCACTCGCCGCATCGACCACTTCGGCGCAATCGAATTGGCCGGTGTCCAGTTCCTCGCTGCCGCGGTCTCGCGGATGACGGTGGCGTGGAAAGATGATTCCGGCGCTGTCTAGGGTCTTGCGATCCGGCCGCAGGAGCTTGCCGGTCGCGATCGCAACCCGCGGCGCGGCGGTCATCGAACCGATCAGGCGCTCCGCAAAGTTCCCGTCCAATACGACATCCGGGTTCAGCACGAGGGCAAACTCGAATTTGTCCTCGGCACGAAGTCGGCCGACGACCCGGTTTGCGCCACCCGCATACCCGATGTTGCCGCCTGCCTCGAAACGGACATTCGGATAGGCGCGACATTGAGTCGAGAACCGGCGCGGGTCCACGCCCGTGTCGTAGACGACGACGGCTGCGGGCGGAAGGGATTGTCTCGCCAGAGACGCGAGGCAACGTTCGAGATCGTCGTAGCTCCCATGGTTCACGACCCCGGCGCCCCAGATCGGTGCGGCGTCGCTCATGGCACCCTCGAGCCAGAATCCGTTCGATCCACGAACGTCCGATTCCCGCCTACGAGAAGTAGCGATCGAAATATTCCTCGATCTTGACTTCGAGTTTTCCACGTAGCGGCCGGAGCATGAGCGGCAAGGAAACGTCGATCGAAATCGACTCCGCGTCATATCCCACACGAGCTTTCGCGCCGCGCGACGCGCATACCACCTCGTCGCCCTCCCACGACCAGGTTCCACCGAGTCGATCGCTGACCTTGTCAGCGAGGCCCTCGATGCGTGAGCGAACATCGTTCGCGTCGTCGAATCCATGCTTTCGCTTCATCGAGATTTCAGTCAAGCACCTTCCTCCAGCTCGATCCCCAACGCGTCCCCTTGGCCGCAACACGCGCCCGCTACGCAATGTAAGACGGGTACCATTCGCCCTGACCCGATGGTATTGCCGCGCAGTCATCACCACACTTCGATCGTGCAAACCACGGACGCTCAGGTCGCGGGATCGAGGAACTCCTTGAATCCATAGCGCTTGCTGGGGCCGATATGGATCTGTTCCATTGCGCCGATGCCCTCTTCGTCGCCATTCTCGCCTCTGATCGTCGCCTTGACGATGGACTGAATATGCTGATTCGGCAGCTCCATATTGTCACAGTCCTCGATCCGCCAGGAGTCGCTCCCGATCGCGAGTTCGCCCTTCCACTGCCCGTGTCCCCACTCGGGATGGGAATAGCCGATGCCCTTCATGCGATAGACGAGCAGACTCTCGACCTCGATCTCGGTCAGCGATCCATCCAGATGCCTGAGAGTGACCTCGGCACGACGCGCGCGACGGGTCCCGGGGAAGAACTCATGAATCGCGTGATCGACCCCGGCGAGCACCTCCATCTCTGGATCCTCGACTCCGGGGATATCCGCGGGTTTGTCATACGTCGGCATGATCATCCCATCCCAATGCCAGCAGACCCCGTGCTCGTTCTCGAAGATCCCAGCGTGTGTAATGCGGTTCTTCCAGTGGATCGGGAACCAGAGGAAATTGATCGCCGGAAGCTCGAGTGAAGGCGCGCCGGGAGGGGCGGGATCGCCAACCGGTCGAATCCCCCAGGAACGATCCTTGGTTCCAAATACCCGGGTGGGGTCGATCTCCACGGTCTTGCCGGCATAACGAATCTCGCCCTGCCAATTTCCGAATTGGTTGAAGCGAGTTGCCTCCATGTGGCGCGCGGCAGTCGTCGGGCTCCGCGTCGAGCGCTGAAAACCTTCGGCAAAGCTCGCAGTTCGCGGAATCCAGAGCAGATCGGCCGAGATTCCCGTCTCGTTGTCATCCAGCGTCACGCGCAGGCTCATCATCGGCTCGATGATTTCGATCTTGAACGGCCCGACCTCGATTTCACTTCGCTCCTTGGGCGCGCGGCGCGAGCCGTGAAAGGAATGCTGCTCCCCCTCGTGGACGATGCTCAGACCGCAATCGAGGATCCCGAGATTCGGATAAACTGCCGCGCCGATCCCGAAATAGAACTCACCATCGTCCTGATAGCCGTTGAACCAATAGCGGTCGTAGGAATGGCGATCCGAGGTCGCAACCACGGCCAGAGGCTCGGGGGTCTGATGGATCGGATAGTCATCGAATTTGGTGAGCATGAGATGTCCTCTCGATCTTTCTCGTGATCCGGTGTTCGGATATCACAAAGGAGAATCCGTTCTTGGGGCTCGATGGCATGCCAATGGTTTCGGCCCCGATTCGGTGGGAGGACCGAGATCGAACTCGACTCTTCCAACCCGTTCGGTCGTTCCATCCCGATCGAGAGCAATAGCCTACCTCTTCCCGGTCCCTCGCGGCGGCAGTTTTTGACGGTTTGCGGTGGCGACGGCTGAGATAGAATCCCGCCATGCCGCGCGCCCGGGCCTGGGAAAAGTGTTCGAACCAAGAGCTACTCGAGTGGCGGCTCTGCGACCTCGACCTCGCTCTCGAAGGAACTTGGCTCGAGTCACCCATCGAGCGGCTCTACGGCGAATTGGCGGCGCGGAACCTGCGCGTTAAACCCCATTGCTGGCTTTCCGAGGAGTGGTTTTCGCCTGATGGCATTCCCGGAATCGCGATTCCCTTCTACCTCGCCCATCCCATATTGAAGCGCCTCGAGCGTTCACAGATCCTCGAGGTCGAAGGCGGTACCCACACAGAGTGCCTACGCTTATTGCGACATGAAGCGGGCCACGCGATCCAACATGCCTTCCGACTCCATCGCCGGAAGAAATGGCGCGAACTCTTCGGCTCCTCTGCTCAGCCCTATCCGGACTACTATCGTCCGAATCCAGGTAGCCGCCGTTATGTCGTTCATCTGCCGCACTGGTACGCGCAGAGCCACCCCGATGAGGACTTCGCCGAGACCTTCGCTGTCTGGCTCACGCCCGGCTCGCGCTGGCATCGGAAATTTCTCGGCTGGCCGGCGCTTCGAAAGCTGCGATACGTCGATCAGTTGATGCACGAAATCGCGGGCGAACGACCGCCGGTCCGCTCGCGCGCGCGCCCCGACCCCGTTCGTCGCCTCAAGACCACCCTGCGCGATCACTACCGCGCCAAGCGCGGACGATACCGCGTGCTCGCCTCGCGTGCCTACGATCAGGACCTGCTGCGATTCTTCACACCGATCGAGGAAAGCACGAGTCGCTCCCCCGCCGCCGCCGCATTCCTCCGCAGCCACCGCGCCGAAATCCGCAGGATGGTGGCCCGCTCGACGGGAAAACACGAACTCGCCCTCGACACGGTTCTTGGCGAGATGATCGCGCGCTCACGCGAACTCAAGCTCCGAGCCGTCGGCCGCCGACGGCAGCTCGTCATCGATTTCGCGATTCTCCTCGCTGCTCGAAGCGCGGAGTTCGTCTATCGAGGCAGGGATTGGCACGCTCTATGACCAACCGGACGACGGGAAAGACGCCGGCGAAAGCGAATGGTCAATCACCCGTGGTCAAGACGGCACGCCGCCGCCGGCCCACTCGCCGCAAGAAGCTCCGCGTGCTCGCACTCATGCACGAGGATCTCGTGCCACCCGACGACACCGAGGCGCTTTCCGAGAGCGAGTTCCATCGCATCAAGACCGAGAGCGACATCCTCAAGGCGCTTCACAAGCTCGGCCACGAAGCGCACCCCCTCGGCGTCCGGGATGCCGTCGCACCGATCCGTCAGGCGATCGAGGACTGGAAACCGGACATCGTCTTCAACCTGCTCGATGAGTTCCAGGGTGAGGCGATCTACGACCAACACGTCGTCGCCTTCCTCGAACTCCTGCGCGTGCCCTACACCGGAAACAATCCACGCGGCCTCGTCCTCGCCCGTGACAAGGCACTCTCCAAAAAGGTCGCGATGTACCACCGCATCACCGTTCCGCGGTTCTTCACCGTGCGAAAGGATCGACGCGTCCGACGGCCCAAACACATGACCTTTCCCCTGATCGTGAAATCCCTTGTCGAGGAGGCCTCGATGGGGATCTCGAAGGCCTCGATCGTGCGAGACGACCAAGCCCTGGGCGTCCGGGTGCAGTTCATGCACGAACGAATCGGGACGGATGCGATCGTCGAGCAATTC
>JAPYTP010000167.1:0-5457 GCA_029941885.1 Myxococcota bacterium
GAGTGGCGACGACAATCTTGCCCAGGATCTTCATTCTAGAGTCCACCCCGAAATATTCCGCCCGGAGCATACCACCACGCCAAGGGGATCAAGCTGCCAGAGCGCCACCGCGAAGCGAGGTGGCGCTCTGGCAGCTCGATGGGTGAGGATCTGTCTGCGACGTTGACCGAGCACGTGCGCCGCTCGCCCCGGTCCGTTTATTACGAACCACCGAAGACGGGAACAAGCGACCCACCGCGAGGCGGTGACCCACGCAACGGAAGAACGCCATGATCCTCATTTCCAAGATCGCAACCGCCGGCACGGAACGCGGCGGCCGCAAACCGTTGCTACCCCTCCTCGTCGTCATGGGGGCGCTGTCCTGGCACGGTTGCACCGCCGTCACCCCGCCGATCACGCCGGCGAGCTCCCAGCCGAACGTGCTGTTGATCATCGCCGACGATCTCGGCTGGGGCGATATCGGCGTGTTCGGTAGCGAGATTCCGACCCCGAACATCGATGGTCTGGCGGCGGATGGCGTGCTGTTTACAAATTTCCATACAGCCTCCACATGCTCGCCGAGCCGCGCGATGCTGATGACCGGGGTCGACAGTCACCTCGCCGGACTCGGGAACATGATCACCTTCATGCCGTCCAACCAACGCGGCAGGCCCGGCTACGAGGGGCATCTGAATCGGCGCGTCCGCACCCTCGGCGAGTTCTTCCAGGCGGGCGGATACATCACCGGATTCTTCGGGAAATGGCATCTGGGCGAGGAGCCCGGACAGCTCCCACACGACCGCGGCTTCGAGTACACGATGGCCCTGACAACGGGCGGCAGCGACAACTGGAGCGCCCTCGGTGCCGCTCCCGTGCGCCCCGCCACAGAACCCTTCTCTCGCAACGGGCACCTGATCGAGCGTCCGGAGGGGCTGGCCAGCGCGCTCTACACGGATGAGCTGCTCGGGTTCCTGGCCGGTCCTGCCTCGGAGAGTGCGAGCCCCTTCCTCGCCGTCCTCTCCTTCCAGGCTGTGCACTGGCCCCATCACGCGCCGGACGAAGCGCTCGCACGCCACCGGGATCGCTATCACGTCGGGTGGGATGAGATCCGGCGCGAGCGCCACGAGCGATTGATCGAGCAGGGGCTGCTACCGGCCGGCACGAAAATTCGCGAACGCGACCCGAGCGTGCCCGCATGGAAGGATCTCGACGCAACTCGACGTCGGACAGAGGCGGCGAGGATGGCCGCGTACGCAGCCATGCTCGATGACATGGACACCCAGATCGGTCGCGTTCTCGACGCGCTGGAGGAGAGCGGAAACGCCAACGACACCGTAGTCGTTTTTCTATCCGACAACGGACCGGATCCCTCCGAACCGAATCGGTCCCCGCGCGCTCTTTCCTGGTATTCCGCTCGCTACCCGGAGACCCAGGACGCGGCGATCGGACGCCGAGGTTCGTTCCCGAGCTACGGACCGCAATGGGCACAGACGGGAGCCATCGATCTGCGCGGCTACAAGGGCCAGGCGGCGGAAGGGGGCATGCGGGTGCCGTTGATCGTCCGCTACCCCGCTCTGCTCGAGGCGGGACGTCGGGTCGACGCTTTCGTTTTCGCGCCGGATCTCGTACCGACCCTGCTCGATTCGGCCGGACTGACGGCGCCCGAGGCAACGGACTCCGAGCTCGGGTCCGCACCCATCCATCTGCCCACCGGCCGTAGTGCGTGGGCGACGCTCAAGGGAATGGCGGAGCGCGTCCACCCGGCGGACGAGGCGATCGGGTACGAATTGATGACGACGGCGGCACTCTTTCAGGGTGATTACAAACTCGTACGCAACGGTCCACCATCCGGGAACGGCGAGTGGATGCTATTCGACTTGAGGCGGGATCCGGGCGAGCGTGTGGACCTGTCTCGCCGGATGAGCGAACGCGCGGCGAGCATGGAGCGTGCCTTCGACGCCTACGCCGAGCGTGTCGGCGTGATTCCGGTCCCCGAGGACTACGACGTCTTCAAGATGCTGATCGGCGCTCCCCGTACGGGATCGGTGAAGGGCGTCGGCGGGTAGTCCGAGCGAGCAGATCGAAGACCGGGTGCATGGCGTCTTCCGGGCCGGGTCGACCGCGGATCGACCGCGCGGCGATTCTCATCTTCGGCGGCGCTGCTTCGAAGCCCGATCGCCCCCGTCTTCCAACTTGCCGCCAAAATGCTCTCGGGTTACCACACGAACCGGTGTCGATCCGCCCACGATGGAATTCAGACACTTAGCTTCCACGGGGAAATCACCGATAGAGGAGCAGGGAGATCGTGGAAGTTGCTGACCCGTGCCCGGAGTCGTGAAATGCAGTGTTCAGTCCGATGTGATCGAGCCGGATTCACTCTGATCGAGTTGATGATCGTCGTCGCGATCATCGGGATCCTCGCGGCGATCGCGATTCCCCACTATGCGCGATTCCAGTTGAAAACGAAGACGAGCGAGGCCAAGATGAATCTCGCCGGGATCCACACGGCCGAGGAAAGCTATTTCTCGGAGCACGGTCGCTATGTCTCAGCCGCGACTGAGCCCGCCACGACGCCGGGCTCGAGCCGAGTCGCCTTCACGACAGCCAGCGTTGGCTTCCAGACGATCGGCTTCAGCCCCGATGGCCTCGTGCATTTCTCCTATGCCGTCGCGATCGCGACGGTTCTGGCGGATGCCGGGTATACCGCCGACGCCCTCGGAGACATCGATGGAAACGGCGTCACCCAGTCCTGGGTCTTCGTGCAGGACGCCAATGATGGCAGCCGCGTCACCGGGGCCCAGGGTTGTGATGTCTCTACCCTGGTTCTGAACGAAGTGGTCGCCTGCACACCCCAGGCGGGTCGAACCGTCTTCTAGTCCCGATCACCCGCCAATCGGTCGACGCGCCGACCACGGGAAGGGTCAGACCAGTCCTCCGAGGCGGCGGAGAAGTTTCGCGAGCTTCTCCACGAGGTGGGCATCACCCTCCTCGATATTCCGCACCGAGAGCACGATGTCCTCGGAAATGGGCACGCGCGTCACGCGCTCGCCCGTCCGACCCTCGCTCTGTTTGGCGCCCTGACGGGCACCGCGGTCGACTTCCTGAAGGAGCCGACCGAGAGAAACGCTCTCGGTCGTGTCGGCTGATCCGGCGCTCGACCGGCTTTCGGGAGGTGCGGAAGGCGCTGCCGCCATCGCCTCGCCGCGCTCGATCAGGGTGTCGCCCCACGTGCTTCGCCTCATCATCGCCGGAGCGTCGAGAAACTCTTCGTCCCGCTGCGCAAATCGAGCCGCCGAGGGCTCGGCCATCTCGACTGCCGCGACGTCCTCCGCTCGGACCGCGACATCCGAAGTATCGAGATCGGGCTCCTCGAAAAAGTCGCGCAGAATCCCGGCCGAGAACGGGGCCGATCGATCACCACGAAGATTCGGCTCAGCATGATCTCCCCAAGGGGCAGCCGACGGCTCGTCTCGATTCCGGCGATGAGTTCGCCCGGGCCGGGCGGCAACGAAATGCTCCGGAACAGACTGCGAACGCGATTGCCTCGCGATCCCCTCTGGCAATCGTGAAGCCCCCGCTCGCGCGCCACGCGCATTTTTTCTGAGGCGGCCCGCGCCCGGTCGAGTCGGTCTCAGGCTGCCGCCGACTCGGAATCCTCATGAGTTTCCCGCCCCACTCCGTGTGCGGCTGGCGGGGTTTGGGAACTCCCCGGATCGGATCTGTGGCGATATGATCCGGCCACATCGCTCTGGACCTCATCACAGATTTTTCTGGGCGCGTGGACTTCGTCACACTTTCGAGCGCGCCCATTTTCTATCGTTGGACCTTCCCAAATCGGATCCCCCGATGTTGGAAAGGGCCGCCGCCTCGATCCGGGAGTTTCGCTTGCACCCCACTCGCATTCGCACGGCCAGCCTGGTCCTTGCCCTCACGCTCATGCTCGGCGCGACCTTCGCTGGCCCCGCCCCTGCGGACACCGGTTGGGTGCGCGGGAATATTCGACTGAATCTGCGCGCGGGGGCGGGAACGCAATTCAAGATCCTGGGCGCGATCGAGACCGGCGACGAGATGGACGTCCTCGCCCGGGGTGAAACCTGGACCCGGGTGCGCACCAAGGAGGACGGCAAGACCGGGTGGATTCCGGCCGGCTATCTCGAGAGCGAGCCTCCGCCGACGCTGCGTCTGGCCCAGCTCGAATCCGAAACCGGAACGCTGCGAACGCAACTCGAGAAGACTCGCTCCGAAGCGAGCCAGCTGCGCGAATCGAACGCGACCCTGGCATCGACCGATAGCGGTCAACGCGGACAGATCGAGTCGCTCAAAATCGAAAACTACGAGCTCCGCGCGGGTAGTCGCTACCAGGAATGGATCACGGGGGCACTCATCCTGGTCGGCGGAATGATCCTCGGCGCGCTGCTCCACCGAAATTCGAATCGGCGCCCCTCCTCCCGAATCAGGTTGTAGAAGAAATGGATATCGAAGGACTCAACGTCGTCGACGAAGTCAAGATGGGGATGATGCTCGCTGCCGGCGATCGTCGGTCCGTGCTCGACAAGGCGCGCAAGATGGAGGAAAGCGGCCTCGATTCGATCTGGGTCGGCGACCACATCGCCTTCCATATTCCCGTGATCGAGAGCCTTAGCCTGCTGTCGTTCTGTGCCGCGGTGACCGAGCGAATCGAACTCGCAACCGGCGTACTGCTCCTACCGCTTCGCAATCCGACGCTCACCGCCAAGATGACCGGCACGATCGACATGCTTTCGAACGGTCGACTCATTCTGGGCGTTGGGGTTGGAGGCGAATTTCCGCCGGAATTCGAAGCGGTGGGATCCCCGATCGCCGAACGGGGCCCGCGGACCAACGAATCGATCGAGATCCTGCGGCGACATTGGAGTGAGGGAGCCGCGGAGTTCGACGGCGAGCATTTCCAATTCGGAAAGGTCAAGATCGAGCCGAAACCCGTCCGCCCCGGCGGGCCTCCGATCATCGTCGGCGGCCGGAAGGCCGTTTCCATGAAACGCGCTGGGCGGCTCGGCGATGGTTACATCTCGCATATGTGCGATGTCGGGACCTACACCGCGAACCTCGCCCAGATCGGCGCACATGCCAAAGACGCCGGTCGCGCGGGCAGGCCCTTTCAGACCGCGGCGCTCCTCTTCACGGTCCTCGACGACAGCTACGAGGCCGCCCACAAGCGCGCCGCCCAGATGCTGGGCACGATCTACAACACGGATTTCACGGAAGCGTCGAAGCGCTATTGCCTGCTCGGGAAGCCAGAGGATTGCCTCGAGCAAATGCGCAAGTTCGCGAAGGCGGGCTGCCGCCACTTCGTCATGTCCGCCCTCTCGGACCCCGACGAAATCATCGAACGCGCCTCCACCGAAATGATCACCGAACTCCGCTCGATCATCTGACCCCTCCCACAAGGTCAATGCGCCCGCGGCCCAAGGGTGCGCAGCACCCGCAAGGTCAAGATCA
>JAPYTP010000167.1:5557-11527 GCA_029941885.1 Myxococcota bacterium
GCGCCCGCGGCCCAAGGGTGCGCAGCACCCGCAAGGTCAAGATCAAAGCCTCGCGAACATTCCCGCCAGCACACCGATCGCCAACAGGAAAGCGAATACCGCACCGGTGACGGCAGTTCGTCCCGCGATCCGGTGCCGACGAACGACCTTCGGGTCGGGCATCGGATCGTTCGGGTCGTGCGTCACGAGGCGAGTGCCCACCAGCTTCTTGACCTGGAGCCAGGCCACGGTTCCGCCGGAGAGCATCACCGCCACGAAGAGTTCGTGGATCCGAAGAACCCACACATCGAACAGCGTCCAGACCGATTGATCCTCTCGGCCTAACAGTACGACTTTCAACACATACGCACCGAGAAACGCGATGATCATCCAGGACGCGACCTTCATGGCGCGTCGATGGCGCGCAATCTCGCCGCGCCGCGCAAAGCGAACACCCGAAAGCGCGAAGCCGCAGAGCACCGCCAGATTGATGAGGGCGGCGGTCCAGAACAGAAGTTTTGGATCCATCAGCGTTCGAAATCCTCGACCTGTGTTGTCATTGCGCGCGCATCGTAGCGAATGGAATCTCGCGATACCGGTGCCACCGGCGAAGTTCCCGTGCGACGGTCACGCCTCGCCGGCAGCCGTCCGACTCGTCGCTTCGAGTTCTCGGCCAGCAGTTTCGGGAAGAAACCGGATCACGAAGATTCCGAGAAGAGTCAACGCGCTCACCAGAACGGCCCCCCTCGCGATCGACGACCCACTGATGGTCAGGGCCCCGACCAGCGCGTAGCCCGCCGCCGATCCGAGCGTCTCCATCAACGTCTCCCAACCCATCGCCGTATTGCGACTCGATGTAGGAAAGAGTTCGGTCGAGATGATCCGCATCAGTACCCCGGCCCCGGTCAGAAAGAAGACCAGGGGAATCCAGAAAATCGGAATCAGGAACTCTGGACCGAAATAGATCGCGAGAGCAGCCACGGGAAAGCCCGCGAATGCGACCATCGCCACCGGCCGACGGCCGATGCGGTCCGCGGCCCAGCCCATCGCCGGATTCCCGACGATGCCAAAGGTTCCGGCGATCACCGCCATCATCGAATAGCTACTCGGCTTCCAACCATGGGTAGTCTGAACGAAATCGGAAAGCAGCCCGAAAGCGGGACTCGCCCCGGCCGAGAAGAGCAGCCCCATCGCCGCGACGGAAAAGCTTCGCCCCGGATACGTTCGTACCATCTCGACCAGCGGTTGGATCCAGCCCGCCGCGTCCGCCGGAGAACCCTTCCGTTGCTCTCGTTGTTTGGTGAAGCGCGCGGTCTCGGGAACACGGCGGATCAAGATCGGCATCAACAACAGAGGGACGCCGCCTATCATGTACATCGCTCGCCAGCCGTAGGGCAACAGATCGACTCGCGCGTAGAACAGCGCGCCAAGCCCGAAGCCAAACGAGCCGAGGGCTCCCAGGATCCCGATCCCCCAGCCACGATTCTCCGCCGGAAGTTCTTCGGCGATGATCACCACCGCGCAGGCCGTACTGGCCACGAAAAACGTGCGCGTCACCGTCTGCGCGATCACGAATTGGATCGCGTCCTGCGCGAAGGCAGAGGCCATCGTCCCGACACTCATCCCGACGATCGCCGCCAGAAAAACGCGACGGCGGCCGACCCGATCCGCGAGGGGCAAGACGAGGAAAGCCGGAATCGCTCCGAGTCGGATCCAGGCGAATAGCGACGAGGCCTCGGCCTGAGTGAGATCGAAGGACTCCCGAATCTGCTTGAGTGCCGATGTCAGCATCGACATGTCGTAACTCTCGAAGAGTGCGGCGAGAGAAACGATCCCCACGAGCGCGACGTGCCTCTCCTCAAGACCGATTGGCACTCGCCCCAGGAAAAAGGGCAACCACCACGGACGCTTCACTCGCTCGCGAACGGCCTCTCGGCCCCCTCCCTCGGATCTGTCTTGCACACGCCCATCCTAGCAGTCAGATCCAGAGACCGGATCGCAACCGGCCGGCGTTCTGGGGATCGCGAACGCGGGGTTGTCTTCGTCGAGTGGGTCGCTTTCGGGTAGGATGGTTACATGACCGTCCTGGCGATCCTACCCGCTCGATATGGCTCCACCCGCTTTCCCGGCAAACCGCTGACGCCCATTGCCGGCAAGCCCATGATTCAACACGTCTGGGAGCGGACCCGCGCAGCCAAGAGCGTCGACGCGGTCGTCGTCGCGACGGACGACGAACGCATCCAAGCGGCCTGCGAAGGCTTCGGGGCAAAGGTCGAGATGACTCGGGATGACCATCCGACCGGAACCGACCGTCTCGCCGAAGTTGCTGCGCGCTACGACCACGACGTGATCGTGAACGTCCAGGGCGACGAGCCGCTGATCGAAGGTTTTGTCGTAGACGCCGCGGTCGAGGCACTGTTGCGCGATGACATCGCCGCGATGTCGACGATCGTCCATCGTGCGGAACCCAAGGCCTACGACGATCCGAATCGCGTCAAGGTCGTCCTCGATGCCGCGGGCTTTGCGCTCTACTTCTCCCGGGCGCCGATCCCCTACCGGCGCAAGGATCTGGGAATTCCCCCGCTCCAACACGTCGGTCTCTACGTCTATCGGCGTGAATTCCTGCTCGAAATCGTAACACTGCCGCGCTCCCCGGCGGAGATGACCGAGGAACTCGAACAGCTGCGTGCGCTCGAGAATGGCTATCGAATTCGTGCTGCGGAGATCGAGGGGTGGTCCAGCGTGCCCGTCGATGTTCCCGAAGACGTCCCCATCGTCGAGGCCGCTCTTTCGGCGCTCGAGGGACGACGGAGCGATCCGTGAGCGCGAGAATCACCGCCGACACCGTCCGCGAATGGGGACGACGATATTCCAATTGGGGCCGCTGGGGTCCCGAAGACGAACGCGGCGCGCTGAATTTCATCACCCCCGAACGGATCCTCGCAGCAACCGCCCTGCCCCGACGCGGCGAAGTCATCTCGTGTGCTCTGAATTTCGATCACAAAGGGCCGCAGACCGGCGCTGGCGGCCGCCACAACCCGATCCACGTCATGCTCCAGGACGGTGGCGACGTCCTGGCCGGCGCCCAGGACGGGATCCCCGGCGGATTTCGCTATGCGGACGATTCGATCACGATGCCCCTCCAGTGCGGAACACAATGGGATGCATTGGCCCATGTCTTCTACGACGGCAAGATGTACAACGACCGCCCGATCGAATTGATTACCAGTCGCGGTGCCAAGAAGAATGGAATCGAAGCCGCGAAGAATGGCGTCGTGGGTCGCGGCATCCTGCTCGACCTCCCGCGCCATCTCGGCGAACTCTGGCTCGAAGATGGCTATGCGATCGGGCCCGAGTTGCTCGACGCTTGCGCCGAAGCCGAGGGCGTCACGGTCGAATCCGGCGACATCGTTCTGGTCCGAACCGGCATGATGACCCGGTGCCTCGCTGAGGATTCCTGGGAGGGCTATTGCGGAGGGCCGGCACCCGGGCTCTCCGTGCATTGTTCCGGATGGCTCTACGAACGGGAAGTGGCCGCCGTTTGCACCGACACCTGGGGAATCGAGGTGATCCCCAACGAGACCGAGGATTGCTTCCAACCCCTCCACATGATCTCACTCCGCAACACCGGAGTGCTCTTTGGAGAGATTTTCCATATGGATGCACTCGCCGAAGCCTGCGCCCAGGACCTGCGATATTCGTGCTTGTTCACCGCGCCGCCGCTTCCGATCACCGGTGCGGTCGGATCCCCCATCAATCCTCTTGCGATTCGTTAGGCGATCGGTGGGATGCGTCCCCTCAGAGGGACGCGGTTCGCGGCTCAGCCGCGGCGGGGTCGAGCGCGCCCGTCGCCCCGTCGAGTAACTGGAGCACGACCCTGTCCTGCGCCGTGGACTGCGCGAGGACGGCGATCGCCGCCTGCTCCAGGATCTGTGCGGTCGCGAGCTCGGCGGGACCGTCCGCCGCCCGATTGAGGCGGCGACCCGAGGCGAGCCGCTCCATCGCGCGATTCGCGCGGCTGCGATGAATCGTGAGCTGACGCTGCGCGAAGAGCGTCGTCTGATTTTGGCTGGATCCGATACGAAAGCCCATCTCGACCTCGAGCTGCACGTATTCATCGGGCGGGTTTACCCGGGCAGAACGGCATGGGATGAGAGAGCAATTCGCGCGCCGCCGGATTCGCACTTCGCCAACACGCAGACCGGCTGACGGGAGGAGGCAAGAGATGGTGTAGGCAGCCGAAGGGACTCACACCCCCTGTGGAGAGCGACGCATTCCATCCTGAATCGGCGTCCCGCGCTCTGTTTCAGATGAAGTCGCCGTGCCGCCTCGGAAGATGGCGGGCGGACGGGCGGAGAAAAAAAGACCCTGGGAACAGACCGAAGTCCTATTGCGGCTACGACATCCGCGTTCCCAGGGACGGCGGCGTTGGGAACTAGCGTCCCTTCGCAGCACCTAGCTATTCGAAGAACAGTGAGCGTTGCTAGGACGCCACCACCTCACTCGCCGTAGTGCTACGTTGGTCCATTCTTACCTCCCAAAGCCGGCATAGGCATGTCAGGCAAGTGCCCCACAGCGCTCGCCAGGATCCCGGGCTCAGGTGGCCGCCGTAGCCTCCCCTCCGGGCCGCTCCCGCATCCCATTCCGAATGAATGGACAGCGGAGAACTCGGGGATGAGTGATTCCCCTGGTGGTGAATTTATCGGACGGCCTCGAAAGAGGCCATAGTGCAAAAGTGCGAGTCAATCGTCGGCTCGGCTCGCATCACCCGGGGGCTTGGCTAGTCTTCCCGCCGGAGAACCCCTGATGGCGACGCCCCCCACAAATTCGACGACAGCGACGCTACTCGTGAGCTGTGACGACCGACCTGGACTGGTCGCAGCCCTCTCTCAGCTCCTGTTCGCCCTCGGTCTCAACATCCTCGATGCGGATCAGCACACGGACTCGATCGCAGGAAAATTTTTTCAGCGCATCCGCTTTGATCTGTCCGTGCGCGACAACCAGGCGCTCATCGACGAGAAGACCCTCGAAGGCGCGATCCGGGAAGTCGCGGAGCGCCATTCGATGGAATGGACTCTTCGCCTCGACCGAGACGTGCCGCGCATGGCGATCTTCGTCTCGAAGACCGACCATTGCCTCTACGACTTGTTGCTGAGGCACCGCTCGGGTGAACTCCACTGTGACATCCCCCTGATCATCAGCAACCATCCGGATCTCGAACCCATCGCCGAGCAGTTCGGTGTCGACTATCGCGTCTTCCCGATCACCAAGGACACCAAGGCAGATCAGGAAACGGAAGAAATCGAACTGCTCGAGAAATACCGGATCGACCTGGTCGTCATGGCGAGATACATGCAAATCCTCTCGGAGCGGATGATCGCGGCCTTCCCTAGACGAATCATCAACATCCACCATTCCTTCCTGCCCGCATTCCAAGGCGGCAAGCCCTACCACCAGGCCTATGGCCGCGGTGTCAAGCGAATCGGCGCGACCGCCCACTACGCGACCCTCGATCTCGACGAAGGACCGATCATCGAGCAGGATGTCGTGCGTGTATCTCATCGCGACACGCCGAAGAGCCTCGTACGCAAGGGACGCGATGTCGAAAGAACGGTCCTCTCGCGCGCGGTCGCGTGGCACCTCGAGGGACGCGTGCTGGTCTACGACAACAAGACGGTCGTCTTCGACTGATATCGACCATCGATGAGATCTGAAGTTTCGAAAACGGGAGAGTGTGAGTTCGAGAAAGAACGCGCCCTGGTCGGATCAGATGCCATCGAACGAAAAACAACCCGGGCAGGTCCCGAAGCGGACACGACTAGACGATGGACGGAAAACTTCTCTTCCTCGCGATGATCTTGGGAATTCTGGTGCTCGCATGGCTCGGTGCCGCCGTCCTCTGGCGTGCGGCCGAGATGTCGGAGATCGTTGCACCGATCGATAGACAGGCCTACGACGAACTCACCGTCATCACCGTAGGCACCGGTAACG
>JAPYTP010000168.1 GCA_029941885.1 Myxococcota bacterium
TCCGTGGATTCGAGGAAGCTCTCTCGACGTTCTTCGGGAATGCCGATCAGCTCGGCGATCACGCGGCTCGGCAGTTGCGCGGAAAAGTCACGCATCAGGTCGACGACCGATTGGCCCGCGAGATCATCCAGCAGCCCGCGGGCGATCGCGCGAATCTTCGCCTCCATCCCCGCAACCCGGCGTGGCGTGAAGCCGCGGGAGACGAGGTTGCGAAGCTTCGTGTGCCGATCGCCATCCATGTAAACGAGCATGGGGGGAAGCTGCTTCGACTCCGCCACCCCATCCACGGTGAAGGTCTCGTGATCGAGCAGAACCGATTTGACGTCGTCGTAGCGGGAGACGATCCGAAGATCGTGCTCCTCGCTGTAGTAGATCGGGAAGTCGTCCCGGAGCCTTCGGTAGATCTCGTAGAGATGCTCCTGATAGAAAGCCGAATGCGGATCACAGACGAAGTCGGCGGCGGGCAGCGGGGCGATGGATTGAGCCATGATCTTTCCCCTTGGCGCTCGTCGGTGGACGGTGCATCGTAGGGCAACCACCGGCGGACGTCCTAGGATAGGTCGCTGTTCGCACTTCGCCGGTCGAGGAAATAGAGACTGAGGCGCGTATCCTCCACTTTCCATTTCGTGCTCCGCCGATTCGAATGAGGGAACCAGGAATGAGCAGTCAGATACTCGACGGAATTCGCATCATCGACCTCGCGCAGGGCATGGCAGGGCCCGTCGCGGCGATGATGCTGGCGGAATCCGGAGCCGACGTAATCAAAGTCGAACCTCCGGCCGGCGATCCCACTCGCGCGAAGTCGGGCTTCGCGGTCTGGAATCGAAGCAAGCGCAGTCTCGTGCTCGACCTCGAGAGCGATCGGGGGCGCGGTGAACTCGCAAACCTCCTGCAGACCGCGGATGTGCTGATTCACGATCGGGGACCAGCAGCGGCCGCGGAGCAGGGTCTCGATGACGTCTCCCTCGGCGAGCACTATCCGCAGCTGATCGTCTGTAGCGTTCCCGCGTTCCCGGTGTCCCATCCCGACGCGGACGGGCCCGCGAAGGACACGTTGGTACTCGCGCGCTCGGGAATCCTCGACGAGCAGCAGGCCGTCATGCGAGATGGGCCGACGTTCCTGCGGATCCCGTTGTGCTCGATCGGGGCCTGGCATCTCGCCGCTGCGGGCATCGTCGCGCGGCTGATCGCGCGCCAGCGGGATGGCCGCGGCGGGCCTGCGCATACGAGCTTGCTGCAAGGCGCGCTGATCCCGATGACGATGCATTGGGCAAGGGCCGAGCGACCGTCCCAGAGTTTCGCTCGGGGCATGCCCAAGAACGCTGGCGACTCCCTGTTCCGTTGTGGGGACGGCCAGTGGCTCCATCTGATGGCCAATCCCGATGCTTCGCCCCTCATGCAAGAGGCCTTCGCCGAGATGGGAGAAGGCGGCGTCGAACGCGCGAATGCCCGACACGAGGCCGGCCAGATGGGAATGTCCTTTCCGAATTTCGGAGCCAACGTGGAGGCACTCGAGTCGAAGCCGCGCGAGGCTTGGCTCGAGAGTCTGTGGGCCAGCGATGTTCCGGTTCAGCCGTGTCTGGCGCTGGGTGAGTTGTATTTCGACGAGCAGGCCAACTTCAACGACTATGTCGTGGACGTCGACGATCCCGAGCGGGGCAAGACCCGTCAGCCCGGCCATCCCTACACCACCACTCCAGACTCTCGCGTCAAGGGCCCCGCTCCCACTCTGGGCCAACACACCGAGGAGATTCTCGCCGAGACGCCGCCGCTGGGCTTCGCCGGTCACGGCGAATCTTCGGGCAAGGCGCCGCTTGCGGGGCTCAAGGTGCTCGACTTCGGCAATTTCCTCGCGGGCCCCCTCGCCACGATGCTGATGGCGGATCTCGGGGCAGAGGTCATCAAGCTCGAAGCGACGACCGGCGACATGATGCGCTTCAGCGTCGAGCGCGTCTTCTCGGGCTGTCAGCGCGGAAAGCGCGGCATCGCGCTGAATCTGAAGGACCCCGAGACACGTCCGATCGTCGAGGAGCTGGCCGCCTGGGCCGACGTCGTGCATCACAATCTGCGCTACCCGGCGGCGCGGCGATTGCGAATCGATTACGACTCCTTGAAGGAGATCAATCCGAACTTGATCTATTGCCACACGAGCTCCTACGGCCCGAAAGGGCCTCGCGCGGATTGGCCCGGCTTCGATCAACTCTTCCAGGCCGCCTCCGGTTGGGAATACGAAGGCGCGGGCGAGGGCAACCGGCCCATGTGGCATCGCTTCGGCATGATGGACCACCAGAACGCATTGGCCTCGCTCACGGCGACCCTGCTCGCGGTCTATCACCGAAAAGCGACGGGGACCCCACAATTCTGCACGGCCTCGCTGTTGGGGGCGAGCATCCTGACGACCAGTGAGACTTTCGTCACCCCGGACGGCGAACTCGCTCCCTATCCGAAACTCGACGCGGACCAGATGGGGGTCTCGCCCTATCACCGCATCTTCGAATGCGGGGACAAACGTTGGATCGCCGTCGTCGCGGAATCCGATGCGGAGCAGCACGGCCTTCTCCAGGCGGTGGGTGTCGACGCGCCCGATCAGCTCGAATCGGCGATTGCCGGGATGGCACAAGAGCCCGTGCTCTGGTCCCTTGACCAGGCGGGCGTACCGGCTGCGCCGGTGCGACTGAATCAGATGGATGCCTTCTTCTCCTCCCGGGGTTCGGAGCAATCCGACCTGATCGCGCGCTATCCCCACGCGGCCTGGGGAGAGGTCGAGCAGATCGGGTCGCTGTGGAACATGGGCGACCTGCCAGCGAGCCTCGACCGCGCCTCACCCGCTCTGGGCGAACACAGCCGGGAGATCTGCGATGAGATCGGGATCGACGGGAAGCTGTACGAGGCACTCGCGAAAAAGGGACTCGTGATCGGGGACTAGCCGCGCAGAGGACCCGCGCGGTCCACGCAAGGAACGAAGATGAGAGCAATTCAGTTCATGGGGCTCGTCTCGCTCGCGCTATTCGGCCTCACGCTGTCGATGGGCTGCGCGGGATCGCGGGATGAAGGGGATGAGTCGGCGGTGGAGGGCGCGTCCCAGGCGATGGAAACGCCGACGAACGAGATGCGCAATCCGCTGAAGGACGCCTATTTTGGAGATCTCCACATCCACTCGAGCTGGTCGCTCGACGCGTTCGCGTTCGGGGTGCGGGTGGGACCCGAGGACGCCTACCGCTATGCGCGCGGAGGGGAGATCGATCACATCTCGGGCAAGAGCATCCGGATGCAGGGCCCGCCACTCGATTTCATTGCCCTGACCGAGCACGCGAACTATCTGGGGATCCCGTCTGCGGCCCAGGACCCGGGAAGTCCGATCCGGCAGCTTCCGCTGATTCAGGGGCTGCTCGCCTCTGACCCCGCCAAGAAGGGTGAGGCCTTGGCGAAGCTCTTTCAGGGTATTTCGAGTGACACGTTCCTTCCCGAACTCACGAACGAGGCGGTGGTGGAGTCGACCTGGCAACAGATCATCGATCTTGCGGACCGGCATAGCGTGCCGGGGGAATTCACGGCCTTCATCGCATACGAGTACACCTCGATGCCCGATGGACAGAATCTGCATCGAAATGTGATCTTTCGGGGCTCCGACGTGCCGGCACGCCCCTTCTCGACCTTCGACAGCCACAATCCCGAAGACCTCTGGGACTGGATGGAGCAGGCGCGGGCGACGGGCTCGGATGTGATCGCAATTCCACACAATGCGAACGGCAGCAACGGACTCATGTACGCAAGCGTCGATCATGCCGGTCGACCTCTCGACGCGGAGTACGCCGAGATTCGGGTGCGCAACGAGCCGGTGAGCGAGGTGATGCAGATCAAGGGGCAGTCAGAGACCCATCCCGGACTCTCTCCGAACGACGAGTGGGCCGGTTTCTCCGTGCTCGACACGATCCTCGGGCGACCCACCGACAAGAGCCAGCTTTCCGGAAGCTATGCGCGGCTCGCTCTCATGCACGGTCTCGAGATGGAGGAACGGGGAGGCGTAAATCCCTATCTCTTCGGGATGATCGGGGCCTCTGACGGTCACAACGCCTCGAGTCCCGTCGAGGAAAGCAACTATTCCGGCAAGATCGGTGTGGTCGACGGTACGCCCGAGGCACGCATCATCCCGCCCCCGAGCGATCCCTTCGCCGACTTCGAAATCATCGATCTGAGTAGCGGCTCGCCGTTCAGCGCCGCGGGGCTGGCGGGCGTCTGGGCGGAAGCGAATACCCGAGCAGATTTGTTCGACGCGCTGCGGGCGCGCGAAGTCTTCGCGACCTCGGGCCCCAGAATTCGCGTGCGACTCTTTGCGGGATGGGATCTCGCGACTGGCGATCTCGGCACCGGCCTGGCCGAGGCGGGCTACGCGCGCGGCGTCCCGATGGGGGGCGAACTCGATCGCGCGGCGACGGGAGTCGCGGGCCCGACCTTCCTGATCCAGGCGCTTCGGGATCCACTCGAGGCTCCGCTGGAAAGAATGCAGATCGTCAAGGGCTGGGTGGAGGAGGGCAGCGCGCGAGAACGAATCTTCGACGTGGCCTGCGCGGATGGTCGAGCGCCGGATGAGGCCAATCATCGTTGTCGACTCGAAGTCGAGGCACCGGATCTCGACGATTGCAGCTTCGACGCTGCGAAGGGCCGCTCGGAACTGTCCGCTAGCTGGTCGGACCCTGACTTCGATGGCGATCAGCGGGCTTTCTATTATGCCCGCGTGCTGCAGGTACCCACGTGTCGTTGGAGCACGTTCGATGCGTTGCGTCTCGGGGTGAGTCGGCCCCCCGGTGCTGCGGCCTGGCTTCAGGAACGCGCCGTGACCTCGCCCATCTGGTATCGGCCGTAGCGCCTTCATCCGCGCCTCGCGAAGACAACGGTCACAGGCCTCGCCTGCGTGAGCGGTCGGTGTGGAGCGGTTTCGGGGCTCGATAGGGCTGCGCTCGGGATGCGGTGATATCCTCTCGAACAGCATGCGAACTCGACCTTCTCTCACGATGAAGCTCGTGATCAAGCGGTCGCGAGGGGCTGCGCTGGGAATCCTCGCGCTGCTTTCGAGCCTGTTGTTTCTCGCATTGAGCTTCGGAGGACAAGCGATGGCCGATCAACGAGACCCTACTCTCGCCGCGCTCTTCGAGCGCCTCGCTTCAGCGACTTCCGGACGAGAAGCGACGCTGATCGAAGAGCGCATCTGGGCGACCTGGGGGGATGCGGAGGACGAGGCGGTGGACCGGGTGATGGCGGTCGGCGTGCACGCGATGGCCAACGGGGATGGCGCGGTCGCGCTCGAAGCGTTCAATACGGCGGTCGCCCGGAAGCCGGATTTCGCGGAGGCCTGGAACAAGCGCGCAACGCTCAATTATCTGCTTCACCGCGATGAAGAATCGGTGTCCGATATCGAGCGCACCCTCGAACTCGAGCCTCGCCATTTTGGCGCACTTTCCGGACTGGCGCTGATTCGCGAAAGACAGAACAGACCGTTCGAGGCCCTCGAAGCACTCGAGCGCGCGTCACAGATCCATCCTCAGCTCCCGAATCTACAGGAATGGGTCGATCGACTGACGGCGCATTTCGGCGAGCCGATCTAGCCGAGAGACGACCCGGTCGGGATCGACGCGAGGAAACGTGGAGTTCAGTTGTTTGTCGAGACACGGGAGCCGTCTCGGGATGGAGTTCGCAGACGCATGCGACAGGACAAGGAAAGAAACCAGGTGGACGCAACCCGATGATCGAGAGTCTGAGCGCCGTCACTTTCATGACGCGAGACATGGTGCGGGCCGTGCGCTTCTACGCCGCTCTCGACTTCGAGAAGATCTATGGGGGTGAATCCGCAGACTTCACGAGTTTTCGCGCGGGTACCAGCTACCTCAACCTTGCGCTGGGGCCGGACACGGGTGAGTTGGGGGGCTGGGGCCGTGCGATCTTCTACGTGAGCGACGTCGACGCGATGTATGCGCGCGCCTGCGAAGCCGGCTTCATCCCGGAATTCGAGCCGCGCGACGCCGCCTGGGGTGAGCGCTACTTTCATTTGAAGGACCCGGACGGCCATGAACTGAGCTTCGCGCGGCCGCTCTCCAGTGTCGATTAGGGCACCTTTCGCCAGGTTTGATCGTCTCGACCTGCCCGAATCTGCGCGTTCGAGCCAGACGCAGATTCAGTCTTCCCCGGCGACGTAACTCTGGATGCCGTCGGTCGAGTCGGTGCGAACGGGAAACGAACGCTCGCTATCGATGCGGTCGAGAAATCCACCGTAGGTGAAGCCCGTCTGGGCGGGGCTCGAGAACATCTCATGTGGCCAGGCGAGTGGTCTTCGGCTCGCATTTTCGAGCCGGTCGAATAGCTCGTCCGGGATCTCGACGTCGACGGCGCCGAGGTTGTCGTTCAACTGCTCGAGCGTACGGGCACCGACGATGGGAATCGACCGGGGCGAGCGTTGTCGCAGCCATCGGAGCGCGACCTGGGCGGGACTGCACCCGAGTTCGCCGGCGACTTTCTCGAGTTCGGCCACGAGGGCCGCTTTTTCGTCGGGGACGCGTCCTCCATGGAGCCGACTGCGCTCCGATTCGTCTCCGCCCGCGCTGCCCTGGGAGAACTTTCCGGTCAGGATGCCCTGATCCAACGGCGACCAGCAGCACACGGCGAGGTCGAGCGCCTCCGCCATCGGGAGGAACTCGCCTTCGATGCCGCGCTCGCTCAGGCTGTAGAGAACCTGCATGGCGGCAAGCCGCGTCGAGCCGCGGAGTTCCGCGAGGGTCTGTGCGCGGGACATCACCCATGCCGGTGCGTCCGAAATCCCGACGTAGAGCACCTTCCCCTCGCGCACGAGATCGTCGAAGGACTGCATCACCTCCTCGATCGGTGTCAGGAAGTCCCACACGTGGACCCAGTAGATGTCCACATAGTCGGTCCCGAGACGAGTCAGACTCGCCTCGAGGGAACGCCGCATATGCTTGCGCGAGTTGCCTGCGGCGTTTGGGTCCGTTGCCTGGGGTCCGGCGGTGAACTTCGTAGCCACGACGTAGCGATCCCGCTCCGAGGCGATGAACTCTCCCAACAGACGTTCGCTGGTTCCACCGGTATACACATCGGCCGTATCGATGAAGTTGCCGCCGGCCTCGGCGAAGGCGTCGAACACGGCGCGGCTCTGTTTCGCGTCACTGCCCCAGCCCCAATCCTCCCCGAACGTCATGGCGCCGAGGCAGAATTCCGAGACTTTGAGACCGGTGTTGCCAAAAATCTGGTATCGCATCGATCGAACCTCCGTACGGGGATCAGGAACCAACGTATCACGCCCCGGCAACCGTGCCCGCTCGACCGCCTCTGCGTGCCGTGATCCGCCGATTCCCCGGGCCGTCGACGCCTGGGACCCCGATCGCATCTCGCCTAGGATTCGAGCGCCTTCCGACTTCGCCTCTGCACGGCGCAGGGCCCGCCGAAAAGACGAGCGTCACGTTCGAGATCTCCCTGTGGCAACCGAACCGGAGCGAGCAACCATGTGTTTCGAGGATCGAGTGCCGCTGTCCCAGTGGACGACCCCGTGATGGAATACGACCCCTATTCGATCGAATCGATGACGGACCCCTATCCCGCCTATCGAGAGCTTCGCGAGGCGGGCCCCGTCCATCCTCTGCCGCAATATGACGCGATCGCGCTGCCCCGATTCGCCGAGGTGTGGGAAGTCCTCAAGGATCTCGAGTCCTACTCGCTCGTCGAGGGACCGGTCTTCATCCGCAAACAACTGCTTTCGCCCTCTGCCCTCAAGGATCGCGCCCCTGTGAACAATACGGATGACACCTTCGCGATGTGGGATCCGCCGCTACACAACCGGATTCGCAAGGTGATGAGGCCCCCCTTGCAGCCACGATTCGTCGCGAGTCTCGAGGGCCGGGTGCGCGAATTGGCACGTGACCGGCTCGATGCGCTCGTGCCCGAGGGACGCTTCGACGTTGCCCGTGAGTACACCGCACCCGTCGTGGTCATGGTCGCCTGCGAGATTCTGGGCTTCCCCTCCGAGGAAGGGCCCGCCCTGGTGTCGATCGTCAACCGCTCATCCCAGCGCGCGGACGGACAGTCCGGACAATCGAGCGATGGGCTCGTGGCGCAAGCCGAGCTGGCGGCCTTTGCGATCGATCAGGTCGCGTCACGCCGCAGGCGGTCGATCAGCGACGCGCGCGTGATCGACCATCTGCTGAGCGAAGAAATCGACGGACGAAAGCTCGACGATGTCCAGATCGCCGTTCATCTGATCTCGCTTCTGGTGGGTGGCACCGAGACCCTCCCCAAGATCATCGCGGGTGGCGCACGTGAGCTGTCGCTCGCACCGGAGCAGCGAAGCGCGCTCGCCGCCGATCCGACGCTCGCCGCGGGCGCCTTCGAGGAGATGGTTCGCCATCAGGGTGTCCTGCAATCGATCGGCCGTACGGTGGCTCGGCCCGTCGAGATCGCCGGGACGAAGCTCGCCGTGGGCGAGCGCATCTTCCTGCTCCTGCAGTCGGCCAATCGGGACGCCCGGGAGTTCTCGGGTCCCGATCGCTTCGAGATCACTCGGCGCCCGCCACGTCACGCGGGCTTCTGACACGGCCAGCACCACTGCATCGGCATTCACGCAGCCCGCCTCGAGGGTCGGGTGTTGCTCGAGGAACTGCTCGCGCGGGTTCCCGAATTCGACGTGATCGAAGAGGAGACGTGGCGCCCTCCGTCCGAGTTTCAACTCGGGTACGTCTCGCTGCCGATTCGATTCGCTTGAGCTCGCAGTGGCTTTCGGATCCGTGTGGCTAATGCTGGTTCCCAAGTCCGTCGGGGCGCCACGAGGGTTAGACGGCGCGGTTCTGGCACGACGCCGACCACCCGATACGGCAGGACGTGAGCGCTGCCGGTCGGTGGCGGGGGAGCCGGAAACGATGCGGACACGAATTCGATCGCTCGCGATGATTGCCCTGCTGGTGCTGGCGGTTCCAGCCGCCACAGGGGCGAAAGAAGAGAAGCGGTATTGCCTCGGTGGGGTCTGCCGTTCGAGTTGCATCCTCGACACCTGCCTCTGGGTGAGCACGAACAGCCAATACGGGATCATCGAGGTGGAGAACGGCTTCGATGTGCCGATTGGGGTGCGCATTCGGTGGCAAGTTCGAGCGCGAACTGACGCAGGGACAGAATGGTGAATTCAGCCATACCGGTACCGCGCGCTATTCCTTTGACTTCGGGATGCCCATCGGGACGCCGATTCTCGTTTCCCGCCGTGGTGAGGTCGTGGAAGTGAATGATGGCTTTACGAAAACCGGTGTGGAACCGGCATTTCTGGACAAGGCCAACGCGGTCACCATCATCCATGAGGATGGGACCTTCGCCACCTACGCCCATCTCGATCCCGGATCGGGCGTGCGGAAGGGGATGAAGGTGAACGCCGGCGAATGAGTGTGGTCTCGAGCATGTCGATCAGTCGGGTCGAGTGAGGATGAAGCGCCGCCGGTAGGCACCGAAATGCTGCTTCAAATCCTCTTCCTCGAGGCCAAAGTCCTCGAGGGAATAGCGATGGGCCGGGCGCTTCTCGCGCGCATTCTGCACGAGCCAGGCATCGAGGTCGCGACGCGTTCTGGGCTCGAAGGGCGTGCCGAGCCAGTGATAGATTCGCTCGAGTTCGGCAATCGGGTCGCGCTGCATGTCCTCGAACCAGATGTCGAAGACGCGGTCCGTGGGCTGGGAATCGCGAAAAGCGAGACATCTCGAGAGGTCGAGCGCCAGGCGATTGCGCACCTGGTCACCGACCGCGCGGCGGTCGACCTCGTTCGAGGTGAGCTTCCAGAGCGCCGAGAACATGCTCGCCGCCGAGGGCAGGGTCACACACGGATCGCGATGGGTCTGGATGATTCGAGCGTCGGGAAAGACGCGACAGAAATCCGGCAGGAAGCCGAGATGCTGCGGCGTCTTCAGGACCCAGCGCTCCGCGTGCTCCCCCCGCTGCTTCTTCTGCCATTGCAGGATGCGGAGCATTCGAGCGAGAAATTCGTAGCCGGGAGTCTGATCCTGGTCCTGTAGCCAATCGCGATAGCCGGGAACGTACAGGCTCGACTCGGGTACGTGGGACAGGAAGGCATGCTCACACAGGAGAGCGTCTTCATCGGGGCCGTGCGGATCCCAGGGATGGATCGCGACGAGTTCGGGCGCGGCTTCGAGAGTCTGGCGGACCTCCTCTTCTGCCTGGGGGATGCGCGGGTCGGCGCCCCGCCAATCGGTCCCGGGAAGCGGGACCGGACAACGGTTCTCCCACCACAGGACCGCGAAATGTCTCGGATCTTCGCACAGCAGACGCTGCAACCGTGTCGTACCCGAGCGGGTGGGGCCGATGATCACGGCGGGAGCGATGATCTCTTCCTCGAGGATCTCCGGATGAAGCGCGATGAACGCTTCTGCCGACAGACGCGTTACGAGATTGCCGACGACCCGTTCGTATTGCATCGCACGGCCGGCGTCGCTCAGGCGGGCTTCGTGCGTAAGGGAATGGAGCAGGCGTCGCAAGGGCTCGTGAAAACGGGGATCACCAAAATCATCGAGGCCGGAGCGCTGTCGTGCGACCGCCAGAAGGCCTTCGGCATCGAATTCGATTTCCATTTTCCCCCGTGTTCGCCCCTCGCGAAGGGACCGGGTCCTCATCCGATGCGGGAACTCTGTCCCCCATCGACGGGCAGTGCGACGCCCGTGATGAACGAAGCGTCGTCGGAGGCCAGGAAGAGGGCGGCCCGGGCGACATCCCAGGCGGTCCCCATCTTCCCACGCAGGGGGACCTGGGCATCGCGGGTGCGGCTCAATTCCTCCTTGTCGATCCCGAGCCCCTTCGAGATGCCCTCGATCGCCATGGGGGTATTCATCAGCCCCGGCATGATGACGTTCGCCCGGATGCCGTATTTGGCGTTGCCTAGGGCGAGGGCCTGGGTGTAGGCGTTGATGCCCGCCTTCGACGTCTTGTACGCGACGATTCCCGTGGAGCAGACGGCCGCGATCGAGGAGATGTTGATGATCGCACCCGCGGATTGTGCGCGCATGATGGGCAGCACCGCTTTGATCGGAAAGATGACGCTCTTGAGGTTCACCGAGAGAATCCGGTCCCAACTCTCCTCATCGATATGAGCCGGCCCGGCGTCACTTCCGCCGATCCCGACGTTGTTGTGCAGGATGTCGATGCTCCCGAAGCGGCTTACACAGCGCTCGATCAGCGCGGCGCATTCCGACTCACTCGTCGCGTCCGCTTGTAGGGCGGTGCCCGATCGACCCTCCGCCTCGATCATGTCGACGGTTTCCTGGGCCGAGGCGAGATCCCGATCGACCGCGACGACCTCGGCCCCCTCGCGCGCGAAGAGGATGGCGGTGGCACGGCCATTGCCGATCGTGTCGCCGGGGGTCTGGCCGGCACCGACGACGATGGCGACCTTGCCTGCGAGACGTCGGCATGACGCCTGGGAACCGGAC
>JAPYTP010000169.1 GCA_029941885.1 Myxococcota bacterium
GGTTTTCAGAGGCGTCCGATTCAGGGCAACTCAGGCTCGACGTCGGCGACGCTGGCGAACTCAGGCGCGCAGAGAGCGGATAGGAATTTCAAGCTGCGGCAACGGGGCGACGTTCAACGACTATTGCAGTCAGGGCTCCCGCCTCGGGGTCAGCGGCACCGTGCCTTCGTCCTCCTGGCCCGGTCGAATAACGCTCGTACTCATGCTGATCGGAGCTTCTTGGATCTCGTTCAAGCAGCTCTCTCCGAACGCCTCACATTGAGCCTCCGGGGGGCGCTCGCGAGGCGAAATGGCGCTTCGGTGGAGGCACGGCCGTAGCGATCGCGCTCCGACGCCGACTCGATGACCCGAGCGACGGACCAGACGCTCGAGCGGCGCGACGAGTTCACGATCCAGAGTGGCCAACCCAGCTCACTGGGTTCGTATCGACCGGGCCTCACGAAGATGGCCGCGCCTCTCTTCCCTGGAAGAAGTCGTACAGAAGGCGCTAGTCGGCCTGTTCCTGAAGGACGCGCTCGTCCCATCCTCCACCCAACGCCTTGTAGACCGAGACGAAAGCGCTCAGAACCGAACGATGGGCCTGGGAATGGCGAAGCTCGGCGTCGAAGAGCGTGCGCTCGCTGTCGAGCACCTCGAGGTAGTCGACCACCCCCGCGTCGTATCGAGCCTGGGAGAGTCGAAGCGCGCTGGAAGCCGCCGCGACCTGTCTCGTGCGAGCCTCGAACTCCCGCCTGAAAGTGTCCGTGGCGACGATCGCGTCTTCGACTTCTCGAAAGGCGTTGAGCAGGGTCAGCACATACCCGTGCCGTGCCTGCTCGGCTCGCGCCACCTGCGCCTCCTTTTGCGCCTTCAATCGGCCCGAGTTGAAGATCGGCTGGAAGATCCCCGCGGCCAGGCTCCATTCGCCCGCATCCATCGAGTTGAGGTCGGTCAGGTCCGTGGCAACGACGCTGATCTGCGAGGTGAGAGAGAGCGATGGAAACCGAAGCGCCTGAGCGACTCCGATGCGAGCGGTCTCCGCGATCAGGACTTGTTCCGCCTCCTGGACATCCGGGCGGCGCTGGAGGAGCTCGGAGGGAATCCCGGCCGGAATCGTCAGTGGGACACGACCGAAGCCGACCCGGGGACCCCGCGGAACCGGCCCCGGATATTCCCCGATGACCACGCGAAGCACGTGCTCCGTCTGCGCCGTAAGACGCTCGTATGACGTCACGGCAACCTGGGCCACAGCCAGCTGAACCTGTGCCTGATTGACATCGAGCTCCGGCTCGATTCCCCGCTCGAAGCGCGCCTCGATGATGGCGAGCCGTTCTGCCCGCCCCCGCACTGTCCTCCGCGAAATCTCGAGTCGGGAATCCAGGTCCTGAAGTCCGAAATAGAGTTCCGCCACCTGGGCCACCAGACCGATCGTGACGTTTCGGAGACCGAACTCCGAGGCCAGCAGATCGGCCCGAGCGGCTTCCGTCGCGCGCGCATACCGCCGCCAGAGGTCGATCTCGAAGCTCAGGTTCGCACCCAGTCCGAAGTTGTTGTCGGTCTTCGCAGGCGGGAAGATTTGCTTGCTCTGCCGACCCCGGCCTGCGGAGCCAAAGACGTCCAGGAAGGGGAACTGCTCCGCCCGCGTGAAATTGACCAGGTAGTAGGCCTCCTCCATGCGAGCCAGCGCCAGCGCGAGATTCTGGTTCTGGGCCAACGCACGTTCGATCAACCCCTCGAGCACCGGATCGCCATAGAGTTCCCACCACGCCGTGTTCGCGATCGCATCCTGGGTCGCCTCCCCCCGCTCCCAGTCAACCGGGACGTTCAGGTCAGGACGCTCGTAGTCGGGTGTGAGCGCACAGCTCGTCACCAGGAGCGAGGCCACGAGCGAAGCGGCACCCCGCTTCCTCATGATGGGTTCCCCTCCGACGAAGCCGAGTCGGGGAGAGCCGCTTCCTCCGACCGTGCGAGATACCTCTCGACGAAGACGAAGAGCGCGGGAACGACCAGCACGCCGACGATCGTCGCTACCAGCATCCCGCTGAAGACGGTCATGCCCATTACCTTCCTCGCCTCGGCGCCGGCGCCACTCGCGATGAGCAACGGGATCACCCCGAGGATGAAGCTGAAGGCCGTCATCAGGATCGGCCGGAATCGCTGCCGGGCCGCGATCCGCGCAGCCTCGAGGACGCTCTTTCCTGCCTCCATCTGGATGCGCGCGTACTCCACGATCAGGATCGCGTTCTTCGCGGACATTCCAATCAACATCACCAGTCCGATCTGGGCAAACACGTTGTTCACGTAGCTTTCGCTGAACTGCCTCGCGAGCGCGAGTCCGCCCATCGCGCCGAAGATCGCGATCGGCACGCCCGCGAGCACTGAGATCGGCAAAGACCAGCTCTCGTACTGTGCCGCCAGGATGAGGAAGACGAACACCAGCGCCATGATGAAGACGGAGGCTCCGGAACCCTCTGCCTCCTTCTCCTGGTAGCTCATGGCGTTCCAGGCAACGGACATTTCCCCGGGAAGCGTCTCGGCTGCGACTTCCTCGAGCGCCGCCAGCGCCTGCGCGGAGCTGTAGCCCGCCGCCGGCTGACCCGTTACTTCCGCGGACCGAAAGAGATTGAAGCGGTTCGTGTACTCCGGGCCATAGGTTCGACTCGCAGTGACGAGCGTCGAGAGCGGGACCATCTCTCCCTGTTTGTTCTTCGCGTAGAAGAATCGGAGCGCATCGGGATTGGTCCGGTATTGCGGCTCGGCCTGCACATAGACCTTGAAGAGCCGTCCGAATCGATTGAAATCGTTCACGTAGCCGCCGCCCAGGAACGCGCTGATCGAGGCGTTGAGCTCCTGGAGCGGGACACCCTGCTTGAGCGTCTTCACGTGATCGACGTCCAGGAAGACCTGTGGCGTGCTCGCCCTGAAGGCGGTGCGTGTGCCCGCGAGTTCAGGCCGCTTCGACGCGGCCTCGATGAACGCGTGCGTCTGTTGCTCGAGATACGCGGGGTCCCGGCCGGCTCGATCCTGCAACAAGATCGAGAAGCCGGAGCCGGTCCCGAGGCCTGGAATAGCCGGCGGACCGAAGGCGAACGCCATCCCCTGGCTCAGCCGCTTGGCGAACTGGTAGTTGAGCCGCCGTACTACGTTCTTCGCCTGGTTGCGGACCCCCGGTCGATCCTCCCAGTCCTTCAGCTGGATGAAGACGAAGCCCGTGTTCGACAGGACGGTTCCTGTGATCATCGTGTAGCCCGCCACCGACGTGATGTTCTCGATCGCATCGATCTCGCGCGCGATCGACTCGACCTCTTCCATGACGACGCGAGAGCGCTGGAGCGAGGCCGCCTCGGGAAGCATGAAGGCCGCGAGGATGTATCCCTGATCCTCTTCCGGGATGAACCCGGACGGGACGGTCTGAAAGAGCACCAGAAGGCCGACCACGAGCCCGCCGAGAAGGACACCCGAGCGCCAGAGCTTGGCTGTGAAGAACTCACTCACCACCATGAACCGATCGGTGCTCGCCTGGAAGACGCGATTGAACCAGGAGAAGAAGGGAGAGAGCAGGCCCTTCTTCTCTCCGGCCGGCCGCAAGAGCATTGCCGCCAGAGCGGGGCTCAACGTCAGGGCAGTCAGGGAGGAGAGCGCGACCGAGATCGCGATGGTGATCGCGAACTGTTGGTAGAGCCGCCCTGTGATCCCGGCCATCGTCGCCACGGGAACGAAGACGGCGATCAACGACAGGCTCGTCGCGACCACTGGACCGGAGACCTCGCGCATCGCCTCGACCGTCGCGTCCTTCGCCGAGAGACCTTGGGAGATCTTCGTCGAGACGGCTTCCACCACCACGATCGCGTCGTCGACCACCAGGCCGATCGCCAATACCAATCCCAGCAAAGACAGTGTGTTGATGGAGAAGCCGAGCAGCGGGAACACCGCGAGGGCCCCGATCAGCGAGACCGGGACCGCCAACGTCGGAATCAACGTCGCCCGAAAGTTCTGTAGGAAGATGAAGACGACCAGGATGACCAGCGCCATGGCTTCGAAGAGCGTGATCACGATCTCACGAATCCCGGCGGTGATCGGCTTCGTCGTGTCGAGTGAAACCTGGTAGACGAGGTCGTCTGGAAACCGACCCGAGAGCCGTTCGACCGTCGCGAGCACCTGGCTGGCGACCTCCAGCCCGTTCGCGTCGGGGAGCTGAAAGATCTGGATCACGGCCGAGGGCAAGCCGTTGCTCCGCGTGCGCATCAGGTAGTTCTGGGTGCCCAACTCGATGCGCGCGACGTCCCTCAACAGGATCTGGGAGCCGTCCTCGTTCGAGCGAATCACGACGGCGCCGAACTGCTCGGGCGACGAGAAGCGGCCGCTCGTCTGGACGGTGTACGTAAACTCGGTTCCAGCCGGCGCGGGGGGGCCACCCATCTGGCCCGCGGGCACCAGGGCGTTCTGGTTCTGGATCGCCGTGGTGAGGTCCGAGATCGTCAGACCGAGCTTCGCCAGCTCGTCAGGCCGAACCCAGACCCGCATCGCGTACTCGGTACTACTGCCGCCGAGCACCTCCGCCAGTCCCACGCCGTTGATTCGGGAGATCTCGTCGATCACGTTGATCGTCGCGTAATTGGCCAGGAATTCCGCGTCGTAGCTTCCGTTCGGCGATGTCAGGCCCACGAGCAGGAGCGGGAAGGACAGCTTCTTCTTGACGACGACGCCTTGGCGCTTCACCTCGTCGGGTAACGAGGCCTCGGCTTCGGAGACGCGGTTCTGCGTGAGCACGTTGGCCATGTCGAGGTCGGTACCGACCTCGAAGGACACCTCGAGCGACATCTTCCCGTCACTCGAATTCGTCGACCGCATGTAGATCATGCCCTCGACGCCATTCACTTTCTGTTCGATGGGCGTCGCGACGGATTTTTCGACGCTGGTGGAGTTCGCGCCGGGATAGTTCGCCGTCACGTTGACCATCGGCGGCGTGATCTCGGGATACTGCGCGATCGGCAATCCCCTCAGTGAGATGAGACCGATCAGCACAATGATGATCGCGACCACCATCGCGACAATCGGCCGCCGGATGAAGAATTCGGACACGGGTCAGGTCCCCGCTGCGGGAGCCGATCTTGCTCCGTCCGCCGACTCGTTCGTGACGCTCGCCTGGAAGGGCATCGGTTTGATCGTCATCCCCGGGCGCAGTCTCATGATCTCGACGGCGACTCGCTCCGCCGGCTTCAATCCAGAGGTGACTACGCGGAGCGTGCCGACCTCGGGACCCAGCTCTATCTGTCGCACGGAGATGACCCCCCCGTCGTCGACCACGTAGACGCGATACATCCCCTGCAGCTCGCTGATCGCGCGGCTCGGGATCAGGATCGCGTCCTTCAAGACCTGCGCCACCACACGGACGCGAGCGAACTGGCCCGCGAGCACTCGCTGTTCGGGGTTCGGGAACTCCGCTTCCAGCGCCAGCGTGCCTGTGCCGGGATCGATGGCCGCCCCCATCGCCACCGCATGTCCCTTCTCCGGATGAACGGACCCATCCGCCAAGATGAGCTCGAGCCCCTCCGCGAGGCGTTCCTCTTCTCCTTCCGGCGAGCTGGCCTGCGTGAGCCGCTTGGCGAGCAACAAATAGGTCCTCTCATCGATCGAGAACCGGACCCGAATCGGATTGCTGTCGGAGACGAAGTTCAGCACGACCGGGTTCGGCGTGCGGCCCACGAACTCTCCGACCTTCGCCTTGGAGATCCCGATCCGGCCGGAGATCGGCGCGTGAAGACGCGTATAGCCCAGCTGAATGTTTGCCTGATCGACCTTGGATTGCGCGGTTTGCAGCGCGCCTTGGGCCGCCTTGTACTGGGCGACCGCGCCATCGAGGTCGGCTTGGCTGACCGCGTTGATCTCCGCGAGCGGTGCGATTCGACCCAGGTCGGATTCCGCCTTCGCGAGGTAGGTGGCGGCCTCGGCCAGGCTTCCCTGGGCTCCGATCACCTGCGACTCGAAGGGCACCGGGTCGATCTCGTAGAGCAGATCGCCCGCTTTGACGTAGCTGCCCTCTCGAAAATGCATCCCCGTCAACACGCCCTCGACACGAGCACGCACCGGAATATCCGACGAACCTCTCGTCTCCCCGACCATCTCCTTGAGGATGGGCTGGTCGCGGCGTAGGACTTCCGTGACCGGCACCTCGAGCGGTGGGAGCGGAGGGGGCTTGGGCCGATCGCAACCCGTCACCAGGAAGAGCATTCCCGTCAGCAGAAAGCCGAGTGCGACCCCGCGCACGACATCCACGCCCCGCGATCTGTCTTCCACCACTTCGTCGATAATCTGCGTGGGCATCTCCCCCCCTTCCCCACTCACGTCGAGCGCATGCAGCCCACCTCCTCTGGTGGGCGGCGACCACTTTCGACGCGATCGTGCGAAACCGCATGCTAGAACGGTCGGAGAACGTGCGCAGCATGGCCAAGGGCTCAGCCGGCCAGAAAACTCCAGAATCGCTCCTATGAGGTCGTGTCCCGAGACTGCGGATGCGAACCTTCGAGCTTGTTTGGTGAACGCCCCGTGGTTTTCCCGACCCAGGGCGATAAACAGGGATACACTTCCCAGAACCCGTGCGACCCGACGCCGCGGTCTATGGATCTGCATTCAATCTCACCGGCGGAATGCCGGAACATGCACTGGAGGAACGATGTCGGAAGAGGTCGATGCACTACGGGCGGAAATTAATCGATTGTGCACGCAGATAAACGAGATCTACGAGGCGCAGATCGAGAGTTTCCGCTTTTCGCCCGCTGCCCAGCGTGACTGGAGCCAAGTCGACAACATTCCCGACCGAGGCAACAGCGCGGCCACCGTGCGGGCGCTCGTGGAGAACGCACATGCTCTCGACTTCGACCAGCGTCTGAATACTTCTTCCTACGTGAACGTCTCCTTCGAGCCGGAAGAGGAGGCTATCGCCCTTCTGGGACTCCGTGTCAACCTCGCGGATCAGACCGTCTACCCTCAGTCCTACAAGCTGCACGATCGGGTCGTGAACATGCTCGCCCGGCTCTGGCACTGTCCGGAACCCTCGGATTTCGCCGAGGCGCGAACGTTCGCCGGCGCCGGCACGGTCGGCTCTACCGAGGCCTGTCTCCTCGCGGGCCTGGCGTTGAAATTCCGGTGGCGTGACTGGCTCGCCGCGCGCGAAGACCTCTCGGCGTCGGAGGTCCTCGGCATCAAGCCGAACATCGTCATCTCGACCTGCTTCCAGGCCGCGTGGGAGAAGCTCTTCAAGTACATGGACATCGAACCCCGGCTGCTCGCGCCGTCGGTGGGCACCTTCAAGATCGATCCCGAGCGCGTTCGCGACGCGATCGACAAGAACACCATCGCCGTGGTCTGCATCATGGGCAACCACTATGGCGGCCAATACGATCCCGTCGCTGAGGTCGATCGCGTGGTTTCCGAAGTGAACGCCGAGAAGGGGTTTCAGGTCGGCATCCATGTCGACGCCGCTTCCGGCGGCTTCATCGCCCCATTCCAGCCAGACCTTCCGGCCTGGGACTTCCGTCTGCCCAACGTGCTCTCGATCTCGTGCAGCGGCCACAAATACGGCGAGTCTTCGTGTGGGACTGGGTGGCTGGTATGGCGGCAGAGAGAAGGATTGAGCGAACACGTCGCGATCTCGGTGACCTATCTCGGAGGCGAGTCCGAGTCCTATACTCTCAATTTCTCACGCCCGGCGACGGGCGTATACGTTCAGTACTACAAACTGCTTCGCTTCGGGCTCCACGGCTATCAGCAGTGCTGCAACAGCATGATGGCCAATGCGCAATTCCTGAGAAAAGGCCTCGAGGAGATGACCTACGAGGGTCGGCCTCGCTTCGTCATCCTGGACGACGGCGAGCAGGACTGCCTGCCTGTCGTGACGGCCATGCTCAACCCGGAATGCGGGCTTTCCTACGACGACGTCGACCTGCAACACGTGCTCGCCCAACATCATTGGTATGTCAGCGGCTATCGCATGGGCTTCGAGCATCCGTCTACAGGAGAAACTACCGCGCTCTTTTCCGACGTCCGGGCGGACCAGACCATGTTCCGCATCGTGGTGAAGAACAATCTCACGCGAGACATGGCGCGAGATCTGCTCACCTCTTTCGATGCGGCGTTCGATTTTCTCGACAGCGTCGACTTCTCTTCACTCCACGCTCCGAACACGCTGAAGCTTCGCCACAAGGATCAGCGCGTGATATCACGGCACTGTTGAGCCGAGAAAGACTCGCGAGCGCCCTACCCCGCCTCGACAGCGCTAGCCTCGAGTCATTGGGCTTCGGCGCCGAATGATGATCGCCACGACGTCTGGGGCTTCGATCTTCGTTACCGGTGACTGCGCTTCTATGAACGACACCTAAAGGAGGAGGCCAGCGACCCATCGGGTCGCGCGGTTCGGCTCGGTCTGTATACGCGATATCGAAGATGCCCTCGCGCGCCTTTCCGGCTTCGAGCCAGCCCTAGCCCAGCGCCCCTTGCTTCATCACCCGCGTCGACAATCGCTCCGGCTGTTCCTCGGGCAAGAGATAGCGGACGAAGATCACGCCGCTGGGCGCGCCCGCGGTGTCGAGCCAGTTCGGAATGCCAGGATCCTCGCCGGCCAGGACGATGCGGAACGAGCCGTCGGACCTCAATCGGGTTTGGCGGCGGTTGAGCGAAGCGCAGCGACGCTCGTACTCGAAGGTTTGCAGATGCCGATTCCAGAGCACGAAGTTTCCGAATCGGCAACGCGGATAGCGTCCCTCGATCACGAGGACCTCGTCCGGAAGGAGCTCGAAGCGCGCGAATAGATTCGATTGGTCTACGGCGGCCTGGCCTTTCTCGCTCCACCCTGACGGGTCACTGAACGCGTTAGGCGGAAGCGATGCGAAGTCGAGCGGTGGCCCGTTCTGTCTGTAGTCGATGCTCAGCCCCCGCACGAAGTTGCGGACACGCCGGATTCCTCGCGCCACAGAGGCTGCATCGGCGACTTCAGGAAGTCCCGGCCTTGAACCTGGCCCACCGAGGACATCGATCGAGAGCGGGATCCGGCGGCCACGATCGACCGGCCTGTCGCCCTCGAAATAGTGTCGCGCGATGATCGAGCAGGCGTCCTCGGAGAGTTCCAGCCAGTTCCCGGAACGAGGCTGCCGGCTCACGGTGATCTCGAAATCCCCGTTCGGCTCGATCTCGAAGGCGGTGTCATTCTTCGTGGCGGCGACTCGTCCGGGCGGGTAGCGCTCGTCGATGTCCCCGCCGCCCTCCACGGTGAAAGACAGATAGACGGCGCCGCAGGTGTTGCCGCGAATCTTGTAGTCGAGATCCGGTTGGATCATCGCCGAGTGATAGATCGCATCGGGATTGTCGCCGTAGAATTTCCGGCCAGCCTGTAGCGTCGGACGAAAGGTCGGATTTGCGGGGTCTGCCTCGAAGAAGAGGTCGAGCCCTCCGCCGAGCAGATGCATCAAGAAGCGGTGACCCTCGGCGACCAACTGGGACCGAACCGAGTCGGCCTCGGCGCCGTCGGTCGAGCGGGACTCAGAACCCGTTCCGACGTAATCGACATCGATTTCACGCAGGGCGTCGAGGAGTTCGAGAAAGGCCACCCTGCTTTCTGGCTCTACTCCCGCGCGGGTCACTTGAGCAACTCGACGTGGCCACTACTTCCGTCGATGCGTAACGCGTCGCCAGTGCGCAGCCGGCGCGTTCCGTCGACCGTATTGATCACGCAGGGGATACCCAGTTCGCGCGCCACAATGGCGCCGTGGCTGAGCGGTCCCCCGACGTCGATCACGATCCCAGCCGCAATCAAGAAATAGGAGCTCCAACTGGGGTCCGTGGTGTTGCAGACGAGGATCTCGCCCGGAAGCAGCTCACCCTCGCTCGGATCGAGGACGACCCGCGCCAGGCCTTCAGCCACCCCCGCGCTCACACCTAACCCCGAGAGCGGCTCCGTCGACACGGTCGCCTCGGGGTCATCGAGCGCAAAGGGCTCGGGCATGCCCGTAAATTCGAGCGGAAGCTCGAGCTCTTGATACCTGCTCCGCAGGGCGCGGCGGGACGCGATCAGGGTGCGGGCATCCGCCGGCGGCTCGGAGAGCTCGTCGCGCATCAGGAAGAAAATGTCCTCTGGATCGTCGATCCGCTTCGCTCGCGCATGCGCGGCGCCAATTTGTCGCGCCGCCGCGCGGGCAACGTCGAAGGTCTGCTGGAACGCGGCCTTGGCGACCACACGCAGAGGGACATAACGCGAGGCGAGACTCAACAAGCCCCGAGCGCGCCAGCGCTCACTCCCGCTCATTCGAGCCAGGAGCAGTTGCTCCGCCTGCGCCCGATCGTCCATGCGACGACGCTCGGCCGCGATGGGACTCTTGGCTTCGGGCAGCGCCCGATACGGCGCCAGGAGGGACTCGACGGGGCCGGAGTCCTCGCGCCACGAGTGGCTCGAAAGCTCCCCATCCGCGGGTCCGCGAAAGCCGTGCCGCGACAGAAAGAGCTCGAGGTCTTCCCGCTCTCGCGCAACACGCCAAAGATCCGAAGAGACCCGGATCTCCTCCATGTCGCCGAAGCCTCCAAGCAACCGAAGCTCTAGAGCGTCTCGTTCGCCATCCGCGCCGACCGTCTCGGGGTGCCGCCCGATCATTTTCTGGAGGCGACCGGAGAATAGCGTCGCGATCGTCGAGGCGACGATCTGGGCCGCGACCTCATCGCTGAATCGATCGATGGCACGTTCGAGACGACGCACGGCGGCCAGCACGTCTTCCCCCGGCAGCGCCGACAAGGACTCGCGCCAGAAGACCTCGCTGTCGACGCGAAGACGCGCGAGTCGACGGGGCAGCCGGAGCGCCGTGATCGGCAGTCGCCAGGACGCTGCGAGCCGCTGTCGCCTGGGGCTGGAGGCACGCTCGGCATCATCGCGGGTCGAGAAGAAGCTTTCCTCGGCATCATCAGTCGCGGAAAACGGCATCGCATCGAGAGCGGCACGGAATGCACTGACGTTGGTGGCGCCGCGACCGTAGATGAGGGCCGTGAAGTGCTCGTCGATGTTCGTGGGAATCGTCAGCGCCGAAGGCGGCAGGAACCCGAGCTCGCAGTAGGCCCGGCGGAATCCCAACTCCCCCCCCTGATCCCAGAAAGACCAGCTGAGCGGAGTTTGAACGCCGACGATCGACTCGGCGGTATTGACGCGGGACCACGCGACGTGCGGCCCGGAGATCTGATGAAGGACGTTTTCGTCGCGCTCGATCATGCGGTCCCCGTTTCCATTTCCGTAATCGTCTTCGTATTTGTAATCGTCAATTATGGCGCAACCAACCATTCACGTTTGCTTAACCGGGTTGGTTCCGATCGCTGCCCACCCAGCCCTGGCCGGCGAATCGAGCGTCGCGAGGGCCGAGGCGACGGCGATCGTCTCGAGCATCGGACCCGTCGCGAGGTGGCGGCCTGCCTGCTCGGCGAGCAGCACCGCGTCGA
>JAPYTP010000170.1 GCA_029941885.1 Myxococcota bacterium
CTGCGTCGAGGTCGCTCTTGGTGAGCGTGCCATGGTGCGGCGCGTGGTAGCCCCAAACCCTCAGCCACTCGTCGGGGTTCGAGCTGGCACGGTCGAGCTCTCGCAAGCGTGCGAGGAAGTTGTCTCGGCCACGAACTGCCTGCGTTCGTCCCCGAGGTGTGGTCCACTCCATTGCCGAGACGATCTCCATCGGCAGGATGGTGGCCGCGAGCGTTGGGTGGAGATGGGGGTCGACGAAGCCCGGAAGCAGGATCTTGTCGGCAAACTGCTCATCGACCACGTGGGGGCGGCCCCCGACGATCGCTGCGACCTCGGCTTCGCTTCCGACCGCGAGGATTCTACCCCCGTGGATGGCGACCGCCTGGGCCGGGTTGGGTTCCGTCTCCATCGTGTAGATCGCTCGCGCCTTGAGGATTCGGATAGGCTCGTCGCTGCAGCCCAAGGACGAGGTCGCGGCAATGGCGGTCAGCAGCAGCGCGACGCGTAGGGAGATTCGACGTCCAACGGGTGGTCGCATCGAGTTGGGGTAGTCGACATCAAGCATGGCCACGAAGATACGGTATCCGACCCACTCTCTCTGCGGCGGTCGCGTGCAAAAAATGCCCGGAGTCGTCGTCGCCTACCGCCCTTCGACGGCACTGAGAAGGCGGTCGTAAAGAGCCCGGCTGAGCCTCTTTCGCAGTGCCGGGCTCTCACGAAGAAAAGTGCATTTTCAAGGCGATGGCGCGCCTTGCCATATGCAACCGGTCCGATCGGACCCCCGCTACCAACCCTTACGGGTGCGTTGAACTCAGTTTCAGCGCGCCCGCTTTGGCTTCGGCCTAGCTTGAGCAGCAGGATTCCTTCGGCCGGAAGCCCCGCGACTCGTCCGCGAGGTTCGAGAGCCGGTCGCTCATGAGCGGTGCCCCGCGGCGGATCGGAGTCCTCTACGTCACGTAGCTCGTGGTGATTGACGATGCTCCGTTGAAGAATCGCTGCAAGCTCTCGTTGTAGCGGTAGAAAGCGTCGGTCTGAAGTTGATCGGGTCCGCTCACTACCATCGGGTCATCCGGGAAGGTCAGGAAATTGAGTGTGTGTTCAAGGTCCGGGGCTCCGTTGGTGCCAATGTTGTCGAGCATTTCCTGCCAGATCGCCAGCGGTGCCTCAATCACGAAATGGTCCGGCCTTGCGGAATCGAGGCTCTCGAGCGCCCGGACCGATTTGACCGCAAAGGCCTCGAAGACGACCTCTAGCAGCTGGCACTCTCTGGCACCGTCCACCTTGACGACCATGGTGCAGTCAACCGGTCCAAAACCGCGGAACTCATCGCGCCTCTCCGCCATCTGCTCGGCCAGCGCCTGGAACCACTGCTGCGACGGAAATCGAAGTGCATTGCCCATTTTGTTGACTCCTTATGCGGCGAGCTGTTCAACCGGAATCTCGAGTGGGATCGTGAGTCGCGACGCACGATCGAGACCTGCGATCTTCATGCGGTTCAGGTATTCCTTGACCTGTTTCCGGTAGATGAAGCCAATGCGCATCATGCCGAGCTCGATATTCGCGAGGCCGCCGCCGGCGAGGATCGCACGAGGCTCGGAGGTCTGGGGCTCCAGGGTCAGCTTGAAAATCGCCTGCTCGCCGACGTCGAGCAGGGCGTGAACTTCCTCCGCACGCTCCGGATGCCGGTCGATGAGGTATTGGAGGTGCTTTACGCCATAGGCAACGTGCCGTGCCTCGTCCTGCATGCACAGGCGAAAGATCGTCTTTTCCACCTCCGTTGGCGCGAGAAACTCGCCCTGCCGGAAGAGAGTGAGCACGAAGCCCTCCCCGAAAACGTGCATCAGCGCGCTGGCCGTGGTGTAGTCGGGTGCGGTGAGGATCGCCGCCAATAGTTCCTCCTGGCCCGGCGACGCCGACAGCAGGCCTCCCCCGTTGGCCAGGGCTCGCTTGCGGAAGACGTCCAGATGGCGCGCCTCGTCCATGATCTGGGTCGCCAGAAACAACTTCACCTCGTGGAAGTCGTGGTTGATCTGGCAGAGCCACTTGGCAGGCATGTCGCCCGCGACGAACTCAATCTCGGTGAGCCCTGTGCACATCTGACAAACCGATTTCTCGATGTCCCCGGGAAGGTCCTCGAGCTTATCCCACGGAATGTCGGTCACGGAATTCCATTGGCGAACGACGGCCTCGTCGTAGAGGGCAGCGGCGTTCTCGGACCAAACCTCTGTCATCTCGTTCAAGACGTATGTGTCCAGGCAGGGTGGCGTCTCCTTCGGGACGAAACACCCGCGCGGAGCCATCGTGCCGAGCGAGGAACCGCGTCCGGGTACCGGCGCGTAGTGGCCGGTGTCGATGTCGACCATGCCTAGCCCTGAAGGCCCGGGCTCGGCGCGATGGCCCCAGCCGGCCGGGTTCGAATCCATCCAGCCGAGATCGAAGTTTCCCCTTGCCATGTCTCTCATTCGATCCAGTCCCGCCTGGACTTCCGGTGTGTATTGCGCCATCGGAGCACCTCTATCGTCGGGCCGCACGCGCTTATGATGCAAGAGGCGCACCAAGGGGGGCGCGCTCTGAGCGGCCCGGAGCTCAGATTGCCTCACGTGCCTTTTCGATATGTCTCACTGTGGGAAGTTTTGACACGGCAGACCCTGCTCCGCCCCGCTGGTCCCGCTCCAGTCGCCCGAAGGCTGCCCGCGTTGGGCCCGGCTCCCAGCCGGGCTTCGGTCGGGCGTGTTGCGAAGCAGACGTCACATCGAGCGTCGGCCGTCCGTGTTCGCTTCCCCTTCGATCCTCGCTTGACGGGAGGCCCAATGGGAAACGATGGCGCATCGTGGGCCTGCACGGAGGGCGAGACCCTTCCAGCGATCGATGTCGGTATCCATCGTGAACGCCAGGATCTCTGGGTCGATCTCCTTGCATAACATCCTCCCCGGCTAGGCTCGCTCGTCTGGAGCCGCAGTGACGAGCGCGACGGCATGAGGATTCGGCTGGATTCCGAGGGCGAAGGCTTCGTCGAGCCGCTGCTTGACGAACTCGGCGGGATTCGTGGGCAACGGGTCCCGGGAGCGCCAGAGATCCGGTCGCGCGTGTTCCATGGACGATTCCCCTTCAGGCTGCCACTCACCCCCCTCCTGATGGATCCGGTGGTGGAATCGCCATCACTTCCCCGGCGACCTCGCGGATGTCCGACGACGTGTAGGGCTTTGGGATGAAGCCAGCCAAACCCTTGCTGGAGAATCCTTCCGTGGCTTTCCCCACCTCGAGTTCACTGGACAGGAGGACTCGGATATCGGGCTTGGTTCGACGGATCTCGGCGAAGACCCGCTTGCCGCTGATCCCCGGCATCGTCAGATCGAGCAGGACGCAGACAATCTCGTCGTGTTTTGCGCAAAAGACGCTGACCGCCTGCTGACCATTGCTCGCCCTCAGCACATCGAAACCCATCCGCTAGAGCATCTGCTCGCCGATGACGCGGATCGACTCCTCAATTTAGGCGATCAACACCGTTCCAGAATAGCGTGGGAGCGATCCGTCATCCGTCGTGCCTTCCCTTTGCCCGGATCACTCGATTCGACTATTCGGCGTTCTCAACCGCTGGAAACAAGACCCTGAATGTCGTGCCCTTGCCTTGCTCGCTGTCGAATTTGATGGTGCCCTTGTGGCCACGCAAGATGCCGAGGACCGCGGCCATGCCCAGACCTCGACCGGTAAACTTGGTCGAGAAGAACGGATCGAATATTCTTGCCCGTGTGACTGGATCCATCCCGCACCCAGTGTCGGTCACCTCGACGTAGACATACCTTCCCTCGGACAAGACTTGTTTCGGTCCGGAGCGAATCGCTATTTCCGTCGCTTCTAGATAGTTTGCATCACATTCCATCGCGCCAGTGGAGACCGAGACGACTCCACTCTTCTCTTCGAGCGCCTCCGATGCATTGGTGACCAAGTTCATGATGACCTGGCGAACCTGACTTGCGTCGCCATTGAAGTGCGGAAGATCGTCGGTACGGTGGTGATCCAGCAAGGTGCTCGTCGGAATCGCAGCTTCCAGCAGATGCGCCATTTCATCGACGAACTCATTGATCGCGATGGGTTCGATGATGAAATGACCCTTTCCGGAATAGGCGAGCATCTGCTTGGACAGCGTCGCGGCCCGCGCAGCCGCGCTTTCGATCGCCTGCAAGTTGTCTCGCGCAGGTGAGTGGGGCGAAATGTCTTGTAGTGCAAGATCGGCGTTGCCGAGGATCGCCATGAGGATGTTGTTGAAGTCATGGGCGATCCCTCCGGCGAGATCCCCGAGGCTCTCGAGTTTTTGAGCATGTTGGATTCGACGTTCCATAACCAGCCTCTCCTCAATCTCCCTCTTGCGCTCGTCGATATCCATGGGGGTGCCACACATGCGGAGTGGATTGCCGCTCGTGTCGCGTAAAATCACGGAGCCTTTGACCAGCATCCAGAGCCAATGGCCAGATTTGTGCCGCAAGCGAAACTCAGTTTCATACGACTCCGAACCGCCTGTCAGATGGGCGTTGAGGTCACGAGACGCAGTCGCGTAATCGTCCGGGTGCACGTCCCTCGCCCAGGTGTTGTCGGGGTCTTTGGCTTCGCGTGGATCGCGACCGAGCATTTGTGCGAAACGATCGTTGTATGTGAACTCTCCGTGTAGGATGTCCCAGTCCCACGTGCCCAGGGCAGCACCACGCAGTACCAGATCCAACCTCTCCGTGCTCTCGCGGAGCGATTTTTCGAGTTCGAGTCGGGACGAGATCTCGGTGATGCTGGCGCGCAGAAGTAGCGAACCGAAGAACTCGAGGCGGGCAAACCGAACCTCGCAGACGACGCGGCTCCCGTCGGCCCTGGTGTGGGTCCACTCGAATTCCGTCGAGTCGCCACGCATGGCTTGCCGCATCTTCTCCCTTGCGCACTCCGCCGAAGATCGCTCGTTGGGCTGCCATTCCGGACTCAACTCGAGGAAACCCGTACCAAGCAGTTGTACTCGCGTGAGCCCAAAGAGCTTCGAGGTTTTTTCGTTGGCCTCCTCGAATCGGAACGTCTCGGGGTCGCACAGCACGATCGCTTCGGGAGCGGATTCGATCATCGCGCGGAATCGCCGCTCACTCGCCTCGAGATGCGTGGTGCGACTCTGCTCCGGAGATTCCAACTGGCGATTTGCCTCGGCCAGATCAGCGACGTGCTGCCGATTTTCCTCGACGATGGCGGCGAGACTCACCGTATTTTCGACGCAGGGGCGAATATCGGCGAATTCCTCCGCCGACGAGAGCAGGAACACCAGAGCTCCATACTCGGTGCGCGGGGAGCGCAACGGTGCCGTAAACCGCTAGTCAGCTACTTGCAGTCGCGAGTCGAAATATGCATCCGCCAGCAGACCTCCGCGGTCGGCGGCCACGGAAAAGCCTTCCCCCTTTGGCCTGAAGCCCACGGCATCCACACCCGGCATCGAGGCCAGGGTAATGCAGCACAATTCGCCGATGCGCCGCAGATCAGACGACACGGGCAGCAGGGCCTGCAAACGCAGGATCTGCTCCAACGCGGCCGGCTGATCGAAGCTGGTCATCGGATTGCCATCGGCCCGTGGTAGTTCGGTCGATACTTCGCCACGAAGGACTCGGGGCACATCGGATTATTCATCAACTCGCCTCCGGCAATCATCTCCGGGTGAACCGCCGTCAACATCCATGAGGGTCGCAGCGGTTGACGTCATACTGACTGTGCAATCGGTGGAGAAGGTTTCAAGCAGAGAGAAGCGCCTATCACTTTTACTCGACTCGATACCGTGCTCCCACATGATTTCGACGAACTCTTCCGGACGGGTTGTTCGATCAGCGACAGTACCCACTCCTTGGCCTCGAAGCCACCGCGCACGAAGTCTAATCGTCGCTCCTCTTCATTGTCGGAAACCAGGCACACGTGCGCGCCCTCGCAAATCGGGGCGTGATCGAATCCGAGACTGATGCTTCTTCATGTCCTAGCCTATCACTATCATTCGACCTCGTCTCCGAACTGTGGGAACACGGGACTGGAAGGCCTCAGCGGGATAGGCGCGGCGAGCGCAAATCCAGTCAATTCGCTATCGGATTCGCTTGCCTGAAATGCCTCCACGGCGGGCTGATAGCGCGTATTGAGGGAGCACCTAGCACTGCCGGGATCGGGCGGATCGATCACCTAGTTTCAAGAGAACGGGGGCTCATCGCAACCGTGGGCCCGTAGAAACCTTGCGAGAAGGTTTTCTCCATATTTCGATCCACCACGCGGACGACACCGACTCATTATTTTCACGGGGCCGGAGAGGAACGATCCGCCGGGATCCTGAAGTGGACCCGCGTTTCTCGGCAGCCGGTCCCACGACGCCTCCCCCGGCGCTAGGCTCCTGCCACCGTGGAAGCCATCGAATCCCTGCTGGGCCCGCTCGTCCTGTTGCCGCTGATGTTCGTCGTCGGACTTCAGCTGACCCCATCCGACTTTCGGCGTGTGCTGCAATCTCCTCGAGCGGTGGTCGGCGGAACCGTCGGCCAACTGGTTCTGCTGCCCCTCATGACCTGGGCGGTCGTGACCGCCTTCGGCGTTTCGCCCATCCTGGCCGCCGGGGCGGTTTTGCTCGCGGCGACGCCCGGGGCGGGCATGTCGAACGTGATGGCGGCGATCTCGAACGCCAATGTCGCTCTCTCGGTCACGCTGACGGCGATCGCATCCCTGCTCGCCGTGATCACGATGCCGCTGATGGCGACCCTCGGGCTTTCGTTCTTCGTCGGCGATGCCGTGGAGGTGGACGTTCCGATCGTCACCCTCTTCTCGCAGCTGGTGCTCTTTCTGGCGGTCCCGATCGGCCTCGGGATGATCGTTCGGTCTCGACAACCGGAGGCCGCTGCGCGCTACACCTCACGCGCCAACCGATTTGCCGTCGTCGCGATCCTGCTGCTCACGCCCTTCAGCGCGTACTCGAACCGGGACATGCTTCCCTCTGGCAGTGAGTTCATCGTCGCCCTGGGAGCCAGCCTGGCCTGGACGGCCGCTGCCCTCCTGATCGGTTGGGGCATGGGGACGCTCCTCCGCCTCGATCGCGACGAGCGCTTCACGTTCATGATCGAGTTTTCCGCACGCAATATTGCGATGACCTTCATCGTCGCCCTCGGCTCGCTGGGACGACTCGACCTGGGCCTCTTCGCGGCGGCGTATTCGATGACGGGCTTCCCCGCGGTCATCCTGCTCTCGATCGTGCGTGGACGCCGCGTCCGTGCCGCGGCTCCAGCTACTCCGTCCTGATCGATTCGAGGTCAGCCTTCGCAGAGGAATCTTGCGACGCCGACCCTCGATCTCGCCTGCGTGTCGCAGCAAAGATCAGCCCACCCGCCACAAGGCACACGCTCGCGTACAGGAATTGGGCCGTTTGAACCCCTATCTCGGCCGCGAGCCAGCCTGCCAGGGCGCTGCCTACGACGAGCAATACTCGATCGAATGCCTGGACGCTGACGATGCGACCGCGCATGTCTTCGGGCGTGGCGGCGAGAATGACCGGGCGCGCGAGTGAAAAGACGCTCGATTGGGCGGCGCCGGAGAACCCGACGAAAAGCAGGGGAAGCCACAAGCCGAGGGGTCGCTCGAGATAGGTCGCGCCCGTAAAGGCGATCATCATCACTCCGAAGCCCGCGATCACGAGTGGGATCCACGCGCGCGGCCGACGCGGCGGTCGCAATGCGATCAGGATCGCGGCACCCACCGCACCGGCCCCTGTAAGGGCGGTGAGTCCGCCGAAGCCGGCGCTCCCAATTTCGAGCACGTTGCGTGCGAAGAGCGGCAGGAAGACCTGCAGATAGGTCATGCCGAACGCGAAGAAGATCATCATCAGCGAAATCGTCTGACGTACCACGGGGGTTCGCATCGCGAAGCGCCCGCCCTCGATCAATCCACGGGCCATCGCGCCAATGCTCATTGCGCCCGGTGGCGTGTGCGCGGGAACATCGATTCCCAGAGTGCAGAGGAATGCAGCGAAGGAGGCAAGTGCCATGACAGCGTAGGCCCCCTCCGCCCCGAATGCCGCGAAGAGGAATCCCCCTGCCCCGGCGAAGAGGATACGCACGGCATTCGAAGTGGCGCTCATCATCGCGAAGGCGGGCATGATCGAATGGCGCCCCACGATCGTCGGAATCAACGCCTGACGGGCGGGCTGATCGAATGCCATGGCCGTCCCTCGCAGCATCGAATAGGCATATACGTGCCAGAGTTCCAGCTCTCCGCTCGAGACCAGCAATGCAAAGCCCCCGTAGACCCCGGTGACCCCGAGCTTGTCGATGATCAGCACCCGACGTCGATCCACCCAGTCGGCGACTGCACCCCCGATCAGTCCGAATACGAGTTGGGGCATCAACGAAGCGGCCAGCACGCCACCGAGATGGACCGCGCTGCCGGTCAGGTCGAGCACCAGCAGCGGCCGAGCCACGATCTCCAACCAGAGCGCTGCCCCGTGAAAGATCTGGGCTGCCCACAACCAGCGGAAACTCGGTAGAGCGAGCACGCGTCGGGCTCTGCGTGACGAGGCTGACATCTCTCTACACACTAACCCGCCGCACGCCCCGAATTCCACACCGGGGCGGTTCGGCCGGCCTTGGAGCGTGGCTTCTTTCGTGCGAGGCTCGATCCCCGAGCAACTCACGACAAGGGCCGGAGGTACGCCGCATGCAAGAGCAGACCGAAGTCGACACCCCGAAATTCCTTCGCGACAAATACGCGATCGTGGGGGTCGGCGAGACCGAGTACAGCCGCAATTCCGGTCGCACCACGCGACACATGGCGGTCGAGGCGATTCGCAACGCGATGCAGGATGCCGGCCTCGGTCCCGGGGACGTCGATGGCATGATGTCATACTCGGTGATGGATTCGACCCAGTCGCCAACCGTCTCCGCAGATCTCGGAATTCGGCTGAACTTCTACACCGACATCATCGGGGGCGGCTCGAGCATCGAGTGTCTCGTCGGCCTGGCCATCGGCGCGATCGAAGCCGGGATGTGCAAGACGATGGTGCTCTTCCGATCGATGAACGGCGCGACGTCCATGCGAATGGGCGGGAGCGGCAGAGGCGCGCCGCGACTCGCCGGTGACGCTCTCTTCAGCGTCGCGTATGGTCAGACAAGCCCCGCGCAGATGTTCTCGCAGTCCTTCATGCGCCACCTCTACGAATACGGTACGACCCCGGAGCAGGTGGCCCACGTGAAGGTCTTCCACTCCTGGGGCGCCTCGAACAATCCGAAGGCCTACTACAACAAGCGGGTCACCGTTGAAGACGTCATGCAGAGCCGCGTCATCGCGAAGCCGCTGCACCTGCTCGACTGCTGCGTCGAAACCGACAACGCCACCTGCATCATCGTCACGAGTGCGGATCGGGCTCGCGATTGTCGCCAACGCCCGGCGAAGATCCTTTCCGTGGTCGGCCGATGTTCGAAGCCCCGGGCCGACGACCACCATCAATACGGGCCGATCACGCAGGTCGCGGGCCACTACGCGAAGGATCTGCTCTGGCCCAATGCCGGGGTGGGCCCAGAGGACGTAGACATCACGGGCTCCTACGACGCATTCTCCTTTACCACCCTGCTCCAGCTCGAGGACTACGGATTCTGCAAGAAGGGTGAAGGCGGTGAGTACGTGAGTGACGGGACGATCGCGCTCGGAGGGCGACGCCCCAACAACACCGCCGGCGGGCACCTCAACGAGGGCTACACCCACGGCATGAACATGGTGATCGAGAATGTCCGGCAACTCCGGGGCGAAGCGGACGACTATTGTCCCGTCGGCCCAGACGGAAAACGCCAACACACCTACGACTACGCCGAGGCGGGCTGCCGTCAGATTCGCGACGCCGAGATCACAGCGAATCTCGGCTGGGCCATGCCCAACACCGGATCAGCCCTCGTGATGCGACAGGGCTGAGGAGGAAGATCATGCCGCTGAACGGAAGCTGGCTGGGGATGGATCTCGTGGTGGACGAGACGGATCGCGAGAATCACGCCTACTTTGGATGGTGTGGGAAACACGAACTCCGCCTCCAGCGATGGAAATCGAATGGGCTGCTCTCCTATCCCCCGAGCACGGCGTGCCCCTGGGACGGGACTTCGGAGTGCGAGTGGGATCGCGTCGACGGGAAGGGGACGGTCATGTCCTATTCGGAGGTGCACCACCCCCTCCTCCCGGCTTTTCGAGACCAGGTGCCCTATTTGATCCTGCTCGTCGAACTCGATGAACAGCGCGGACAACCAAGCGAACACGAAGCGCTGCGAGTGCTTGCCAATCTTGTCACAGCGGAGTGCGAACTCGCCCCCAAAGAGATGGTCAAGCGCGTCGGAATCGGCACGCGGGTGCGGATGGTCTTCGCGCAGGTCGGAGAGGATTTCGCCCTGCCCCAATGGACGATCGACGAAGAAGCCGAGCAGCCGGAACCCTGGCGCTACCCACAGGAGTAGGCGCCGATCCGCGATGCTACATAGAGCGTTTGATCCCCAATCAGAATTCATCGAGTGGGTTCTTGCGACCGCTCCGCAGCGGGTAGCGTCGCAACGACCCGCTCGACCGTGTCGGCCCGCCCCTCCCAACCGTGCATATCGGCGAAATGCTGGGAGGAGCGCAGCCTGTTCGTGGTTTTCGAGCGTGGGCAGCGCGGTCCCGATCGTCTGCATGTATTCGATCACCGCCTCTGGCGACATCACGGGCACAGAGATGGGCAGAATCAGCATTCCCCCGGCCAGGAAAACGCGTGCGCCGGTGTCGTCACCCATCGTCTCCACTCGAGCACCGGCTCGAGGATCACCGCCCCGACACGCGGCGAATCCGACTCCCGGCGTGCGATCTTCGCGCTGGTGACTCGAGAGCGGCGGTGTAGAGTACTCGTTTGGGTTCGGGTGACACTGGAAGCACCGTCCCCCGCGTGTCCGCTTCCCGGGAGGTTCCGTCATTTCTCCATCAGAATTCGATGTAGTCGTCGTCGGCGCCGGCTTCGGCGGGCTCTACGCCCTCCACCGCTTTCGGCAGATGGACCTCGACGTCCAGGTCTACGAGCGGGGCAGCGGCATCGGGGGTACGTGGTTCTGGAACCGCTATCCGGGCGCACGCTGTGATGTCGAAAGCCTCGCCTATTCCTACGAATTCTCGCCCGAGCTCGAGCAGGACTGGAGTTGGACCCACCGATACGCCGCACAGCCTGAAATTCTCGACTACGCAAATCACGTGGCCGATCGCTTCGACCTGATGAAGGATATCCGGCTCGATACCTCAATCGAGGCGGCGCATTACGACGAAGTCGACGGCCGTTGGGTGGTGCGAACCGACGCGGGC
>JAPYTP010000171.1:0-2201 GCA_029941885.1 Myxococcota bacterium
AGTTCGAACCGCATCTAACCGCGGCTCTGCGTCATGGCGCCCACCGTGACGTTGTCGCCGTCAAGGCCACGCGCGACCAGTAGCGGAGATGACGCCTTTGAGCTTCGCATCGACGTCCACTAATCCGCCGACGATCGCTGTGCAGTGGGAGTTCCTCGAACTGCGCGGACCGTCCACCGAAGGCCTCGAAACCGCCCGTCCGGACGTCCTTCGAAATGCACATTCGGATCCCGATGAAGCAATCGCGTGAGCCGTATACGCTATTCCGCAGGCTCGGCTACGTGTGTCCCGCCCTCGCGGTCGAAAGCGGGCCTGGCAATCGGCGCCGACCGAATCTCTCAGTCCCAGTGGTCGGGGCCTGAACATCAATGGCCGTATCTGCGCCGCCCTTACCGAAGGACGCGCCGCCGAAAGTGGCGTATTCACATTGGTTTCACACGATGATGATAAACCACGTAACTCAGCATGGTTTAGAAAAGGACGCTCCTGAACAACTTCCTCCTAACTCCTCCTGGCCCACGAACAAATCCGAGAAGTGGTTTAGGCTTTTCGAACCCTACGAAGATTGTTCGATTAGTTGGCGTGGCGGAGATTGTGAAGCCTCCGTCTACTGAGATCTCCGCATTCAACGGATGGCCCTTCGGAAGTGTCGATGCGCGCAAAGCGAACAATCTCCGGCAATAACATCTGGCTGGGCTTAGGGTTGATTGCGGCGTTGAGTTTTGCATTGCTACCAAGTTCAGCCGTGGCCGATCCGAGAACCCGCAGTCTGCTCGATGCGCTCAATCGCCCGATTCCCCAAGACGGGATCCGCATTTCCGTTGTATTGCGAAATTCCGCTCGCGAGACGAGTCGGGCGCGACGACCCAATCATATTCGCGCAAAAAGACGCGCGGTACTCAGGCGGATGAATCGTGGACGTTTCACGATTGGCCATCAATATCGCTGGCTCAGCGGCTTTAGTGCCTGGGCGGATGCCGAGGCGATCCAAGCATTGATGAGCGATCCCGAAGTGGTATCGATCGACATCGATCGCATTGCGTACGCAACCCTCGCCCAGGGCGCGGCTCTGGTGGGCGCGACGAATGTTCAATCTCTCGGCGTGACCGGTAGCGGAGTGACAGTGGCGATTCTCGACACGGGCATCGACACTGATCATCCCAATGTGTCCTCGAACCTGATCGCTGAAGCTTGTTTCTGCAATAGTGTGCCCGGACCCTTTGGATGCTGTCCCGACGGAAGCGATAATCAGATCGGCCCGACCGCAGCCGAAGATGATGACGGACACGGGACTCAGAGTGCAGGGGTCATTGTTTCGAACTCGATCACCAATCAGGGCATTGCCCCTGATGCATCGATCGTCGCAGTCAAGGTGCTCAATTCGGCAGGCTCAGGCAACTTTTCCGACGTGGCTGACGGGCTCGATTGGATAATCGATAATCGTCTGACTTTCGGCATCGGGGTCGTCAATCTGAGCCTGGGCGATCTAGTCGCGTACGACGACTCGTCAGCGTTCCCATGCACTGGAAGCAATACCGCCGACGCCATCGCGCAACTCAAGAACCTCGGAGTCTCGGTGTTCGTTTCTTCCGGAAACGGCGGCTTCGACGACGGCATCGCGTTCCCAGCCTGTGTCCCCGAAGCCATCTCGGTAGGTAGCGTCTACGACGCAACGTTTTCCTCCGTGAGTTGGTGTGGAGCGACGTGTTCAACGATCGTCTGCACCGATGAACCCGCGCTGGTGGACTCCTTCGTCTGCAATACCAATAGCGGTTCGCTCCTCGATATTTTGGCGCCTCAATTCCAGGCCACGGTTCCAACGACTGGAGGTGGGATGATCAGCGTCGGTGGCACATCGATTTCCAGTCCCTACGCCGCTGGCCAAGCAGCACTGTTGTTGGAGGCGGACCCGAGCTTGACTCCCGACCAGATTCTGAGTTCCCTCGAGATCGGTGCTCCGATGGTTGCGAACCCGACCAGCGGTCTGTCGTTCCCCCGAACGCGAGTCGACCTCGCCGTGGCACAATTGCTAGCCGTGTGTGGCAACGGAGCCCTCGAATTGGGTGAAGATTGTGATGACAACAACACGGAATCGGGCGATTGCTGCTCGGCAATCTGTGAGTTCGAGATGCCAGGAAATGTCTGCGATGACGGCCTCTTCTGCAACTCGGGCGAGACGTGCACGGCCGGTGTGTGCGGTG
>JAPYTP010000171.1:2301-5707 GCA_029941885.1 Myxococcota bacterium
CGCCGGTGTCTGCAACGAAGCCGCTGGCGCCTGCCAGCCCTCTCCCATCAACGAGAGCTTCGCGTGTGATGACGGCCTCTTCTGCAACTCGGGCGAGACGTGCACGGCCGGTGTGTGCGGTGGAGGTAGCGCCACCGACTGTTCGGCCAGCGCCGGCCAATGCAACGCCGGTGTCTGCAACGAAGCCGCTGGCGCCTGCCAGCCCTCTCCCATCAACGAGGGCTTCGCGTGTGATGATCTCAGTACCTGCACGAACGACGGCGTGTGCTTCGAGGGGATCTGCACATCGGGATCGACCCTCGATTGCGACGATCTGGATGAATGCACCGCGGATGGTTGCGACGAGATTACCGGCTGCTTCCATGAAGAGATCGTTGGTTGCACGGATCCACCCCGCGTTCCCGCACTTCCGCTTTCGGGTCTTGTGCTGCTCGTTGGAATCATGCTGTTCTCGGCGCTGTGGATGGTTCGTATAGACCGTGAGCGCAGTTGAATCTGCGATTCACAAGAGTTGAGGTCGAAGATCAGACGTGTGCAGTAGGTCGGTAGATAGGCCAAGCCGCGATTTCGTTACGTACGAGAGTGAGGCGTCTAGCGTCGGGTGTCGTGGTGGAGGGATGATGTTGCGGTTCAGGCGAGGACTCATTTGGATTTTGGCCGTCGCGGTCGTTGGGGCGGGTGCGCTGGTCTACGTCGGGCTCTTTGGACCGGAACGGCAGGAGGTGCCGCTGGAGGTCCTTGGCGCGGACAGCACCTCGGCAAAGGATTCTGCGTCTCCAGCGGGACCGCGGCCCCGGGAGGGTCAGCTGGCTGCTCCCGGAGTGAACAAGGAGCGGAGGGTTGCCCGTGGGCGCCCGGCTCCGGGAGCCGACGCCCGGGTCCGGCAGGTGATCCACCACGAGGAGGGGTCCTCTCTATCCGCCGACGAACGGATCGAAGCGAAAGACGGAACGCCGGCGGGCGCTCGCGCGCTTCGCCCGGGGACCAGCTCCTCCGAGACGCTCATTGCGGCGGAAACGGAGGATCGCTCTCAGAGCAACGCCGAGCACGTTGCTCGGACCATCTTCTTGCGAGCCGTTCCACAATCTAGCGGCGGCGACGTAGAAGCGCCGAGCGACTGGACTACCCCCGAGACGCCTTGGCGCCGCGACGACAAACGTAACTGGGGACGGCGCATTGAACGTGACGGGGGCCGGGGTGAAACCGGTGACCACGGGACGGACGGCGTTTCAGACCCGGTGCTCGCGGGAGTGTCGGTGGGGAGCCCAGTCATGATGACCTGCGCCATCGAGCCCTGGATCTGCGGCGCCTTCCCTCTCGCCTCCATCCTGCCGGATACGATCCCGGCGACCTCCGATGGCACCAAGGCTATTCAGTTTCCAATCGCTGGTGGGCCGGACATCGTTTGGATTCGCACGGAGTCCGGGGTCATCGAGGTTTCCACGGAGAACCTCACCGATGTGGACCAGCTCGCCGCATTGATCGACCAATTGGTGCCTCTCCGCTGACTTCGATCCAGCGAGAATGGACTTCCGCTGGAACTGGGTACACCTCAATTGCGCGTCGATTCCTTCATCTGAACTTGGCAATCACCTACTACTCTGGTGACGGTCGAGAGGCTGACCGGACTCCAAATTTTCCAGTCGGGGCTGCCGACCGGAGCGAAGTTCGGATGTGGATGAGCTGGAGCGAGGCAGATGACAACGAAGTGGACCGGAAGCATCGTAGGGGCGATCGTCGTACTCGCCATCGGGGTCTTATTGTGGTTACCCGTAGAGCAATCGTCCGAACGCCCGGTCCCGGTTGTGGATAACCCCACGACGGTGCCGGAGCTTTCCGCGGCCGATACCGCATCGGGACCACGGCTACTGCCACCTGGAGATGAGTATCCCAAGAGTAATGTTTCGATCGAAGCGTACTTCGCACGGTTCGGCGGCGTTGCCGCGGTGGATCTCAAAACCAAGAAGATTCGGGAAGACGTGGCGGCAAGGATTCGCGAGGAGATGGTCGGTACCCAGGTGACCTGGAACGGCTACGTGGATCGCATTGCGGACACGTCCTCTGGCGCGGTAACGCTAGTTCTCGCAAAAAAGGATGGAGCAGCTGGGCTCGACACCGCGTTGATCCGCTTTCCAGCCGCGCTGCACGATCAGCTACACGGCTACGAGAAGGGAGACCACGTGCGTGTGGTCGCCATCTTCGACGACATCATGACGGTGTTCCCTTTGCTGCGCGGAAAGTCGGTGGAGTGGATTTCTGAGGGATAGCGGAGCGGGAAGATCGAGAGTCGCGATCTTTGCACGTGAATAGAAGACTACATTCGGTCACTCTGATCTTGATCGTCCAATGGCCGAAGGGGCCGTCTTCACCGCCCACGTCGTTCCTTCGACGGCCGGTTAGACAGGTTGGGCCGACATGCGAGCCGCCTACGAATCCCTCGACGATCGCACCCGAGCGCGAGTATCCGACCTGTCGGCCTATCATTCGCTCCACTACAGCCATGCGAAGCAGGGCTACACGCCGAAGCAGGGCGGCTAATACGGCGGCTACGGATTTCACAAAGAGGACCCACCGCTCCGCCCGCTCGTCAAGATCCACCCCGAATCGGGACGGCCCTCGCTCTTGATCGGACGTCATGCCTGTGGCATTCCGGGAATGGATCCCGACGAATCGGAGACGCCTCTGCGCGACCTCCTCGACGCCGCCTGCCAGGCGCCGCGGATCTACCACCACATCTGGCGCCCCCCCGGCGACGCCGTCGTGTGGGACAATCGCTACCTGCTCCACCAGGCCCGCCCCTGGGACATGAGTGAGGCGCGCGTGATGTTTCACAGTCGAATCGCCGGCGACCGGTCTTCCGAATTCGCTGCACACGCCTGATCGGTCCGGGTGCGTTCGGTGGCCTCGACCCCGTAGCCCGTAGTGTGCAAGAAGTCAGCCGAACTACAACGCACGGCGCTTCAGCTACTTGGGCGAGCATCAGAACCGAGATTTCGTCCCATTACTCTGACATCGCTAGCCTAGGCTTGGATCAATGTACGCTCTACCGCTCCAATTTCTAGAGCGACGCAGGAGTTCTTCTTGAAACTTTCGGATACGGATCTGGGTATGAATCGCGAGATCACGCGTCGTGATGTCATCCGTGGCATCGGGGTGATGGGCGCAGGGATGGTCTTCCCGGGCTCATTATTAGGCTGTCATGAGTCCGATCCCGTGGTTGAAGCTGCCTATCCGCCCTCCCTGACGGGTATGCGGGGCAATCACGCTGGATCTTTTGATGTTGCCCATGCACTTGGGCGTCAGGGACGAACTGACTGGGGCCCCGTTCGGATGCCCGATGAACCGATTTACGACCTGGTTGTCGTGGGCGGCGGTATCAGCGGCCTTTAGGCGGCCTTTAGGCGGC
>JAPYTP010000171.1:5807-11228 GCA_029941885.1 Myxococcota bacterium
GCGGCCTTTAGGCGGCCTTTAGGCGGCGCATTTCTACAGAAAGGAGAATCCGGACGCACAGATCCTGATCATCGACAACCACGATGATTTCGGCGGCCACGCCAAGCGCAATGAGTTTCAGGTGGGTGATCGCACATTGATTGGTTACGGGGGGAGTTCGTTCCTTGAGGAGCCGTCCGGTTATAGCAAGATCGTCAAAGGCCTCATGCATGACCTGGGGGTTGAGATCAGTCGTTTCGAAACGGCCTTTGATCAGGACTTCTACAAACGCCATGGCCTCAGATCTGGTCTGCATTTCAGCAGGGAGACCTGGGGTGTAGATCGAACCGTGCCATTCGCTGGAAAGTTCCTGGAATATCTCCCTATGGCGGAGACCTCTCTCACGACAGAGGCTTCCGTGGCGCAGATGCCCATTTCTGCTGCTGCCAAGAAGGAATTTCTACGCCTGCTCACGATCGAGGAGAACCAGATATCCGACCTCCCGGGCGATGCCAGGAAGTATCTTTCCAGCGTCAGCTATCGCGACTTCCTGAGCAAGCATCTCGACATTACGGAACCAGAGGTCTTTGCGGTTCTCCAGGATCTGGCGATCGACCCGCGAATGGGTATCGAGAGCGTCGACTCATATCTAGCGGTGACCTATCTCGGGCTTCCCGGCTGGGGGGCAGCCGGCCTACCGGATGACACAGAAGAGTCTGACCCGCTCGTCCATCACTTTCCCGACGGCAACGCCTCGATCGCTCGCCTTCTCGTGCGCAAGCTGGTTCCGGATGTTGCACCTGGAAACACGATGGAAGATATCGTGACGGACCGGTTTGACTATTCGAAGCTCGACCAGGATGAATCGCCCGCAAGAGTCAGACTCGACAGCACGGTCACGCGGGTAGAGCATGAGGGGAGCCCCCAGACGGCCGAGCGCGTGCGAGTCACCTACGTTCGCGATCGCCAGGCGTACCAGATCCAGACCGATCGTTGTGTGCTTGCTTGTGACAATGCGCTCATTCCCTATTTGTGCCCCGAGCTTCCGAAGCAGCAGAAGGAGGCCTTGGCTCATCAGGTAAGGCAGCCAATCCTCATGACCAGCGTTGCGCTTCGCAACTGGCGGGCATGGAAGAAGATGGGCATTGGTGTCGTCCTCTCGCCCGGCTCATACCATGTCGGTACTCAACTCGACTATCCCGTGAGCCTCGGGGACTATTCCTATTCCGGTGGACCAGATGAGCCCGTCATCGTGAGCATGTATCGGTACCCACATTCGAACAACCAGGGATTGTCGCCGCGCGAACAGTATCGACGAGCGCGCCATGAACTCCTATCTACGTCGTTCGAAATCATTGAGCGCAATGTGCGCGCTCAGCTCGCCAGTCTGTTGGGTCAGGGTGGATTCGACCCGGCGGCGGACATCATGGCGATCACGGTGAATCGTTGGTCCCATGGGTATTCATACGATGCCACGTCCCATGCACTGTTCGATGAGCTGTATGAAGATGACAAGGATGAGCGCTGGCCCCACTTGCGAGCGCGCAAGCCATTTGGTCGGATTACGATTGCCAATGCTGATGCGGCCGCCAGCGCGATGTTGGAGGCATCCGTGGAACAGGCGCACCGCGCTGTCGCGGAGCTGCCTCGTGCCTAGGTTGGTGGCGGAATGGCGCGCTCAACTTGATATCGCCCGAGGAGATGGTCGCGCCCGGAGCGATCGCTAGGTCGGCCGCCGTTCGTTGAGTACCGCCGTGTTGCGGTGGAGGATCTTCTCCTGGTCCGCCAGCGATATCCCGTCGAGTTCCTCGAAGATGTCCCGGGGATGCTCCATGCCTTCCATGTGCGGCCAGTCTGAGCCGTAGATGACCTGGTCGGCCCCCATCTGCTCGATGACGTCAGAGATCTTGTCCTCCCAGAAGGGATTGATCCACACGTTCCGGCGGAAGAGTTCGGACGGATCTTCCTCGTAGTACCACCGCATCCGCTCTTTCGACTGATCGAGCTTCTCGAAGAGGTCGCGGAGAAAGCCGGCGCCATTCTCGACGGAGGCGATGCGCAGGTTCGGAAAGCGCTCGAACATCTTGTCGTAGGCGAAGGTCAGCAGGAAGTCGTAAATGGCGCGCTCGGGGATCAGTCCCGCCACGCTCGGCTTGCGCCCACCACCCAGCACGGAGAGCGCGGAGTTCCCGCCGTATCCGTTGGCCGTGTAGCCGTTGCTTCCCACGTGGGCCACCACGGTGATCCCGGACTCGTTGACCCGCGCCCAGAACGGGTCGAAGCGTTCGTCGCAAGGCGAGCACCAACCTTCGTCGGTACGAACCGCCGAGGGTCGCATCACGAGTACCCGCGCGTCGCGCTCGAGGGCCCACTCGAGTTCACGGCACGCCCAGTCGACGTCCGCCAGCGTGATGTAGGGCGCCGCGAAGAGCCTTCCCTTGTAGGTCAGTCCCCAGTCTTCGTCGAGCCAGCGGTTGAAACCCTCGTTGAGCACACAGAGCGCCTCGATGTCGTGACACAGGGCCTGCTCGTAGAGAACGCCTGCCGTGGGAAAGAGCCAGACGCTTTCGAGTCCCTGCTGCTCGACCCGCGCCACGCGCGCATCGCGGTCCATGTACTCCCCCGGCATTGGCTCGAGCGCGGACCGGGTCAGCTCGATAAAGGTCTTGCTCTCAGAGTTGCCGCGGTAGTACTCGCGCAACACGCCAGGCTTCGAGATCGGATTGAAAGTCGGATTGCCCACTGCGTGGTTGAGCTTGCCGGCAACCAGGTGATATCGCTTGCCGTCCATCTCCACCCATTGCACGCACCGCTTCTGCATCCGCCGCGGGACGTGTCGCATGAATGCGTCTTCCGCCTCGTAGTAGTGGTTGTCGCAGTCGAAGAGAAGACCGTCGTATTGCTCCATGGGAGGCTCCTTCGATGGCGGCGCTAGTGGCCGCGGAATTCGGGTTTGCGGCCCTCGCGGAACGCGCGAAGCCCCTCGCGCACGTCGTGGGAACGGCCTGCAGTGTCTTTCTCGGTGTCATCCGTCACGCCGGCCCCCCGTCTGCGCTCACAGGAGATTCACCGGCAGGCGCTTGATGCCACTGATGAAGTTCGACTGAAGCCTTTCGGGCGATCCCGCGAGGCTCACGTTCGGGAACCTCCGCAGGAACTCCCCCAGGGTCACGTGCATCTCGAGCCTCGCGATGTGGCTGCCCATACAGAAGTGCGTGCCCACGCCAAATGAGAGGTGTGGATTCGGCTTTCGAGTGATGTCGAAGACCTCGGGATCGTCGAACACCCGGGGATCGCGATTCGCGGCGCCGTAGTACATCACGACCTTCTCGCCCTTGCGGATCTCCCGGTCGCCTATCTTCGTGTCGCACATCGCCGTCCTCCGGAACTGCATGACCGGCGACACCCACCGCAGGATCTCCTCGATGGCCTGCGGCAATAACTTCGGGTCGCGGCGCAGGCGCTCGAACTGCTCGGGGTGTTCGCAGAGCGCCTGGACGCCTCCCGAGAGCGCGTTCCGGGTGGTCTCGTTGCCGGCGATGATGAGCAGGAAGAAGTTCACCTGCGTCATCATGCGGGTGAGCGGCGCACCCCGGAACTCGCCATTCACGAGACTCGAGAAGACATCGGCGACCGGCCGCTTCCTGCGTCTTCGAGCCAGCAGCGCCGACTGGATGAAGATCTGCAGCAACGCAAGCCGCGCGCGGAGCAGGTTGAAGGAGCCAGGCTCCCCGAATCGCATGGTCTCGTTGGTCCAGCGATAGAACCGAGCCGTGTACGCATCGGGAACGCCGAGGAAGTTGGTGAGGACGCGCAGCGAGATGGGCGCCGAGACGTCGCCCACGAAGTCGCACTGCGGCCGTGAGTCCAACCGATCGAGAGTCTCGCACACGATCTTGCGCATATGCGCCTCGGTCTCCGCGACGGCGCGCGGCTTGAACTGCACGTTCATCAAGTTGCGCAGCTCCGAGTGATCCGGCGGGTCCATCTGGATCAGCTGCTCTTTCGCCAGGCGACGTTCGCGCGGGTGGAGTTCGTTGAGCGCGGAGGTTCCCACGGCCGAGGAGAAGAGCTCGGGGTGCTTGGAGACGAAGACGACGTCCTCGTAGCGTGTTAGGGCAAAGTATCCCGGGCCCGGCAGGAACACGGGGAGCTCGCACTCTCCCTGCCAGTGCACCGGATCCTGCTCGCGCAGCAAGCGAAAGTATTCGTTGGGAACACCCGTCGCGAAGGTCTGGGGGTCGGAGAGATCGATGTCGCCTGGGCGAAGTGTCGCCGCAAGCCGCGGCGGGCTCGATCCCTGGTCTTCAATCGCTCGATCATTCTTCGGAGTCGGTGCGGTCATGGCGTGCTCCGGGTCAGCGGTCGAAGGCGATCCAGGCGACCGGCTGCTTGAGCTCGTCGGGCGCCGTTCGCTCCCAGCCCCGCAGCGCCGCCGCCAGCGACTCCGTCATGACCCTGCGAGCCTCCTCCGACTCGCCGTTCTCGATGGTCTGGATGACCCGCTCGTAGCTGCGGAGTGCCGACCGACGCTGCTTTTCGTCCCACCAGGTGCTCGTCTCCCCCGACATGCGGTGCAGTGCTTCGACGAGGATCGCGAGAACCCGGTTGCCCGACGCGGTGGCGATCAGGTTCATGAAGCGCCGGGCTTCCTCCCGGAAGAGATCTGGGTCGTGCGCACCGGCGTGCATCCGGGCGATGCTCTCGTGCAACGTCGCGATGCCCTCGCGGCTCGCGTTCGCCGCGGCCTCGCCCGCCAGGACCGGGTAGATCGAGCAGCGTGCCTCCACGACAGACCGGAACGACGCATCGGTGAACTGCAGATGGAGCGAGAGCGCGCTCGCGAGATGATCGGCACCGGGGGCGCTGACGACTGGGCCACCGCCGGGGCCAGCCTTGATGCGAAGCGCCCCCTGGAGTTCGAGGAAACGCAGCGCCTCGCGCACGGTGCCGCGTGCCACGCCGAACTCCTCGACCATCCGGTGCTCGGCGGCGAGCTGCGTTCCGGGTCGAAGGCGCCGGCGCCGGATCCCGCCGACGAGCTTGCGGGCGATGCGGATGGCGGCGCGTTCGGGATTTCGCTTTCTGCTCATCTGCTCGATGCCTCCTCTCCGCGGTCTCGTTGGCAGCCGAATAACTAGTATCATAGTATTGCAAGGAACGCGACTGCAACCTCTTGGAGGAATCCATGTCGATCGCCCTCGCGGAAGAGCATCAGGAACTCGCCCGCGTCGCCCGCGCTTTCCTCGATTCGAACGAGGCGCGCGCAGAATCGCGCGCGCTGCTCGAAGCGCCGAGCGATCGCTTGCCGAGCTTCTGGAAAGAAATGGCCGAGCTCGGATGGATGGGGCTTCACGTCGATGAGGCTCATGGAGGCCAGGGCTTCGGGCTGCCCGAGCTGTCCGTCGTCCTCGAGGCGCTGGGCTTCGCGATGGCACCCGG
>JAPYTP010000172.1 GCA_029941885.1 Myxococcota bacterium
TCGCGACGCCCCAGGTCTTGGAGGTAGCGGGAACCGAGCTCGACGGTCGATTCGCCGACCTTGTGGGTTGCTTCGGGAAGTGGCCGAGTGGTGCGCTCGGCGACGAGCACGCGCAGATTAGGAAGGCTGCGTCGCAGTTGTCGAGCAAGTGTGAGGCCGGCAAGCCCACCGCCGCAAATCACCACGTCAAAGAACTGATTCCGGTACTCTTGGACGGCGGCGCTGCTCACGTCTCATTCCCCTTTTTCTTGTCGCACGTCTTGCCGCGCGGAGCGAGCGCGGCATCGTACTTGACCGGACATGTCCGTCGCCTAGATTCGAGGAGGCCGGCATGGGACGAATCGAATCCATAGCCAAACCGGAGGGCGATCGCTTGGTTCGCGCATGGCGGATCTTCGGAGTGACGCTGGTCATTTCGACCTACTTCATTACGGCTCCGCTTGGGTACGGATTCTTTGCGCTCTGGGCTCTCTTGCCGAATCGCGATCTCGATCGTCGCGCAAGGCGATTGCAGGACATTATGTCACTAGCGTTTGGATCGATGCATTCGTTGTTGCGCTGGATGCGGATCCTGGATTTCGATCCAAGCGAGATCGAAGGGCAAATCCCAGGTTCGGCCTGCGTATTGGTGTCAAATCACCCCACTCTGGCCGACATCAGCGCATTGATAGCGGTCGAAGGAAACCTTGTCTTTCCGGTGAAACCGGCGCTCTTTCACAGCTTTTGGGCGCGACCGCTGCTTGGCCAAGCACAGCACTTCGCCGGGGTCGGGCAGGACGCCGTCGGTGTTGGCGTCTTTCTCGACGATGCGGTTGAGCGCCTCGAACGAGGTTACCGGGTCATGATTTTTCCAGAAGGAACTCGGTCTCCAAGGGAAGGGATGTATCCTTTCGGACGTAGTGCCTTTGAAATTGCGTGTCGCGCAGACGTCCCGATCATTCCCCTTGTGATCACGAGTTCGCCCCGCTGGCTCTGGAAGGAGCGAAGTTTCCTCGATCCTCCTGATGAACTGACGCGGTTGCGAATCCGAGTCCTACCCGCGGTATGGCCGGCGGACGCTGGGTCGTCTAGCCGGACGCTGCGAGATATAGTCTTCACGCAGATCGACTCGGAATTGAGAAGGCAAACCCCATCCTAATCACCGGAACTTGATTGCTCGAAGACGCCACCAGCCGCGAGCACCCATTACCATGATCTACATGATTTGACATAACCAGTCACACCTCAATCAGCGGGCTTGGTGCATGGGCGACCGCTTAGCTAAGGATAGTCAGACACAAAATGGAAAAGTCACTGGAAGATCAATTGAAGGATCTGATTGTCGAATCCCTTGCGTTGGAAGATGTTAATCCCGCAGAAATCAACACCGATGATGCGCTTTTCGTCGAGGGTCTGGGTTTGGACTCGATTGATGCGCTGGAGCTTGCCCTGGCGATTCAAGAACAGTTTGGTGTCATGACGTCGCCCGACGATGAACGAAATCGCGAGCTCTTCTTCTCGGTGAAGACCTTGGCGGAGTTCATTCGATCTGAATCCGATGCGAGCTAGCCGGGGCTTCGTCCGGAAAAATCAATGACCCCCAATATGGACGTGGCGATCGCATCTGGGACGACCTTTCAGCTGCTGGGGCGACACCGGCTCGATTCAGTCGTCGCTTTCGGAAGCGGCGGCGAAAAGACCGCCTCGGATCTGCTGGAAGACGCGGCCCGAAATTCCCGAGCGCTGCCGGCGGCGTACGAGAATTCCAAGGCACTTCTTGTCTTCGAGAAGGATCGCTATGCGATGGCCGCCGCATTTCTGGGCGCGCTCGATCGTGGTCACTCGGTTGCGCTTCCCCCGAGTGGGCGGCGGGATGCGGTTCTGGCGATCAATGATCAACCCGAAACCGCGATCGTGATTCACGATACGGATGCAGGCTTACCGATCAGCGTCGCGTCTTTGCTCGAACCTGCAAGTCCGGGCGGCAGGGAGCCCCCGCGGCTGTCGTCGCCAGTCGTGCCTCATCCGGGCGTAATCGCGACCGTCTTTACATCCGGTACGACCGGGGCGACGACGCAATGGGACAAGACTCGATCCGAACTCCTAGGCGAAGCGCATGCGTTAGGTGAGCGTTTTCAGGTCGAGCCGGGCGCGAGAATTGTCGGTGCCGTATCTCCGGGACACATCTACGGTCTACTCTTTACGATTCTTCTGCCGCTCATGCGGGGTGCCGCATTTTCGCGTGAGACGCCTCTTCATGCGGAAACCGTCGCGCAATGTGTTCGTGAGAATGCTGCGAACGTTCTCGTGACGATTCCGGTCCAACTTCGCTCCCTCGCGGCTCTGTCTGTAGGTTCGCTTGCCGGGCTCGAGCGTGTCTTTTCATCGACGGGGCCACTACCAGATTCTGTAGCGCGCGCGTTTAGCGAACACTTTTCACTTCCGATCACTGAGATCCTCGGCTCGAGCGAGACGGGTGGTATCGCGACGAGAGTCCGGGCGGCGGGTGAAGCAGTGCCATGGTGGCCCTTTGATGGCGTTCAAGTGGCGGTGAACGACGACGGGCGAATGGAAGTCGACTCCCCGTTCGTCCACAGCGATCTACCGCGCCCGTTTGTGACGGCCGATCTGATCGATCTGAATACGGATGGCAGTTTCAAACATCTGGGTCGCGCCGATGGCATCGTGAAGATTGGCGGTCGACGCATTTCGACATCGGAGGTCGAGGAGTGTTTGCGGGAAGAGTCCGACGTCGATGATGTGGCCGTCGTGGCGGTCCCCGTCGAAGGGGGGCGCGGGCATCATCTGCTCGCTGCAGTCGTACCAACCGAGGATCGACCTTCCGAAGATTTCATCGCGGGTCTCCGATTTGTGCTTAGAAAGAAATTTGAGCCGAGTTGCCTGCCGCGACGAATCGTCAGCGTCGAAGAAATTCCGAAGGATGCCAATGGAAAGACGCCGCGTGATCGCTTGATGCGTCTTTTCGATCTACAGGCGAATGGAAGGCCGATCAATTGGACGCTTGAATGGGGCGAGCCGAGAGTCGAACGAGACGACGAGAGGGAGGGTCTGGAAGTCTCTGTTCACGTCCCCGACGACTATGCGTGGTTCGAGGGCCATTTCGAAGGCTTTCCGCTATTGGCAGGGGCCGTCCAATTGAAGGAGCTGGTACTCCCGACCGTCGAACGGGCTTTTCCGGAGCTGGGTTCTGTGGTTGCGATGAATCGAATCAAATTCAGCGGCCGTATCGTCCCCGGCGATACCGTTGTGGTTCAAGTTGAGCGAAAACCGCGGTCCAGTCGTGTTCGCTTCAAGATCCGAAAAGAGAAGAAAATTTGTACGACCGGCGCGTTGTCGCTAGCCGACGGGCCCGCGACGTGATCGAGTTTCGTTGCTGCGCGATCGTTCCGACCTATGACAATCCGGAAACGATTCGTCTGGTAGTCGACAGAATTGGCCGACATCTAAGACACATCATCGTGATCGATGATGGCAGTGGCGAAGCCTGTCGAGATGCGTGTTTGGCGATCGAGCGCGATGGGTTGGCTAGAGTCTTTCGGCTTGAGGTGAACAGTGGCAAGGGTGCTGCGGTGATGCGTGGACTCGAAGAGGCGGAAAAGGCCGGCTTCAGTCATGCGTTTCAGATCGATGCGGATGGCCAGCACGATCTCGAGCAGACTCCGCGCTTTCTATCTGCGGCTCGCGAATTCTCGACGCATGCAATTCTGGGCGAGCCAATCTACGACGATTCGGCTCCAAGTGGTCGTCGAGCGGCACGTGAGATCACACGCTTCTGGGTTGACCTCGAAGTCGGTCGGGGCGTGATCCATGATGCGATGATCGGGTTTCGCGTCTATCCGATCTCGCAGACGCTGGCGCTTCCTCTGAAATCAAATCGAATGGCGTTTGACGTAGAGGTCTGCGTGTTGTTGGCCTGGGCGGGCGTGCCGATCCTGAATCTTCCCGTAGGTGTGCGGTATTTGTCGAGCGAAGAAGGCGGGCTTTCACACTTTCAACCTCTTATGGATAACTTGCGTCTTTCTTGGCTGCACACGCGGCTTTGTACGACCGCGATGCTTCGATGGTGCTTCTCGTTTATTCCGCGTTCGGTTGGGCTGAAGCGCTCATGAAGACGGTACGCGAAGAGATCCGACCTGATGAGAGCTGGCTCAATCATCGCGAGCGGGGAGCAATCGGGCTTATTCGTTTGACTGCGTTCTGGGTCGAGTTGATCGGACGCAGGCCGATGCGATTGCTGCTACGACTGATTGCCGCCTACTACGTAGTCTTTGACCGTACGGCGAGGCGTGCCTCTCGGAATTGGCTCGAGCGAGTGCATGGTCGACCGGTCAAGCTCCGTGAGATCTACGGACACATATTCCAATTTACACAGGTTACACTTGATCGACTTCTCTTCGTTCGTGATAAAACCGACGCCTTGAGTATTAGTCGGACAGGCACTGAGGCCCTGGAGCAACAAGCGGCAACAGGGCAAGGCTCATTTCTGTTAGGCGCACATTTGGGAAGCATGGACGCAATGCGGGCGGAGGGTCAGAATCAAGATCTTCCGGTTTCGGTCGTGGGAAACTTCGACAATGCCCGCATGATCAACGCGGTCCTCACGTCCCTCAACCCGGATCTGTCGAACCGTGTGGTTCATGCGGGCCGTGACCCCATTGGCCTGGCGTTGACACTGCGCGACCGAATCGCCGAGGGGCAACTCATCGCCATGGTGGCTGACCGCGTCGGGATGAACGACAAATTTGTCGTGGTCGACTTCTTCGGTGCGCCCGCCGCGTTTTCGACCGGCCCCTTCATCCTCGCGTCGATACTGAAATGTCCTATCTACCTGGTGTTTGGTCTCTATTTCGAGCCCAATCGGTATAAGCTTTTTTGTGAGAAGTTTTCCGACCGAATTGATCTGCCTCGCCGGGATCGCGAAGCCGCGCTCAGAGACGTGGTGAGTCGCTATGCGGCGCGGCTAGAAGAGTATTGTCGTCGGGCTCCTCAGAACTGGTTCAACTTCTTTGATTTCTGGGCGAATCGGCCAGAGAGCGCACTCACTTCGAGTCGAGAAAGAGCGGAAGGGTAAGGCGTGAGGTTAGAGGGAGTACCGGCAGAGCAGCCCGAGTGCGTGATCGGCGATCAGCCCCTTCGTATCGACGATGTCGTTGGCCTGGCGAACGGCCGCTTGCGCGCCGTATTGGCCGGTAGCGCTCGCGGCCGGATGAAGCGAAGCGCGGACATTCTTTCCAGATTGCACGAGCGAGGCGGTGATATCTATGGCGTGACGACGAGTGTTGGCGGTTCCGTGGGCACCCGGGTTCCGCCCGCGCAGGCTTCCGACCTTTCACTCAACGTCATGCGAATGCATGGCATCGGAACCGGTCGTATTCTCGATGACGTCGAGTCGGCCGCCGTGATAGCGGCTCGGCTCTCGTCTCTTGCGCAGGGATTGAGTGGGATTCGCCCGGAAGTTGCGGATCGGATGATCGAATTGCTCGAGGAGAGAGCGCTGCCGCGTATTCCGTCGGAAGGTTCGGTCGGGGCGAGTGGTGACCTAACTCCACTTTCCTACGTGGCTGCAGTCTTGGTGGGGGAGCGCGAAGTCAATTTCGGCGGCCGCGAGGTCGATGCCGCGGCCGCGCTGCGCGAACTCGGCCTGGTACCACTAAAATTGTTGCCGAAGGAGAGTCTCGCACTCATGAACGGCACAAGTATGACGACTGCGCTGGCTTGTTTGGCCTGGTCTCGCGCGCGTCGGCTTGCGCGAATCGCCTCGACTCTGACCGCGATGACCTCAATTGCGATCGATGGAAATGCGATTCATTTCGACCGGCGGCTGCATGCCGCAAAGCCTCATCCTGGACAGGGTCGGGTTGCTGAATGGATTCGAGCCGACCTAGACGGGTTCCAATCCAGATTGAAGCCATCGCGATTGCAGGATCGCTACTCGGTTCGATGTGCACCGCAGATCATCGGGGTTCTCGTGGATTCGCTCTCCTGGAGCGAGACAGTGATCGAGACCGAACTGAATGGCGTGAGCGATAATCCAATTGTCGACATCGAGAGTGAGACGATTCTTCATGGGGGCAACTTCTATGGAGGTCATATTGGATTCGTCTGTGATTCCTTGAAAACGGCCGCAGCCAATGTGGCGTGTTTGCTGGATCGGCAAGTGATGTTGCTGTGTAATCCTGCGGAGAATGCTGGGCTTCCAGCCGACCTCGTTGGCGTCGAGGGGGCGGACGCATGCGTACACAACGGTTTCAAAGCGGCTTCGATCGCCGCGTCGAGTCTGACGGCCGAGGCAATGAAGCTGACGATGCCCGCAAGCGCTTTCAGTCGAAGTACGGAGCTGCATAATCAGGACAAGGTTCCGATGGCGACGATGGCGGCCCGAGATTTTTTGCGGGTGGTCGGGCTCAGTGAAGATGTCGCTGGGATTGCGCTGCTGGCGTCCTGTCAAGCTCTTGACCTTCGCAAGAGTTTGGGAGAGGGGAATGCTGCGGATCTTCATCGCGCGGTGCGGGAGGTCGTTCCGCGATTGGGAGCGGATCGACGGATGGACAACGATCATGCCGCCGTCGTTGATTTGCTGCGATCGGATCGCCTGCCGCTAGGCGATACCCGCTTGGATGTTCGCCTCGATCTGGATCTCGCATGAACGAGGTTTCGCCGATTGTACGCGTCCGGGCGATCGTGCCCTTTCATGACTGCGACCCGCTGCAGGTTGTCTGGCACGGGCGCTACCTCGAATATTTCGAACTTGCTCGGACCGAGCTCTTTCAAGATCGCGGTGTCGATATTCCTCGAATTCGCGATCTCGGATTTCGAATGTATGTTGCTGATGCGCGCTGTCGCTACATGTTCCCCTTGACCTACGGTGACGAGATGGAGGTGACGGCGAAGGCCGTCGCGTGGAAGCCTATGCTTCGGATCGTCTACTCAATTCGAAACCTGACGAAATCGCGGCGAAGTGCTCGCGGTTTTACGGCATTGGCCACGACCGACTCGAGCGGTCGGCTTCTTCCAGAGACTCCGAATGCGATCATGGAACGAATTTTCATTTAGGATTCGAGGCGGCTTGTTGGCGCTCTGCTTCTTCGGTGTTGGCCTCGGGGCCGCCGCCGAGGCATTGGGGGCGGAGCCATCGGCGGTCCGGTCGGCGGACCGCCCATACCTCGAATTGTTGGCGGGATTTCGAGAGATATCAGCGCTTGAGGCACGTTTCGAAGAAGATAAATTTCTGGCAATCCTGGCGGCTCCCCTCCGCAGTCGCGGGCGACTCTATTTCTTACCTCCCTCGACTCTTCTGCGTCGTGTCGAAGAGCCCGATCGACAAGAGATTCTCATTCACGAAGGTCGGATCCATTTGAGTCATGGGGGAAAAACGCGGACGATCGACCTCGCCGCACGCGGAGAACTTCGTCCTCTCGTCGATTCGCTGATCTGGATCCTGACCGGGGATCTGGAATCCATCGAATCCTTCTATCGAGTGGGATACGAGGTTTTTGATTCGGAGACCGATCGGGCCGGCGGGAACCGGTGGCAGCTGACGCTCACTCCAAAGCGAGCGCCGCTGTCGAATCTACTTCAGGAATTGCGGGTTCGTGGAGAGCGTCACACAGTGGATACTCTCGAACTGATCGAAACTTCCGGTGATCGCACGCTTACGCGTATTCTGGACGCGAATGCACAACGCAAATTTGGCCCGGAGGAGAGACTCGATCTCTTCGGACTCGGTCCGGAATGAAGTGGCTCGAACCGGTGCTGGGGGGCCTGATTGTTACGGCCCTCGTCGTGTATGTCGTTGTCAATTTTCAAGTGACGACCGACATCAGTCAGTTTCTTCCGGACGTCGGTGACAGCGAAGTCGCGGTGTTGTCTCGGACACTCGCCGACAGCGAACTCAGCCGGACCATGGTCCTGGCGATCGAAGCGCCGGACCTGGAAACTGCTGTTCGCGCGAGTCGAGACTTTGAGGCGATTCTGCGAAGCGATGTTCGAGTATCTTCGCGCATCTCATTTTTGGAAGGTGGGCCACCCGAAGGGCTCGATCGGACGCTCTTCGAACTCTACGAGCCACGTCGACTCTCGTTCCTGGGTGTAAGTGAAGAGCAGGCCCGTCTACGTCTGAATGACGAGGGGCTTCGTTCCGCCGCACGCCATCTTCGAGCGGAATTGTCCGGACCTATGTCGCTGTTGGCATCGCGAGTTGCTCCCAGAGACCCCTTCCTCACGATTCCCCGCCTTTTCGAGGGACTGGAGCGCTCGCGGGCCAGCGATGTCGGCGTAGTGGACGGCCGTTTCATCGCCGCAGACCAGCGCACGGCCATTTTCTTTATTGGAACGCATGCGAGCGCCATGGACGCCCGGGCTCAGGCACCGCTTCTCGCCGGGATTCAAGATGCCTTCGACGAAGTGGAAGTCCGTTTTGAGCAACCCCTACGTCTGGACCAGAGCGGCCTGAATCGATTCGCGACCTGGGCGGCGGAAGCCATCGAGGCCGACATCAAGCGTGTGTCGATCGTCTCGTCTCTATTGTTAGGTGCACTCCTAATTCTGCTCTTTCGGAGCCTCCTATTCGTTGGGCTCGCAGCAATTCCAATTGGAATCGGGGTTCTGGCAGGTTGTGCAGCGGTGTTGGCAGTCTTCGGTCGTCTTCACGGAATCACGCTGGCCTTTGGGGTCTCTTTGATCGGAGTTTCGATCGACTACGTCGTGCATCTGTATTGCCACCATTGTGTGATTCGCCCCGCCGGTGGCGCGACCGCCTCGCTTCGCGCCATCATACGGCCGTTGGCAACAGGTGCAGTGACTACGGTTGTCGGATTTGCGGCGCTTTGGGCGTCGCCATTGGTCGGTCTGCGGGAAGTGGCCTGCTTCGCAGTTGTTGGAATCCTGGCGGCCTTCGTCTCGTCAATATTCATTCTGCCTTCGCTCATGCCGTTCCAAGTTGAGCCGGTTGCTGTTCGGGATCAGTTTGTGGCGCGAGTTGATCGCGGCTTTTCCTGGCTCATGCAGAGACGACGTTGGCTGGGGCTCGTACCTGTGGTCCTCATTGTGTTCATGGCGACTGTGTTGCCATCTGCGAAATGGAATTCCGATCTCGCGAGTCTGAACTACATGGATCAGGGCCTCCTTGAAGAAGATCGGCGCGTACAGCAACAAGTCTCGCTTTCCGAACAGATGCGACTCGTGGTGGCGTTGGGAGATGACGAGGCGGAAGCCCTGAATGTGAACGACGAAGTCGCCGTGCGGCTTCGGGAGTCGATCGCGGCGGGGGAGCTCGTGAACCAACGGAGCGTGGCGGCGCTGCTTCCAGGACCCCGGCTTCAGGAAGCGATTGCGGCGATCGCATTTGGCGACGCCTCGCTTCCGGACCGCTTGGCTCGTCTGTTCAGGGAAGAGGGGTTTGCCGAAGGCGCATTCGCAGACTTTCTGGAGTTCTTGGGCGGGCCGAGGCCGCTCCCTCTTACATTCGATGAATTGCTTGCGTCGTCTGCCGGCGCGCTGGTTCGAATATTCAGGGTCAGCTTGGGAGATCGCGTCGGATTCGTGACTTATCTCCAGGGGGTGCAGAACGAGGAAGCGATCGAAGCGCGGTTGGTGGATGTCCCCGGCGCGGTTTTTCTTCGTCAATCTGATCTATTCAATTCGGCGCAGCTCGACTATCAGAGGAGCACCGCCCAACTTCTGGGATGGGGACTGCTCGCGGTCTTCTGTCTGCTCGCGCTTCGCTACCGTGAGCCCAGGCGAACGCTAATCTCATTCCTACCCTCGCTGCTGGCGGCGGGTGTGACGATTTCCGTTTTGACATTGATGGGGCGAGGGCTCGATCTGGTTTCGTTGACTGCGCTTCTCTTCGTGGTGAGCATGGGCGTCGACTACAGCGTCTTTCTAGTGGATGCCTTCGATGATTCGAATCCGCAGAGTGTTGCGGCAGCGCTTGCCGGAGCGACGCTGGCCTGCTTTTCGACGGTCGTTACGTTCGGACTGCTGAGTCTTTCGGATCATCCGGTGCTTTCGAATCTGGGTCTGACGGCGGTCGTTGGCATCGTGAGTAGCCTGCTCTTGGCGCCAACGTCGCTTGCGCTTGCAAGCCCACGAAGGTGGGGCTGAAAATCGATGATGAACGCGTTCTTCATTCGTCGTTCTTCGTTGGTTGGGCTGGTCCTGGTGTTGTCGATGGTGTTGTTGGCGGGTTGCACCACCATGAAATGCCGAGGAGGCGTCGAGGGCGCGCGAGTGCCCGGGATTGAATCATCCCCGGAGCCGTCCGAAGCGCTTGAGTTGCTGCCGGTTTCGGCGCTTCGCGATGATCTTGTCTTACGTCAGCGGGTGACAATTAGATGGCTCGATGGCGAAGAGAGTTTTGAGGCTGTCCTGCAAAAGCGCGAGTCGGAGCTTTTGTTGCTTGGCCTCGGGCCGATGAACGTTGTTGGTTTCAGCCTGAGAGTCGACGAGGGGGGCGTGCATTTCGAAAATAACAGCGGACGCGATTTGCCATTTTCGCCTACGCGAATCATCGCGGACATTCAGCGGGTTTTCTATCCGTGGATCGATCAGGAAGCGGAATGTCGAGACTGTGAGCGACGGGGGGCATGGGGGCAGGTGCAGGTGATTGAACGGATTGGTTCCGAGGCCCTTGAAGAGCGTCGTTTTGAGAGAGTCGGCGTGGATGGTGGCTGGCAAATCGTGATCAGCTACCAAGATTGGATCCGGGACACGTCGATTCCCGGTCTCGCGACCCTGCGAAACGATGCGCTTGGTTATCAGTTGATTGTCGAAACGAAGAGCGTTGAGCTGATCGACTCTCAGTAGCGGTGGCTGGGCATTGCTAGGCCATGCCACCATTGACGGAAATAGTCTCCCCCGTTACGTAGCTCGCGGCGTCGGAGAGGAGAAATGAAACCACGCCCGCGACTTCTTCCGGCGTGCCGAAGCGCCGCATCGGGATCATGGCGCTCAGTTGTTCGGCCGGAAGGTCCTTTACCATGTCCGTTTCGATCAATCCCGGCGCGACGCAGTTTACGGTGATTTTGCGGCTGGCAAGCTCCAGCGACAATGCTCGAGTCGCGCCGATCAGGCCGGCCTTCGAAGCGCTGTAGTTCACCTGGCCGCGATTCCCAACCTGTCC
>JAPYTP010000173.1:0-3499 GCA_029941885.1 Myxococcota bacterium
GAAGAGTTCGTTGGAGGTCACCGCCCACTCAGCGCCCGGAAACTCGGGCACCGTCGGCCACCCGCCAGTCGCCACCAGGATATTCTCAGTCGTATAGTGCCGCCCCGCGACCTCGACCGTGTGCGCGTCCACGATCGTCGCTCGCCCCTCGACGTGCTGAACGCCAGCGTCGCTGAGCAAGCCTTCGTAGATCCCGTTGAGTCGCTCGATCTCGCGCGTCTTGTTGTCTCGCAGCGTCGGCCAATCGAAACTCACATCGCCGATCGTCCAGCCGAATCCCGCGCTGGCATCGTGCATCTCGTCCTTGAAATGGGACGCGTACACGAAGAGCTTTTTCGGAACGCAGCCCACGTTGACACAGGTCCCTCCGAGGTAGCGGTCTTCCGCGACCGCGACACGGGCACCCCGCTGCGCCGAGAATCGTGCGGCGCGCACGCCCCCTGAGCCGGCTCCGATCACGAAGAGGTCGAAATCACGATCCGCCACAAAGGGTCTCCTGCGTGTTGTCACGCCTCCGCATAGCCGCGGAGGCCGGAGCCGGTCGGCCAAGCGCGCGGGAAGTCCGCGTAACCGCCGCGGTCACGATAGCCTGTCGCCGGCTGAACGAGCCCGATGAAAGAGAAGATCGAAGTGAGGCCCGGAGCACACCCGGGGTGGCCCGCGTCGATTCGTAGAGCGAAGGTGCTATCCCATGCGCCGACGCATCAGGCGGCCATCGGGCCCGCACCAGGGGAGCGAGCATGAGCGGATCAGCGCAAGGCGAGCCGGCGGGCCCGCGCCGGATTCCGGCCCTCGTGCTCTCCGGATTCCTCGGATCGGGCAAAACCACCCTGGTCCAACGACTGCTCTCCGATGCGGCGGATCGCGGAATTCGCATCGCCCTCATCTCCAACGAGCTCGGCGAACTCGGAATCGATCGCGCGCTGCTCGGAAAGGGCGGGCAGTCCTACGTCGAACTCGAAGGCGGTTGTGTCTGCTGCGAGCTCTCGGATGACCTCCTCGAGACCCTGGTCGAGCTGCAACGCGAGATCAATCCTGACCGCTTCGTGATCGAGACCTCCGGCGTCGCCCTCCCGTACGACACGCAGCTGAATTTCTGGCGTGAGCCCGCCTGTGATTTCATCGGAGACGACATGGCTGTCGTCGTCGTCAACGCCGACCAGTTGGCTGAGGGTCGAGACCTCGAGGGCACCTTCGTCGATCAGGTCCAATCCGCGGACCTGTTGATCCTGAACAAGATCGACCTGGTGCCCGAGGCGGATTGGCCGGAGATCGAAGCGCGTCTACGGGAAATCGAGCCCGAGGCGCCCCTCATTCGCGCGGTGCGGGGAGACGTCGATCTCGATCTGCTCTTTCCCCCCGATTTCGGCGAATTCGATCGCCGCGGGCCGACACCGGAAAGCCCTCCCCATCATCACGAACAGTTCGTAACCAGCGAGTGGAACCCGGAAGCGGGCCTGTCCAGCGAAGCGATCGCGGCACACCTCACAAGTCCTGGACTGCTGCGTGCCAAAGGGTTCGCACAAACGGACGAGGGTCCGCGTCTCATCCAGGTCGTCGGACGCCGGATCGAAATCAGCGAGCCCGATGAAGCGCCGCCGGAGGCGCTACTCGGCCGGATCGTATTGATTCGAAGGGCGCCCGAATCCTAGGGTTTCCGCCGGCTGGCCGGGTTCTTCCTTCTCGCGGCCTTCTTGGCGACACGCTTGCGCGTGCTCTTGTGCGCGACGGTCTCCCGCGAGCGGGGTCCGCCGCCGCCCGCGCGCCGCTCCTCGACGATTCGCTTCTTCGACGATGCCCAACCGCAGATTGGACAGGTCTCGAGGTCATGGGCGCGCGCCGGACACACCTCGCGGCCAAAATAGATCATCGCGAGATGCAGCCGCGCCCAGGCCTCGCGAGGGAAGACCGCCTTCAGGTCGCGCTCGGTCTTCTCGACGCTCTTGCCGTCGGACAACCCCCAGCGTGCGGCCAGTCGATGGATATGGGTGTCCACCGGAAAGGCCGGGGTCCCGAAGGCCTGGATGAGGACCACGCTGGCCGTCTTGTGCCCGACGCCGGGCAGCGCCTCGAGCGCGTCCATATCCGCGGGCACGATCCCGCCGTGTTCACGAACGAGGATCTCGGAAAGGGCCTTGATGTTCTTGGCCTTTCCTGGCGCCAGGCCACAGGATCGAATCTCGGCGAGGATCTCGTCGACGCTGAGCTTCGCCATCGCCGCCGGGGTGTCCGCTTTTCCGAAGAGACCCGGAGTCACGAGATTCACTCTCTCGTCCGTCGTCTGCGCCGAAAGTGCAACCGCCACCAGCAGGGTGAAGGGATCCGTGTGGGAAAGGGGGATCGGTGGCTTGGGGTACCGCCCATCGAGCATCTCGAGGATCCGGGCAGCTTTTTCGGCACGTTTCAATGCTCGACCTCTCCATCCAATCCTGTGTTATTGGGACGCAGACCCTTCTGGGACCACCCAACATTCGCCGTGGGGGTCGGTAGACGACCGACCGACCACTCATTTCGCCCCGAATGAGTTCAGCATACAAGAGGGCGATTGAGTCGGCGCCGGGAGCGACTAAGCTCTCGATGTCCCCCCCACTCCTCGAGAATCAGGGAAACCCTTGTCGATCGTCGATGACACCGATTCCTCGGGCCCGGTCTGGCCCCGCGACGAGCCGCGGATCGCGGGCGCGACGGATGTCGGCGTGGTGCGCAAGGCGAACCAGGACGCATTCGAACGTTTCGACGATGTCGAGCGAGGAGAGATCCTGCTGATCGTCGCAGATGGACTCGGGGGACATCGTGGTGGGGAAGTCGCGAGCAAAATGGCGGTGGATCTCGTCGGGCAGCTCGTTCTCGACGGTGGCGAGGAGCCCCCAGCACGTCTGCGCCACGCAATCATCCGGGCCAACGACGAGATCTTCAAGGCGGCGCGCAAGGACCACACCCTCGACGGGATGGGCACGACGATCGTCTGCCTGCTGCTCACCGGAGAGGGGCGGTCCTACGTCGCACACGTGGGTGATAGTCGGCTCTATCGGTTGCGCGCGAAGCGAATCGATGCGCTGACCGAGGACCACTCTCTCGTCGCGACCCTCGTCCGGGAGGGCGTCCTCTCCCAAGAAGAAGCGCGAGAGGACCCCCGGCGAAACCAGATCCTGCGCGCGCTGGGGGTGCGGGAGAACACCGAGATCGATGTCGCCCCCGTGGATCTTCGACAGGGCGATGTCTATCTCCTGTGTTCTGACGGGCTCCATGGATTGATCGACGACGATGAGATCTACCAGATCGCCCACCGCGAAAACCTGTCCGCCGCGCTCGTCGTCGAACGGCTGATCGAAGCCGCCAACAACGCCGGCGGCCTCGACAACGTCACCTGCGTGCTCGCGCAGATACCCGATCCGACCCCCATGGCTTCTTTTCGCTCCACGGCGGCGCGCCTGATCGAATCCATCCGCTCTTTTTTCATGCGTGACAACCCGAAGGAGAAGGCGAAGGCGAAGGCGAA
>JAPYTP010000173.1:3599-11083 GCA_029941885.1 Myxococcota bacterium
GAAGGCGAAGGCGAAGGCGAACGACGCGAAGCCCAACCCAGAGAAATGAACGAAACCCACCGCCCCCTGATCGATTGGGTTCCGGAGGGAGGCCTCTCGGCACCCGATGTGATCCTCGACCGCTTCACTCGTTGGGCCGCCGACAGTGGGCTCGAGCTCTATGATGCGCAGGAAGAAGCCCTCCTCGAGCTGATGACGAACCGACACGTCGTGCTCAGCACCCCGACGGGTTCGGGCAAGTCCCTGGTCGCACTCGGTCTCCACTTCAAGGCCCTCTGCGAGGGCAAACGATCATTCTATACCGCGCCGATCAAGGCGCTCGTGGCCGAGAAGTTCTTCGCGCTCTGCGACGAGTTCGGAGCCGAGAACGTCGGCATGCTGACCGGCGACGCCGCGATCAACTGGGCGGCACCCGTGATCTGTTGCACGGCCGAAATCCTCGCGAACATGGCCCTGCGCCAGGGTCTCGAAACCGATGCGCCCTACGTGGTGATGGACGAGTTCCACTATTTCGCGGATCGGAGCCGCGGATGGGCGTGGCAGGCTCCGCTGCTCATTCTCGCTCGAAGTCGTTTTCTCTTGATGTCCGCGACGCTGGGGAACACGGCGCCAATCGAGGAACGAATCGAAGCGATTACCGGCCATGACGTCGTTCATGTGCACAGCGACGAGCGCCCCGTCCCGCTCGACTTCAGCTATCGCGAGACGCCGATCATCGAAACCGTCGAGTCCCTCCTCGCCTCGGACCGTCAGCCGATCTACATGGTCCATTTCACCCAGCGCGATGCTGCCGAGCAAGCCCAAGGCCTGACGAGCGGACAGTTCACGAGCAAGGAGGAGAAACGCGCCCTCGCCGAGGCGATCGGCGGATTCCGATTCGACTCTCCCTATGGCAAGGATATCCAACGCTTCCTCAAGTTCGGCGTCGGGCTTCACCACGCGGGCCTGCTCCCGAAGTACCGACTGCTCGTCGAACAACTAGCGCAGCGCGGGCTGCTCAAGGTGATCTGTGGCACTGACACGCTAGGCGTCGGCGTCAATATCCCGATCCGAACCGTCCTTTTCACGAAGCTCTCGAAATTCGACGGCGAAAAGGTCGGGATTCTCTCGGTGCGCGACTTCAAGCAGATCTCCGGGCGGGCTGGGCGGCGCGGATTCGACGTCGCGGGCAGCGTCGTCGGTCAGGCACCGGAACATGTGATCGAAAATATTCGCCAGGCCGCAAAATCCGCGGCGAAGGGCAAGAAGAAGGACAAGAAGAAACCGCCACCGAAGGGGTTCGTCAGCTGGAACGCGGAGACCTTCGAACAACTTGCTTCTCGCCCTCCGGAAGCCCTTCGTTCCCAATTCACTCTGACCCACAGTGCCGTCGTCGCCCTGCTTCAGCGCGGGGAGGACCAGGCCCTGCCAGGTTCGGGCTACCGCGAGTTGATCGCATTGTCGAACGTGAGCCTCGAAACTCCGTCACGCAGGAAGCGGCTGCGGCGAGAGGCCGCAGTGCTCTTCCGTTCGCTGCGGCAGGCGGAGATCGTTCGCGTCCAGCGAGGGAAAGCCGGGGGACCCGCGGTCGCCCGGGTCAGCGCCGACCTCCAGCGGGATTTCAACCTCCACCATACGCTGTCGCTCTATCTGGTCGACGCCGTCTCGGCGCTGGACCCCGGGGCGCCGGATTATGCGCTCGATGTGCTGTCGGTGGTCGAGGCGATCCTCGAGAATCCCCGCGCGCTCCTCCAGGCGCAGGTGCGCAAACGCAAGTCCGAGCTGATCGCCGAGTTGAAAGCGGAGCGAGTGCCCTACGAGGAGCGGATGGAGAAGCTCGAAGGCGTCACCTGGGACAAGCCCAACGAAGATTTTCTCTACACGACTTTCAACCTGTTCCGGAGCCATCATCCTTGGGTCGGGAATGATTCGATCTCGCCCAAATCCATCGTCCGCGAGATCTGGGAGGGATTTCTCTCCTTCGACGACTATGTCCGGCGCTACGAGATCGCTCGCATGGAAGGCGTGTTGCTCCGCTATCTGAGCCAGGTCCACTCGACCCTGGCACGGAACCTGCCCGAAGCGGCGCGCAACGATGAAGTGCTGGAAGTGATCGCATTCCTGCGAGCCATGCTCGCACGAATCGATTCGAGTCTCGTCGAGGAATGGGAGAACCTCGTCAATCCCTCGGCGACTCTCGCACCCAAAGCCAATGCGCTCCCCGATCGCGCGCCGCGACGACTGGATCGAAAGGCCTTCGACGCGCGAATTCGTGCCGAGCTCCACCAACTGCTGCAGGCGTTGTCACGGGCTGACTACGCTGGGGCGGCGGCGTGTGTCGTCTCTGCCGGTGCGGACCTCTGGGACGCCACCCGATTCGAATCCGAGTTGCGACCCATCCTGGAATCTCAAGGTGCCCTCCGAACGGATCCCGATGCTCGCAAGGGTCATTGGACACAGATCTCGCCGCGATCCGAACTCGCCTTCGACATCATCCAGACGCTCATCGACGAGGACGGCGAAGGCGCGGGGCAGATCGAAGCCGAGGTCGAGCTCGCCGAAGCACGCATGCCGGCGGGACCGATGTTGCGGATCCGAGCGCTGCGAGAATAGGCTCGGCCGAAGCCGTCTAGGGGATCAGAGCGGCTCGATGAAGGCGACTCTCCGCGAGCGTCGAATCACCCCTCTCGAGTTCACCGAAGACCACGAGTTCGTCGCCATCGATCCCGTCGAAGCGGACATCGATTTCCCGAGCGTCTGCGACCGCTGCGAGTCGCGCCAGAGTCGACCCGAGCAACGCCTTCAAGGCGGGACTCGCGCCGGCGAGCCCGCAGAGACGAACCGAAAAACCATTTCTGCCACCGTCGTAGCGCCAGCGACTTTCTCGGAGGATCAACTCGCTCGCCTGGCTGACGACGTAGCCCGGCCCGTCGACGATTTCCCGCGCTCCAGTCATCAGCGTGTCAATGGAGGTTTCCATGAGCCAGTCACCTACGATCTCGTCCGCCCATTCCACGAGGCCCGTCTCGCCGCCGATCTGTTCCGCTGCCAATCCGATCAGTCCCTCGACGTCTCGGAGGGGCGCCCAATCGGTGAGGGCAATCGAATGGTCCACGATCGCGCGGGCCTCGGTGGACAGGGCACGCTCGAGGTCGTCCTCATCGAGTTTTCCGGTCTGGGTCCACCCACGCACGCGATCGGCGATGGGTTGTACGAGCAGACCGCTCAATTCGATGGATTGCATGGGATGTCTCCGCGCGCGGAGGGGCGCCCTCCTCGAATCGGTCGATGGAGACAGGGACTTGAGCCGCCGGATGCCGCCTCAGTCGGCGCCGTCGTCCACATCGTACGCCCGGAGAGAGGCGTCGTATTCGGGAAAGCCGACGAGTTCCTGGAGTTCACCAAAGGAGAGACGGGCGGGGGCGGGGATTCCAGCGGCCAGCGCCTCGAGCGAGTCCCGCATGGCTCGCGCGGCGCTCGACAGGAGCGTCAGGGGATAGGCCGCAATCCTGAAGCCGATCTCCTCGAGTCGTGCCGGGGGAAGCGCCGGGCTGTCCCCGTCCTCGACGATATTCGCCATCTTGGGGATACCCGGCAATTCACGACACAGCGTCTCCATCTCGGCTTCACTCTCCGGTGCCTCGAGAAAGAGGATGTCGGCGCCGAGATCGGCAAAGGCGTGACAGCGCTCGATCGCTTCTTCGAGGCCATGGCCCGCGCGCGCGTCGGTGCGCGCCATGATGAGCACGTTCGCTCCGGCCTCGCGCGCGTCGACCGCGGCACGAATTCGTCGATAAGCGGTCTCGCGATCAACGACTTGCTTACCGCGAGTGTGCCCGCACCGTTTCGGGGCCACCTGATCCTCGATCATCGCTCCAGCGAATCCCGCTCTCGCGTAGGCATCGACCGTACGGCGCACGTTGAGCGGATTTCCGTAGCCCGTATCCGCATCACCGATGATGGGCAGGTCCACGGCCCCACAGATCGAACGGCCCTGATCGAGCATCTCGCCGAACGAGATGAGCCCCGTATCGGGAACAGCCAGCCGGGTCGCGGAGACCGCAAAGCCGCTCATGAAGCTCATTGAAAACCCGGCGCGCTCGATCATCCGAGCCGAGAGAGCATCGAAGCAACAGGGCATGACGTGCAGCCGGTCTTGTGTGAGCAGGGTCCGGAGGCGTTCGGTCGGCCCATCGCGGAAACTCGTCATCGATCGTCCTCAGCGAGACGCGCGGCGGCGCATCGGGAGCAAGAGCCTATCCCGTCATCCTAGATCCGCTGCTCGACGCGCAAGCGCCCATTCGGCTGTCTCTGGCCGGGCGGAACGCCGACTCAGAATGTCGCCTGGACTGCATGGAAAGTGGGCAGGGATGGCGCGGATGCGTGCATTCGCAGGCGCGATCGGGAGAAGATGCGGCACTCGGACTGTGCAACAAGCGGCCCAAACTAGGGAATGACCCTGATCGCCGGCGTCTCAGGAAGTTGGCACGGCCATTGCTTATTCAGTTGTCGATTCGAGTGGTCCGTACGCGTGGGTGCGGGGAGCCCACGCGAGATGGCCATGGCGTTCGCCTCCCTGCCTCGCTTGATCCCCCAAAACTGGAGTTCGAAATGATTCGGAAACCCCTTCTCTCGATCGGCGCGATCGGTACGGCTGGCCTGCTGATACCGAGCGTCGCGATGGCAGACGATGCCGCCCAGGCCCTGTTTACCGCCAACAACGTCTGGATGATGCTGGCGGCGGCCCTCGTGTTCGTCATGCACCTCGGCTTCGCAATGGTGGAATCGGGCCTGACCCGCGCGAAGAACACGACCAACATCCTCTTCAAGAACACCTTCATCATCTGCTCCGGCATCCTGACCTACTTCATCGTGGGCTTCAATCTGATGTATCCCGGTGATTTCTCGATGGGTGCCTTTTTCGGCTTCGCCGGCTTTGGCCTCAGCGCCGGGTTCGCCGAAGGTGCGAATACCCCCGGCTACGCGGATGGCGGCTATACCTACTGGACCGACTTCCTGTTCCAGGCGATGTTTGCGGCAACCGCGACGACCATCATCTCAGGCGCAGTGGCGGAGCGAATCAAGCTGGGTTCATTCATGATCTTCTCCACGCTCTTTGTCACCCTCGTGTACCCGATCGCGGGTTCCTGGAAGTGGGGAGGCGGCTTCCTCGATGCAGCCGGCTTTTACGACTTCGCCGGTTCGACCCTCGTGCACTCGGTCGGTGGTTGGGGTGCACTGATCGGCGCTCTGGTCCTCGGGCCGCGCCTCGGCAAATACTCGAAGGATGGCAAGCTGATGCCGATCCCCGGTAGTTCCATGCCGCTCACCACGATCGGCGTCTTCCTGCTCTGGCTCGGATGGTTCGGATTCAACGGCGGCTCGGTGTTGTCGGCGGATCCTGAACTGACCTCGTTCACACTCGTCACGACCTGCCTCGCGGCAGCGGCTGGCGGCATCGGCGCGATGGTCGCCTATACCTTCATCAGCACGAAGCCCGACCTCTCGATGGCACTGAATGGCATTCTCGCAGGCCTCGTGGGCATCACCGCGGGCGCGGACGTCATCAACCCGGCGAGCGCGATCCTGGTCGGCTTCATCGCGGGCGGCCTGGTCGTCGGCTCGGTCCTCTTCTTCGACAAGATCAAGATCGACGATCCGGTCGGTGCGATCTCGGTCCACCTGACCTGCGGTATCTGGGGAACGTTGGCGGTCGGCATCTTCTCGACCAACCCCGAGCACAGCCTGCTCACCCAGGCCTACGGTGTCCTCTGCTACGCACTCTTCACGGCGACCTGCGCGGCCGTCATCTTCCTGACGCTCAAGGCCACGATCGGGCTGCGAGTCTCAGCCGAGGAAGAACTCGAAGGCCTCGACCTCGGCGAGCACGGCATGCATGCCTACGACCTGTCCGGATCGCCAGGCTTCATGGAAGAGAACGGCTTGGGCTTCACCGGCACGATCGCATCTAGCACGATGGCCTTGAGCGAGAGCTAGGCACCTAATATCACCCCTATCACCGCGGGCGGCCGCCCGTTCGCGGTGATCGTTCGGAGATCACGTCATGAAAAAGATCGAAGCAATCATCAAACCGTTCAAGTTGGACGAAGCGAAAGAAGGGCTCGCCAAGGCCGGCATTCAGGGCCTCACGGTCAGCGAAGTCAAGGGCTTCGGCCGACAGAAGGGGCACACGGAGCTCTACCGAGGCGCCGAGTATGTCGTCGATTTTCTTCCCAAGCTGAAGCTCGAGATCGTCGTTTCAGATGACCAGGCCGAAAAGGTCGTCCTGGCCCTCCAGAAGTCCTGTCAGACGGGCAAGATCGGCGACGGCAAGATCTTCGTCCTGCCCGTCGAAGACGCGGTTCGGATTCGAACCGGTGAGCACGGGGATGCGGCGGTCGACGCCGGATAGAGCCTTCCCACGCCTTTCGGCCACGGATCGAACTAGAGCACGGAGTCGACGTTCGCAACGAACGTCGGCCCCCGCTCGTTTGGGTGGTGGGCTGGCACCGCCAGCACCCGTCCGGGATCACGGAACGAGCACGACCTTCCCGACCGTCCGGCGCGACCCCAGGGCGGCTAACGCCTCCCCAGCCTGCTCCAGCGAATAACGCGCCGAAACCAGTGGAGCAATGCGACCCGTTGCGGCCATCTCGAAGAGACCCTCGAAACACTCGTCGATCCGCTCGGGTTCGCGATCGGGATAGGCGCTCCAGTGCACACCGACGACCGCGATATTCTTGAGCAGCACGCGATTGAGTTTGACCTCGGGAATCTCCCCGCTCGCGAATCCGATCACCAGCAATCGGCCGTTCCAATTGATGCACTTGAGCGAACGATCCGTCGTGTCACCGCCAACCGAGTCGTAGATTACGTCCGCCCCGCGTCCCTCGGTCTCTTCGAGAACGCGGGGCACGAAATCCTCTTTTCGATAGTCGATCAGGACATCTGCACCGGCCTCTCGAGCAATCGACAATTTTTTCGAGCCGCCTGCGGTCGCGATCACCCTCGCGCCCAGCACCTTCCCGATCTGCACGGCGGCGAGCCCGACTCCACCCGCCGCCGCGTGTACGAGTAGAGTCTCCCCGGGTGCGACCGGTGCGCGCCAGACCAGGGCTGCATAGGACGTAGGGTAGACCGTCGGCAAGGCGGCGCCGGCCTCGAAGGACAAGGTGTCCGGGATCCGATAGGTGGCCGCCGCGGGGGCCGCGACCTCTTCTGCAAAACCTCCGAGAGCGCATCGCGACAGAACGCGATCCCCGACTCGGACGTTCGAGACTCCGCTCCCGACCTCGACGACGACTCCACCGACCTCCCCGCCCGGCACGAAGGGCAGCGGGGGTTTGACTTGATACTCACCCGCAAGCATCAGGAGATCAGAGAAATTACAGCCCGCGGCGCGGACCGCGATCCGGACCTCATCGGACGCGGGTTCTGGCGGCTCGATCTCTCGAACGCGGAGCTCGTCCGGACCCACCATCCGGTCGACGACGACCGCTCTCATG
>JAPYTP010000174.1 GCA_029941885.1 Myxococcota bacterium
GTCCAGACCATCACGGGATCGTGCGTACCCCCCAGCGAATCCAGTCCTCACGGGGAGCACAATCCCCTCGAGGCCTTTCGACAGGGCGGAGCGATCCTTATCGTGGGTCCCATGGATCTCGCCCTTCTCGACGCGACCGCCCAGGCCGACCTCATCCGACGACGGGAACTCCGTCCGATCGAATCGGTCGAGGCCGCGATCGACCGGATCGATCGCATCAACCCCGATCTGAACGCCGTCATCCATCCCCGCTTCGATCGCGCACTCGATGAAGCTCGGGCCCTCGAAGGCGGAACCCGACCGTTTTCCGGAGTTCCCATCCTGCTGAAGGATTTCGGCTGTCCGCAGGCGGGCGAACCTCATCATGCCGGTCTGCGCGCGCTGCGCGATCAGGGTTTCATCGAAACGCAGGATTGTTGGCTCGTAGAACGCCTTCGGGAAGCGGGTTTCGTGATCCTCGGTCGCACCAACGCTCCCGAACTCGCCTGTGCTGCGACGACTGAGCCACTCGCCTACGGACCCTCTCGCAATCCCTTTAGCCTCGACCATTCCACCGGCGGCTCGAGCGGTGGGTCCGCGGCGGCCGTCGCGGCGGGCCTCGTCCCGGTCGCACACGGCGGCGACGGCGGTGGCTCGATCCGGATGCCTGCCGGCTGTTGCGGACTCGTGGGGCTGAAGCCCGCGCGCGGGCGGTTGACACTCGGCCCCGCTGACGGGGTCCACTGGGGGGGACTCTCGACGGATGGGGTGATGACCCGCTCCGTGCGCGATACGGCGGCCATCGTCGATTGGATCTCGGGCCCGGGATGCGGCGACCCCTATGCGGCGCATGAACTCCCGCGGACGTTGAGCGAGGCGTGCGCGGCCGGCTCCGAGACCCGCACCGAAAATCGACGCAAGCTGCGAATCGGCGTGCGACGCGAAGCCTTTGGTCGGGGTGACGCGACACATCCCGAGGTCGTCGCGGCGATCGACCTGGCCGAAGCCATGCTCTCGCAGTTGGGGCATCAACTGCGACCGGCCTCACCGGCGGCGCTTGACGAGGACGGGATCCCGGCGGTCCAGGGCATCGTCGTCTCGACCTGCGTGGCGGCCGCTCTCGACTCATGGAGCGAGCGGATCGGCCGCGTGATCGAACTCGACGAACTCGAGAGCCTGAATGCCCTCACGGTGGAGACCGCGCGCAGCCACAGCGCGGTCGACTATGTGCGCGCCGTGGACCAGCTGCATGCCTTCTCACGCCGGGCGGTCGCCTGGTGGGAGGATTTCGACTTGCTGCTCCTGCCGACGATCACGGATCTCACCCCACGACTCGGCGAGATGCACTCGGGCCTCTCTCCGGCGGAAGTGGGCGAGCTGCGGAAACGACTCGGGTGGTTGACGCCGCCCTGGAATATCACGGGGCAACCCGCCATCTCACTACCCCTCGCATCGAGTGAAGGGGGGCTCCCGATCGGTGTCCAACTCGTGGCCGCCCCCGATCGCGAGGATCTACTCATCGAGGTAGCCCGCACCCTCGAACTGATCGCCCACTGGGAAGAGCCCGGACCGAAGGTCCACGCGTAGACGGGCAGATCAAGAGGCCGGACGCCGAAGTTGCTTGGCGGGGTCTCCTGCGATCTGCCGACAGAGTCTTGACATGATGTCAGGAGTAACTTCCTATACGCGATATCAAGCCTATGGGAAATCAAGCCACACGATCGGCCGGATGGCGTGAATGCGGCGTCACAATTTCACACCGCCCGATCGTCACCTAGTCTGGCTGAAGTCGCGCGGCCACCGGCAAAAGGCACACGTTCGCCGCGATGAAACGGAAGGTTTTCTCAGAGTAACAAGATCGGTTTCGACCTAATGTATACACTTTTACAGTGTGGACCCGGTCCGACACCCCAGACCACCGAGGGCTCGAAACCGGTGTTTCTCCCCTATGATCGCCCCAAATGAAACGCCTCGACGAAAAAAAAGACGAAAGAGCGACTGGGCGCCGTCTCGCTCTTAGAAGAGTTGCCGGAGCGAGAAATCGAGACGCTCGCGAGCCATGCTCGCCACACCCAGTTCGCACCCGGTCAAACGGTTTTCCGCAGCGGTGATTTCGACACATATGTCTATGTTCTAGTTTCGGGCCGGTTGAAACTCACAACGAACAACCCCGCTGGGGATGAACTCCTGCTGGTGATCATCGAACCGGGCGATCTGGTCGGGGAGATCGCCGTGATCGACAACGGTCCCCGATGCGTAACGGCAATTTCGGTTCGGGAGAGCTGCGTGCTCGAAATTGATCGGCGATATCTGCTTCCGATTTTCGAGAACTATCCGAAGACCACCCTGAAGCTCGCGAAGAATCTGAGCGCACATTGCAGGGCCTCGATCTTCATCTCCGAGAACGTCGGACTCAACGATGCGCAGACCCGCCTCTGGCGTCACTTGATGCTGCTGGCGGGGCGTTATGCGAAGCCCGAATCCAACGAAGAGTCGCTTCGAATCAAACACGGCCTCTCCCGGCAGGACCTGGCCGACAGCATTGGCCTCACACGGGTCATGGTCAACCGTCTGCTGAGTGTCTGGCGCCAGCTCCGACTGATCGACCACGGTCGCGGCTTCATCAACATTCCCAGTCCGAATTCGCTCGAAGCTTTCGTCTCCGACGGAATCATGCCCGCGTAGGACCATTCGAAGAACGTGTTCCGCTCCGGGCGGATCCCCCTCGAGCCGGCCCACGCAGATCCGCTCCTCCAGGTCACCCCACCTCGCAGGGTCGCTGATCGAAGCGCTTCGCTCTAGCATTTCCGAATGCTCCAACTGGCTTCGCAGATCGGCTACGTACGCGGGCTCTCATCCCGTCCGGAATCCCGGTTCATCACGATCCTGGCGCTCGTGTGTGTCTTCCTCGTGGTCCTGGCCTGCACGGAACCGCCCACGAGTGTGGGTCCGATCGCGATGCGTCGGATCACCGCCGCCCAGTATCGACAGACGATCGCGGACGTATTCGACGCGGAGATCAAGATCGTCGGTCGCTTCGAGCCAGACGCCCGTCGTGATGGTCTGCTCGCGGTCGGGACGGCTTGGGTCAGCATCACGCCCGCCGGCTTCGAACAATACGATGCGATCGCACGAAGAATCGCCGAACAGGTCGTCGCGCCCGAGAATCGTGAGCGCTTCGTTCCCTGTTTGCCCGCGGATCCGAAGGGACCCGACACGGCCTGTAGCGAGGAGTTCATCCGAAAATACGGCCGGCTGCTGTTGCGCCGGCCACTCACGGGCGAGGATCTGGGATGGCGGGTGGCGCTGGCCGAACAGGCCGCGCTCGAAATGGAGGACTTCCATCTCGGGTTGCGCATGGCGCTCTCCTCGGTCCTGGTGGCACCCGAGTTCCTGTTCCGAGTCGAGCGGGCGGTGCCCGATGCCGAGTCACCCGCTCGCCTGCGTCTGACCGATGACAGCCTCGCCGCGCGGCTCAGTTTCTTCCTCTGGAATACGACGCCCGACGAAGAGCTGCTGCGTGCCGCAGAACGGGGCGAACTCGCGACGGACACCGGGTTCGCGCGACAACTCGATCGGCTCCTGGTGTCGCCGCGGCTCGCAGACGGCGTCGAGGCGTTCTTCTCGGACGTGCTCGGCTTCGACGAACTCGAGGACGTCAGCAAGGATCCCACTCTTTTCCCCCGCTTCAGCAGACAGGTTCTGGAGTTCGCACGCCAGCAGACGCTGCTCACCGTTGCGGACCATCTGGTCGCACGAGATGAGGACTTCCGCGAGCTCTTCACGACGCGACGCACCTTCATGAATCGCACTCTCGGAGTGGTCTACCGCGTCCCCGTAAAGGTCCGCGAGGGCTGGGAAGCCACGGAATTTCCTCCGGACAGTCCGCGCGTCGGCCTACAATCGCATCTGAGCATTCTCGCCCTCCACTCCCATCCGGGTCGAACCTCGGCGACCCTGCGCGGAATCTTCGTGCGCGAGTCACTCCTGTGTCAGGATGTCCCTGCGGCCCCCGCAGACGTCGACTTCACCGTCGTGCAGGACGTGGACAACCCCGACCTCAAGACCGCCCGCGAGCGGCTGCTTACCCACAGCAGAGCCCGCGGCTGTGCGAACTGCCACAAGCTGGTCGATCCGATCGGGTTGGCGCTCGAGAACTTCGACGGCGCGGGGATCTGGCGAGCTTCGGAGAACGGTGTACCGATCGACTCCGGTGGTATGATCGATGGAAAGGAATTCGTCGGCGCGGAAGGGCTCGGGCAGGCGCTCTACGATGCCGATACGGCCGCGGCCTGCGCGGTGCGAAATCTATTTCGGTACGCGATCGGTCGCGACCCGGAGATGGGTGAGCGCCGATTCGTTCGTGGCCTCGAGAGACGTTTCGCAGAGGAGGGCTACCGGTTTTCCGCGCTGATTCGCGCGCTCGCGATGAGCGATTCCTTTCGCGCCGCGTCGGAGTCCCGGCGCATCGATTCCGAAGAGGAAGAGCGCGTTGCCGAGGTGGCCCCGGGAACGCCTGATGTCGCGGCACGGGAGGAAGAGGGGTGAGTATCCGACTGACCAGACGTACATTCCTGCGAGGCAGTCTCGGAGGCTTGGGGTTGAGCCTCGCACTCCCCGTTTTCGATGCGTACCTGAACAGCGCCGGGACCGCCTGGGCGAATGGCGCGCCACTCCCCGTTCGCTTCGGGACCTGGTTCTGGGGTTGCGGCATGAACCCCGGACGCTGGAACCCGACGACGGTCGGCCGCGATTGGCAGATGACTCCCGAGCTCCGGCCACTCGCCCCGGTTCGTGAATCTCTGAACGTCTTGAGCGGCTTCGGCGTCGATCTCGACGGCCAGGCCAATCATCCCCATATCAGTGGGGTCATGGGCATGCTGACCGGCGGTGCGCCGCCGAAGCGCGACAATGTCCTCGCACCGACTCTCGACCTGCTGATTTCCGACGCAATCGGCGGATCCACACGCTTCCGCTCCCTCGAGATGGCCGCGACCGGGAGCCCCCGGCATAGCTACAGCCTGCGTGACGAGTCCTTGAGGAACCCGAGCGAAGTCTCGCCGCTCGCGCTCTATGTGCGCGTCTTCGGACAGGGATTCCTCGATCCGAACAGCGCTGTATTCGAACCCGACCCCGAGGTCCTGCTTCGAAAGAGCGTAATTTCTGCGGTCGGGGAAGATCGCCGGCGACTCGAGCGTGAGCTCGGAAGCCATGACAAACATCGATTGGATGCCTATCTGACATCGCTCAGACAGCTCGAACATCAGCTCGCGATACAGCTCGAGGAGCCGCCGCCGCTGGCCGCCTGCATCGTCCCCGAGGCGCCCGAGGACACCGAGATCAGTGCCGAGATCGAGCACGCGGTCGGGAACCACGAATTGATGGCAGAGGTCCTCGCGCTGGCCCTGGCTTGCGATCAGACACGGGTCTTCAACATCGTATTCTCGTACGGCGCGTCGAACCTCCACAAGTCCGGAAACCAGACCGGACATCATCAATTGACGCACGAGGAGTTCGTCGACGCGGGACTCGGGTACCAACCCCAGGCGACCTATTTCGTCGACCGGAGCATGGAAGCATGGGCGAGCTTCATTGGTCGACTCGCGACGGTGGAGGAGGGAGCCGGGACATTGCTCGACAATTGCCTCGTCATGGCCCATTCCGAGACCTCCTACGCCAAATACCACGACGTCACGGGCCTCCCAGTCATGACGGCTGGAGCCGCGGGCGGACGGATGCTGACGGGGCGACATATCACCGGCACCGGCGATCCGGTCACGCGAATCGGATTGACGATGCAACAGCTGATGGGATTGCCCGTGGAACGTTGGGGCATCGGTGCGATGGAGACGAACAAGCCGGTCGACGAGCTCTTCGCCTGATTCGGCCGCAGGCGAAAGCGGAAGACGAGGGAGGGGATGGCGATGATTCTCGATCGAGGGATCGCAGTTGGATGCGGATTGGCGATGCTCGTCGCGTGCGGGGGAGAGCGTGAGAGCGAACATTCACAGGACCAGGCCCAGGCCGGTTCCGAGATCCGGCCCGCCGTCGCGGTGACCGGCGGGCAGACGCTCGGATTCGTGCTCGTGGACTTCACCTTCGAACAGCCGGATCAGCCGTCGAATGCCTGTCCAGAGGGATGGAATCTCGATGAGCGCGACCTCTACGTGGAGCAGCTCGCGCGCACGGATGCGGCGGCGGCCAGTCGCGTGCCACCGGGCTTCGAGTATCTCCGCGGCCTGCGCACGAGCGGGGCGACGGATCCCTGCGAGGAGCCCGACCAATTCGCCGCCCTTCCCCATCACCTGCTTCAGGCGACGAACGTCATGCCCGGTTTCGATCTGGACAGCCGCGTTTCGAGCGAAGGCACGCCCGGCCCGAACGCCTGCGCCCACGACGACTTCACGGGACCCGCTGGCGAGAGCGGAATCGACAATCGTCTATGGACCACACTCGGCTGTATCAAGGGTTATGCGAGAGGCGGCACGATCGACGAGTACGCCGTCAGCAATATCCGGGAAGGTCAGCGAACGATCCTGGTCCGAATCTCGGGCATCGACGACCTTCGCAACGACGACCACGTCGAGCTGGGACTCTTCTCGAGCCCGGACCCGATTCCCGCTGACACATCAGGGGCCCTGATGGATGCAGCGAGTCTCAGCATCACGGACGATCCGCGCTATCGGAATCGGATGGACGCCCGGATCGAAGATGGCGTGATCAGCGCCGCGTCCGACGAGCTTCGACTCGATTTCAAAGGCCAGTTCCTCGAGTCCGAATACGTCCTGCGGGACGCACGCGTTCGCCTCGAGCTCCTGGCAGACGGTACTCTGCGGGGGCTCGTCGGCGGCTATTGGGCCATCGACGACTTCTACGACACCTACGCTCGACAGGCCTCCCGCACCGGCGTCCTCACCCTGGGTTTTCGTTGCCCCGGGCTGCGCGGCGCGCTTCGGAGCCAAGCCGACGCCTACCCCGACCCCGAGACCGGACAGTGCACGGCCATCTCCACGGCGTTCCGCATGGCGGGAATCCCCGCTTTCGTGATCGAACCGGAAGTGGTTGCTTCCGTCGAAGGGCCTCGATGAACCTCCGTCCGAACCGGCGTCGCGCGAGCGCGCTCCTCCTGACCTGGCTGGCCGTCGGGATCTTCGCCCTCCCGACCCTCGCTGAGCAGCCCGTGATCCCGGGCGCGAATCCGGATGCAGCCCAGGAAGGGCCGCAGAACCTCACCGTCAAGCGTTTCATGGTCTTCGTGCCGTCGAAGGACCTCGCTCTGTCGAGACGCTTCTACCTCGCGATGGGCGCCGATCTGGTCGACGACGGAGCGGACTATTCGGAATTCAAGTGGGCGGAGGACCGCTTCATCCTACGCTCTGACTTCCCGAACGATTGGGCCGAAAATTTCGGCGTGCATGTGATCGTCGAGGATGCTGAAGCCTTCGCTCGCCGAGCGCGTGAACTCGTGGCCCGTGGAGAATTCCCGGGAGTCCGGGTCACGGGCCCGCGCGATGAGCCGTGGCAATACAGAGTCACCTACGTGCGGGATCCGTCTGGGGTCGAACTTCGGTTTTCCCAGTCGCTGAAATCGGAAGCGGCGGTCGACCCCGTGCGAGAAACACCCGCGCCTGCGGAATAACCCCCGCCACTGCGGTCGGACCCGTGCGCGATCTTGCCAACGGACGGGAGTTGACAGAAACCATCCCCGCAATTCGAGAATCATGGAATTCAGCCCCTACGACCCGAACCTGCACCGAGACCCATATCCCGTGTACCGCGAGCTACGTGAAAAACATCCCGCCTTCCACAACGAAGGGCTCGACTTCTACGTTCTCTCGCGTTATCCGGACGTCGCCGCCGCGCTCCGGTTGCCGGAGACCTTCGTCTCGGGCAAGGGCCTGGCGGTCGGACTGCCCGCAAGGGAGGCGGGCTCGGAGTCCGTGCCTCTTCTGAATGTTCTGGACGGCGACGAACATCATTCGCTTCGCAGATTCGTTCGAGAAGGGTTCTCGCCCAGAAGCATTGCCATTCTCGAACCGCTGATCCGCAATGTGGCACGGGAGCTGATCGACGATCTCTGCCAGCAGGACGTGCCCGATCTTGTTCGTCATTTCTCGAACCCACTCCCGACCATCGTCATCTCGGAGCTACTCGGGGTCCCGATCACCGATCGAGAACGCATCAAGGACTGGTCCAACGCCATCATGCGTTTCGACCCGACCACCCCCGGCAACATCGATCCGAGAGCCGGCGTGGGCCCCGCCTTCGAACTGGCAGAATATTTCGGCGCGGTGATCGAAGAGCGGCGGGTCGAGCCACGAGACGACCTGATCAGCCGCCTCTTGCAGAGGCGCATGGCCGGTCGACAGCTCACCAAGGCGGAACTCGTGGGTTTCGGTTTCCTACTGCTGATCGGCGGGCACGAAACGACGACGAACCTCATCAGCAACACGGTGATCCTGCTGGACGATCACCCGAGCGAAAGACGTCGGCTGATCGACGATCCCGCTCTGATCGGGAATGCGGTCGAGGAATTCCTTCGTTTCGATGCGCCGGTGCAAGGTCTCGCGCGGACGACCTCTCGCGCCGTATCGATCCACGGTCGAACGATCCCCGCGGAATCGAAGGTCCTGCTCCTCTTCGCGTCCGCCAATCGAGACGATCGATTCGTCGATGAACCCGATCGCTTCGACGTAGGCCGGAAAAGCACCGCGCATCTCTCATTTGGCCTCGGCAGCCACTTCTGCTTGGGCGCTGCACTCGCCCGCCTCGAAGCGCGAATCGCCTTCGAAGAACTGCTGAAGCACATCCCCGACTACCGGTTGACACAACGGCCGGTCCAACGCGTGAAGTCCGGGCCGATCCGCGGGGCGGTCCGCCTGCCGATCGACCTCGGTCGGGTTGCCTCCGGGTAGCTTCGTGGCCCCTAGGAGCCTGACCCAAGACTCGTCGCGACGCCCGAGCGCCGATGCATCCCCGCTGGCGGCGTTGCGAAGCCTTGCTGTAGCTCGCTACAGCTGCGGCTCCACGCCTTGCCAGCGGCGCGCCTTGACGCCCGAGCTTCCCACGAGAGTCTTGGATCAGGCCCCTAGTCGAGCTGGAATCGACCGTTTCGATCGAGCAGAATACCCCCGAAGCGCGAAGGAAGGAGATCAGGACATGGGATCTACAGAGCTGGAGGCGCGCATCGCACGCATCGAGGACATCGAAACGATCCGGCAGTTGAAGGCCACGTACTGCGACATCTGCGACGATGGGCACGATCCCGATCGGATCACGGGCATCTTCGCGGAGGATGGCGTCTGGGAGATCGATGGAGTCGGCCGAGCACAGGGCCATGCCGAACTGCGCACGCTCTTCGCGCGTTTTCGGGACGAGGTCAGTTTCTCGCAGCACCAGGTCATGAATCCGATCATCGAGATCGAGGGCGATCGGGCGCGCGGAACCTGGTATTTCTTCGCCCCTTTCACCTTCACGGAGAATGATCAGGCCCGCTGGCTGGCGGCCCGCTACGAGGATGAATACGTCAGGTTGGGTGGATCCTGGAAGATCCAACATCTGGTCGGTCATGTGCGGATGGCCACGGACTTCGAAACGAGCTGGACACAGGCCGATCGATGAGCCGATGGGCGCTCACTCGCTGGCGAGATAGGTTGCGAATGCATCGATGAGGCGATCGACCGCCGCATCATCGATATCCAGATGACAAACGATCCTGAGTCCTTCGGCGCGAAATCCGCCGAGGGCGATGCCCGCTTTCGCCACGTGTGCCGAGAGTGGCACTCGGTGTTCGCTGGGAACATCGACGAAGACCATGTTCGTCGCAGCGCGAGCAGTCGCGCGTTCGATCGCGTCGAGCCCGGACGCGAGACGGGCGGCCCGAGCGTGATCTTCGGCGAGACGCTCGACGTGGTGAACGAGCGCATGGAGCCCGGCGGCAGCCACGTGGCCAACCTGCCGCTGAGCACCGCCCAGCATCTTGCGCGCACGAATCGCCCGATCGATGGTCGCGCGATCCGCGGCGAGCACCGCACCCATCGGCGCCCCCAGCCCTTTGGAGAGACATAGGGTGACCGAGTCGATGTGGTCGAGAAATGCCGAGATCTCCACACCACTGGCGACCGCCGCATTGAACAAGCGGGCGCCGTCCAGATGTGTCACCAAGCCCAGCTCGTGGGCGGTCGTCGCGAGTTCATCGATCCGACTCGTCGACTGCACGGATCCCGAGACCGTGTTCTCGAGGCAGAGCAGACGTGAGATCGGATAGTGGGGGTCATCCACCTTGAAGGCCTGGCGGATCTGCTCGGCCGTGATCGCGCCCTCGGAATCGACCGGAATCGGGCACGCCACGACACCCCCGAGCGCGGAGGCCCCCCCCGCTTCGTCGCAAAAGACGTGATAGGTCTCGCCGCTCAGATACTCCTCCCCGCGACCGCAGTGGCAGAGGATCGCCGCGAGGTTGGACTGCGTCGCACTGGTCAGATACAGGGCGGCCTCCTTCCCCGTTAGCGTCGCCACCCTGTCCTGGAGCTCGTTGACCGTCGGATCTTCTGCGTAGACGTCGTCCCCGACGACGGCGCTCGCCATGACTTGCCGCATCTCCGGCGTAGCACGGGTCACCGTGTCACTGCGAAAATCCGCGAAGATCTCTCCCCGCGCAGTTCCCATCGTTTCGTATCCCGCCAATTTATCCACCTCGTCGAATCAGAGTAGGACCCTTCGAGGATCGCGGCGAAGGTGGGACGGAGGCGTCTGTTTTCGCGACTTGCCGCGGTCGCCGAGCGGCCACGCGTCAGCGCTTCGGCGCCACGCTCCCGATGGCGACTCGCACGAGTTCTCGCGGGTGGGACTCGTAGTCGGTGGGCGCGAGGTGAACCGTCGCTCGTTCGTCCCAGATCACCAGATCATCGGTCTGCCAGTGGTGTCTAAAGTGGAATTCCGACTTGGCGATGTGGTGAAAAAGGAAGCGAAGCATGGCGTCGCTTTCTGAACGGGTCATCGCGGGAATCCGAACCGTGTAGGAC
>JAPYTP010000175.1 GCA_029941885.1 Myxococcota bacterium
CCCTCGAGCCGCCCTTGGAGCGCCGCGGCTGAAACCGTGCGAACCGCGACAGCGGCTTCTACGGGGTCTTGTCGGGCCCACTCTCGGAATACCGTCCGCATCCAGGGGTGCCGATCAGGATACAAGGGATTGATCGGATGCGAGAACGCGACCCCGGGGCTCTCGCGGGCCCACCATGCGGCAAAGAGTGTTTGGGTGATCTCTTCGACGATCAGATCGGGATCGCGGCTCTCGAGGAGTTCGAACATCACCAGCGCGGCGGATGGGTCGGTTCGCTCGAGCAGCGCCAGGAGTTCGGTCGTCCGATCGATCGGATCTTCGATCCGGAGGATTGTCCCGAGGGCGACCGCCGGTTCCTCGCCGGGATTGATGCGGCTCGACGCTGCGGTTTCATCACCGCCGGATCCGGCGAGAATCCAGCCGACCGCGAAGGCGGCGAGAGCCGCGACCAGAGGGGTGACTGCTGACTTTGCGTTCATGGTCGGATCGAAGCTCCTGCTTTTCTCTTCCGTATCGGAATATTCGTCCCATAAATGAATCAGGACGGATGGCACAATATGCCATCCGTCCTGATCGTTCTCAACCGAGGCCCTGCCCGCTTTCACAGCGAGCAGCGCTTGTCTTGCCTCTATACCTATCTATGCACGGCTTCCGCGCCGTCGAGCGAGGGCGATGAGCGCGCCCGCGCCGGCGAGCATCCCGAGGCTGGTCGCCGGTTCCGGAACCGCCAAATCCATCTCGAGTCGCGTGTTGCGGAAGAAGGAGTTACCGCTGCCGGGATCCACGGCGAGGCCGCCACCGAGGAGCACGATATTTCGGTTCTGGCTCGTCGCGGAGTCGTTCCCGTGGCGGCTGAAGAAGAAGCCCAGGCTTGCCACCTGGGTTCCGAAATTCGGGTTGAAGACGGTCCCGGGGGCGATTTGTGTCGTGACGACCGGACCAAAGGGATACGGATCCGATCCTTGGACAATGCCCGTCGTCATCTTGAAGCCCCAGTCCTGACCGCCGGGTCCCTGTACCGGGTCCGTTCCGCAGTTAAGACCCAAATTGGGGTTCACGACCTGCGGCACGTAGCCGCCGCCGCCTACCGTGCCCACGCCGTTCACGCAGCCGAAGGTCGCGGCGATGGCGCCGTTTGCATTCAGCTGAACGTTGATGCGCGGTCCGTTGTTCCCGGTGGCCTGGTTGTAGACGAAGTTGTTGTCACCACCGGGCCATGCAACCGGCCCGAAGTTCATGAAGGACCGCGTGGCCTCGGCGTCGGACGCGTTCGGCGTAGAAGGCTGAACCGGCACGCGCCAGACGTTCATGAGCTGGTTGCGGAGAAGGGCGAGCGTTCCGCCGAAGTGGGCTGCTGCAAGTCCGGCGGGATTGCTGATGGACATCCAGAGCGCGCGATCACCACCGATCACACCGGGGAGCCAGCCTGCGCAGTCGGTATTTCCGAGCGGTGCGGCCGTGGAGCCGGCAACGTGGAGAAGCGGGGGGCACCAGCTGATTGCGGTACCCGCGCCGCTGGCCGTACAGCCAGCACCTGGACACGCGGCGAGGGCGCCACCGCCGACCATAAAGGTCGCGGCAGCATGTGACGTCATGAAGGACTTGCTCACCTGGCCTACGTTGGCGAAGGGCGGGAAGTCCCGAAAGTTGAATCCCGTCCGGTTGAAGAGCCCGGCGCCAATTGTTACCTGGCGGCCGACGGAGGTGGTGCCGGCTGCGCCGGTGACGGTAACGACTCGAGTTCCCTCGTTGGGCGGGAAGGTGTTGGCGCCAGCGCCACCAACTTTCCGGCCGTAGATGCCTGCAGGTAGTTCCTGTCCGCCCGCCGATGGATTCTCGACGAAAATGGAGCCTGTCATGCTACGGGTGGCAGCCGAAGCGGCCAGTGATCCAATCGACATGGCCAAAATTGATACAAGGATGGTTCCCAATCGAAGCGAAGCGTTTCGCGTATTCATTTCCACAGTGTCTCCTGCAAGCAACATACGACGGTTCGGCAGCCGGCAACTCAAGCCGACTGGTGGTTACCGGGGAGAAACCCCGATAGCCAGATGACTGGAGTTCATCCTACGCGCAGCATCCGAAGAAGTCGAATAAAATCATTTCATTCCGAGGGAAAAAATTAGCGTTGTCAGAAAGACACGTAATTTTCGACCGAAACCGGCCTAGATACCCTCGATCAGCGTGATCTGCCTCGGGGGCAGCGAATTCCCTTGTTCAATGGCATCCGCGAGTGCCTTGGCTCGTTCGATTTCCCCCCGGGATTCGTGCGTCGCGACCAGAAATGTATCGGCATCCGATCCGGCTTTGAAAAGCACCGCCCGTTCAGCGAGTTCGAGAGTGTGATCGTCGCTGTTTCCGGTGTTCAGCCGCAGCCGTGCCAGCGAGAGGGCAGCCGGGCCATCCCACGGATGCTCTCGGAGTTGCGCCTCCCAGGCGGCTTGCGCCTCCAACAGCCTGCCAGCGGCTTCGAGGGTCGTCGCGATATGTCGGCCGGGAGATCGCTGTTCGGGAGCGATCTCGTTGGCCCGGCGGTAGAGCGCGAGCGCCGCGTCGAAGTCCCCCGTCTTCTCCTCGAGTCGTCCCAGCGACTCGAGCGCACGCCAGGACTCTGGGTCGAGTTCCACCGCCCGAGTGTGAGCCGCTCGAATCTCTTCGACCGGCGCCTGGGTTCCCTCGAGTGCGAAGCCCCGGATCTCCTGGAAGGCCGAGTTGTTGGCGTCCGCCGCGACCGCTGCCTCGGCCAGAGCAAAGGCCGCCTTCGTGTGGTCTGTTTCGATCTGGAGGTGCACCTTTGTTCGCAGGAGGTCGGCGTTCGTGGCGTCGGTGAGGTCGAGGTCTTTCGCCGCATCGATCAGGGCGAGACCCGCCTCGGCTCCTTCGCGGGATTCGTCGACGGAGGCGCGAATCGCCAGTGCGGTCGACCAGAGCGGACCGCTCCGCAAGCGAGCGAAGAGCTGGTTGACACTCTCCGGGTCGGATCCGCTGGCCGCCAGCAGGAGGACTCGGACTCCTTCAGGGTCTTTCGGGAACTCGCGAAAATAATGGGACGCATTGTTCCAAGCGTTCTGGAGTCCGCCGGCCTCGAGGAAGAGCTTCGCGAGCCGCAGGGCCGCATCGGTCTGGCTCGGAGCGGAGCGAATTGATTGGCGATACTCTTCGACCGCGCGCTCGAAGTCCCCGAGCTGCTCCGCGGCGCGAGCGGCGTAATAGCGCGCGCCGGCGTTGTTGGGCCAGCTCGGGAAAACGCTCTCGAGCTGGGCCAGGGCTTCAGCGGGCCGAAGCTCGTTCAGATGAACGCGAGCCTCGATCAGCGCTCGGTAGGCCGGTCGGTCCAGTCGTTTGGCCACTTCCAGCGCTTCCGTGTGATGCTCTGCGCGAGCCAGCAGGTCCGCGTGAGTGAGGAGTGCCAACTGAGAGGGGTTCTCGGTCAGGTCCATCGCCTGGCCATACGCCTCGACCGCGGGATCGAGTTCGTCCCGAGCCAGGTGGAAATTGGCGAGGTCGATCAGCGCGGCGGAGCGCGTCCACGGATCCGGGAGCATCGTGCCCTCCCGCAGGATCCGCTCGGCGGCCTCCGTGTCCCCCGTCGCGAAGGCGCGGTCCGACAGACTTCTCCGGTAGCCGCCGTTGCCAGGCGATGCGGTCAACGCGGCCTCGAGCAGCTCGGTCCCTCGCTCTGTCTTCTCGATCTGGTCGAAGAAGCGGATGGACTGTTCCAGCACGACGGGGTCGTTCGGGAACTCCTCTAGGCAGCTTTCGAATTTCTCCTCCGCCCGATCCGTCTCGCGCTTTTCCGACTGGAGAACCGCACGCGTGGCGCACATCATCGCCCGTGTCGAAGCGAAGGCCTCCGCGTCACGCGCTGCCTCGTCGATCTCCAGAATGGCGCGTTCGGCCTCCTCGATCTCGCCGAGCATTAGCAGTGCGGATGCCCGGGAAGCCTGGGCGGCGACGTTCTCGGGCTCCAAGTCGAGGATCGTTTCGAAGTCCTCGAGTGCGAGATCGAGTTGGTCGTTTTCGGAGAGGTAGGCCATGCCTCGCAGGGCGAGCGCTGTGACGTGATCGGGTTCGACCTCGAGGATCTTCGAGGCGGACTCCCCCGCTGCCTTCCAGTTGCCGAGGCGAACGTTCACGGTAGCCAGTTCGAGATGGGCGGGGACCAACCAAAGCGGGTCTTCTGCCGCTTTCTTCAGTGACCAGACCGCGATCGGAGAGCTGGAACTCCGATTCAGAGCGAGGCCATAGAGATAGTTGATCTCCGGATCGTCAGGTCGATCGTCCAGGAACTTTCGCAAGGGTTCGACCGACTCCTGATAGTCCCCACTGTACTGCAGTTCACGGACGTCTTGGATCGATGGCCCTCGATCGCAGCCGGCGAGGGTTCCGATTGCGAGGCAGGTCGCGAAGCAGAAGATCAGAACGGGGTGGGTTGCGCCGAGAGCGCGCGAGAAAGACAGGCGTGAACGGGGATGCGTCATGCCCCGATGCTATCACCCCGGGATCCCCGCCGACTCCCGTCGGCGGGCGAATTGCCGCCGCGTTGCCTCCCGTCGATCGGCAAACGCGATTGCGCTAGACCCTCTCGCATGAACGTCATCCGCTGGCTCGCGATCATCACCGGCATCGTCGCGCTCGCGGCGATGATTCTCTACGCCCTGGGTTACCTGTCGATCCAGTACACGAATGCGGATAGCCGGCCGATGGGAACCGCCTACGAGATCGACACGCTCGACCGGCGGGACGACGTCAACGTTCTCTTCATCCTCACGGACACGCTTCGGTCACATCGGTTGAGTACCTATGGCTACGAACGTGAGACCTCGCCGACTTTCGACTACATGGCGTCGACTGGGATCCGTTTCGACAGGCATCTCGCGCAATCCTCGTGGACGAAATGTTCGATGGCCTCGCTCTGGACCGGGCTCTACCCGCAGCGGACCGGAGTCCTCCGGTCGCCCCACGGTCTGCCGGAAGATGCGGTCATGCCGGCGGAGATCTTTCGCGAAGCGGGCTTTCGAACGGCCGGCATCTGGCGCAACGGCTGGGTCTCGCCCAATTTCGGTTTCGGACAGGGCTTCGAGGTCTACGAGCGACCGGTCCCTACGCCGAGGGCCCGACACCTTCGTGTCGAGAATCCCCATATCAAGCTCGAGGGGACCGACAGCGATGCGGTGGACGCCGCGATCGAGTTCCTCCGGATTCACGGACGCGAGCGATTCTTCCTCTATATCCACATGATGGACGTCCATCAATATCTCTACGACACGGAGAGTGCGCTCTTCGGGACCGACTACTCCGGGATCTACGACAACTCGATTCGCCGAACCGACGGAATCATCGGTCGCCTGCTCACCCATCTCGTCGATACGGGACTGCTCGAGAAGACGCTGGTCGTCATGGCGGTCGATCATGGGGAGGCCTTCGGCGAGCGTGGAATCGAAGGTCACGCCCGGGAGGTCTTTCGCGAAACCACCGAGGTTCCGTTCATTCTCAGTTTCCCATTTCGACTCGATCCCGGCCTCGTCGTCGAAACGCGCACGCGCAACATCGACATCTGGCCGACGGTCCTCGATCTGCTCGGCCTTCCGGCGCTGCCGGATACCGATGGCCGCTCGCTCGTTCCCGAAATCTTCTCCGCGGCGGCGGGGCGGAAACTCGATGACGATCTCGTTGGCGTCACGCACCTCGACCGGGGATGGGGCCGAATCGAGAACCCGTCGCGGCCTACGATTGCGGTGACGCTGGGTGACCATCGATACGTGCTGCAGATCGGAACCGGGGAGCCCGACGACCCGAATGTCGAGTTGCTCTTCGATTCGAGCCTGGATCCACTCGAGCGCGAGAGCGTGCTCGAGACGAGTCCCGAGGTCTTGGCCGACCTCAGAGTGATCGCGGACGAGTATTTCGAGAGCCCCGACCCGCCCTGGGGCAGCGGCCCGACGACAGTCGAACTCGACGACATGGAAGCGGCTCAGCTTCGGGCTCTCGGGTACGCCGTTCCCTGAAGGCTACAGCGCCCCCTGAAGGCTACAGCGCCCCCTGAAGGCTACAGTGCGCAGCACGAGGCTCGCCACTTTTCTTCGAGAAGGGGGGCGGGCGCGATCGATCTAGAAACTGACCTTGGCACTCAGTCCGTAGGTGCGCGGGTCGCCTAACAGGTTTCCCACCAGATTCGGCCCGGAGGAAGCATCGAAGGCGAGGCTCTTGTAGACCTCGTTCGTGAGATTGCGAACCCAGCCGGAGACCTGGAGATTGCCGGAGGCGACGGCGTAGGTGAGCCGGAAGTTGTGGAGGAGCAGCGCCTTTTGCCCGATGGTGTGCTCCGGCAGGAATACTACGGCGTCTGCGTTCAATGCGCCTCGCCCTTCGCTGGCGTCGAAGGCAACATCGTCCGACCACGAGAAGTCATAGCGGGGCGTGATCGTTCCCAGTCGACCCAGGTCGAAATCGTATTTCAGATTGCCCGAGACCTTGAATCGCGGTGCATTCGGGAGCGAATTACCGTTGAAGTCCGATACGATTGTAGAGTTGGTGTTGAGTTCGGTTCGGCGGAAGGATGACTCCGAGAAGTCGAGGAAGCGGGACTCGAGCCAGCCGAAGCGCACCTCGGCGACGAGTCTGTCGATCGGCTCGAGCTTGGCCTCGACTTCCGCCCCGTAGAGCTGGGCGTCGTCGGCGTTCTTGACGACGCGAGCGGGTATTTCCCCAGCATTGGTCGTGAACAGGAAGACCTGGTAGTTCTTGTAGAGATACCAGAAGAACGAGCCATTGACCGAGAGTCGATCGTCCCACCAGCTTCCGCTGAACCCGAATTCGAAAGCGTCGATCACTTCGGGATCGGCGACATCGGTGACAGAGCCAGCTGTGTTTCCGGGGCGCACGTTGTACTGAAGGCCTTTCCAGCCGTGGCTGTACTTCATGTAGACCGTGCGGAGCTCGTCGATCGAGTGCTTGATTCCGATTGTTCCCGTAGGATGGTCGACCGTTTGCGTTCGACTGCAGGGCGGGATCGCTCCCGCAAGTGAGACCTTGCACGAATCGCTTTCATTGGGTTCGCCGGGATTGAACGACACGTCGACATCGAACGTCTTCCGTTCCCAGTTGTATCGGGCTCCGGCCTCGAGAGTAAAATCATCCAGGAAATCCCACTCGAATTGGCCGTACACCCCCAGGCTGTACGTGTCCTGGACATAGCTCAGGAGCGAGGGCTCGATTGGGCCGTCTGCGGCGATCGTGTTCTGCGCGTAGTCGAGGGTTTCCTGGAGGTAAAACGCACCGGCACTCCACGACAGCGGGATTGCCTCGAGGTCGCCGCTGATCCGGAGGTCCTGGGTTGCCTGCCAGGCGTCGTCGTCGATCTCGAACTCGAAAATGATGTTCGGCGAGTAGTCCGCGTCGATCGATCTCTCCCGATCGTAGCGGTCGAAGCCGGTGATGCTCTTGATGGAAAAGTCGTCGAACTCCCAATCTCCGGTCAGAAGCCCTCCCCAGGTCGTGTGACGTTCGAAGCCCGGCCGGTTGTAGTCTCCTGTGAATGGATCCCTGTCGAGAGGTCGGCTGGCCAGTCTGTCGGCAAGAATGCCGCCGGCGACGATACCGGGGGCGTTCCGGCAGTCCCTCTGCGCCGCCGAGTCTCCAGGAAACATCGTGCGGCACTGTGAATTGGTCGGAGGGTTGAGTCCCGCGAGGATCTCGTCAAACTCGATTCCGAGTTCCTCCGGGATGTAGCTGAACAATTGGCCGACACTGCCAAGTCTGTTCGCGGCCGGGAGATGCTGGCCAACGGTGCCGAGTTGGTCGCGGCGGCTGCCGTGCATCTTGAGGACAAAGCTCAGTTCCTCTATGGGCTCGAGCCGAGTTGCCATGCGTGCGGCCCAGACGTCGAGATTGTTGAGATCGGTGTCGAGGCCCGCCCTGACAAGACCTTCGTCGCCCGATCTGCACGGTAGGCCGTTGGCGGCATCGATTTCCGTCTGGGTGAGGCCCCCGCAATTATTCGTCACCGTGCCGTCGCGCTGCTGGACCCTGAACGCCAGGCGTGTCGCGAGGATGTCGGGGATCATCGGAATGTCCACTGCCCCCTCGGCTTCCATGAGGTTGTAGTTTCCGTAGTCGAAGCGGAGGAAGCCTTCGAAGTCGCCCGTGGGTTTCTTCGTGTGGATCTTGATCGCGCCCGCCGAGGCGTTGCGGCCCGGTCCCGATCCCTGGGGACCCTTGAGGATGGTCACCCCCTCGAGATCGAAGAGCTGACCGAGTTGAATCGCGGGCAGGTTCTTGGGTGCGTCGTCCTCGTAGACTGCGACGGAGCCCGCCGCGTTCGCGGTGAAATCGTTGAGGCCGACGCCCCGAATGAAGAGCGTGACCGTGGTCGCACCCGCCGTTCGAATCTCGAGGTTAGGCGTATAGGCGGCGACGTCGGAAACGTCCGTGGCGCCGATCGCCTCGAGGTCGTTCGAGTCGAAGGCCGTGACTGAAATGGTGGCGCTCGTGAGAGCGTCGAGCATGCCGCTTCCGGTGACGACCATTTCCTCGACGCCGGCCCAGGGATTGGAATCGTCGATCGGTTCCGACTGCGCAACCGCAAGCGTGGCACCTGTTAGGAGCATCACGAGTGTAGGGATCGCGATACACGCTCGTGTATGATAGATCTCGGCAGCTGGGGGCATGGTGCGATCGTTCACTATTCAAGTAGGCGCGTCAACACGCGGGTTGGGATCAAGATTGGGCAATGCCCGCCAGAGTGCTACCCAGAAATCCATGCGAATACAGGCTGGGCTCCTTTCAATCGCGCAGGCGATCAGCGTCGCGCTCGTGATCTTCGTGACTCCCGGAGTGGCGGCGGCTGATGCGGAGTCAGATGCACGACGCTGGGTCCCTGGGATCTCGATCTTCGTCGCGGGGCTGCCCGAAGATCGGTCGGCCAAGTCCGATCACGATGCCACGGCCGCATCTGCCGCGCAGGAGGGCGAATCCGTGGGATTCCCGTGGAGCGCTGGGGGGGAGATCGGACTGGCTTCGCCGGTATTCATGAAGAGCGCTCTGAAGCCGCGTTTTACGATCCACGCGGGTGCGGGATACGTGCTCGACGGCTCGGATCCGGTTTCCTCGGTCGATGATCCCGGCGGGCCTCCATTAATCGTGGAGGCAAACATTCTCGAGGCGGCCAAGAACATCGGCTCCTCCGTCCGGGTCAGGGCCAAGGATTGGGTCCTCACGGGCGGCTTTGGCGTGCTTTTCGAGTTCGAGGCATTCGAGCGCACCGTCTTTCTCCGGCCGACCGTAGAATGGATGTATCGACGGGACACCGTGACGGCGACCCTCGGGTTGGCGGAATACGAGGACCCGCCCGATCCGCTGTCACCCCTGTGCAGCAGCGGTGCCATTCCAGATAAACTGTGCCGATCGCTCTATTCCGATTCCCAATTCGAGAGGGGCTACCACAGCCTTGGGATCGGTCTCGAGGCCGAGCTCGATGGCGGTCGCGCCGGGGACTTCCTGGTACGGATGTACGCCTCGGGACGCGCTTATCACATTCTTGGGGACCGAAAGCTGGAGTTCTCGTCGGGTGCAACCTGGATGACGATGGATGGCTCACCCACGAGCCGGTCCTCCCCCACCACCACCTTCTCCGGTCGATATGAGCGTGAGCCCATGCACTATCGGGCGGCCATCGGTATCCGGTTCCTCTACATGCCCGAATAGGCCCCCGGACGGCTCTCTCCCCCGCCAGCGGCCTGTCTGGCCACTGAATACTTTTCGGGGACCCACCGCTTCCCGTGTGCCCCGGCGGCTCCCTCCTCGCGCTGTGGGCTCTTTCTGAGCCGATGGCGCGTTTGCCGCCGAGGGTTCTCTGGGCTTGACCCCGGCGCACCGGGCGCAATAATTCGCCGCCGCTGGCGATGAGCGAATCCGATGCGGATCGTCGTCGTCAGAGGAGATTGGCGTGCTCGTGCCGCACGATTCGGGCGGGCCCATGGCGGCAGTTATGTCCAGACCGGAACAATGCAATCAGATGAAGGAAGAGCGAAATGAGCGACGTCGGCCGACCCCCGGGCGGGGCCCCGGAGCCGGGACAGATCGAAAAACATAGGCGGGTCTGCAACGACTTGATCGCCGAGGTCGCGAAGGTCGTCGTCGGTCAGGAGGCGATGATCACCCGCCTGCTCATCGGCCTGCTGACGGGGGGGCACGTGTTGCTCGAGGGCGTCCCCGGGCTCGCCAAGACCCTTACGGTGCGCTGCCTGGCGACCGCGATCGACACGGATTTCTCGCGCATCCAGTTCACGCCGGACATGCTGCCGGCGGATGTGATCGGGACCGAGATCTTCAACCCGAAGGAAGGCACCTACAGCGTCAAGCAAGGGCCGCTCTTCTCGAACCTGATTCTCGCGGACGAGATCAACCGAGCGCCGGCCAAGGTCCAGGCAGCGTTGCTCGAGGCCATGCAGGAGCGTCAGGTCACGATCGGCGGCACGACCTATCACTTCGAGGAACCCTTCCTGGTGCTCGCCACACAGAATCCGATTGAGCAGGAGGGAACCTATCCGCTGCCCGAAGCGCAGATCGACCGTTTCATGCTGAAGGTCGTGGTCGGCTATCCGTCGAAGGAGGACGAACGCAAGATCGTCGATCGCATGGCGGGTGGTCAGCCCGAACCCTCCGTCTCCAAAGTGGCTACGCCGGTGCATCTAATCGCTGCACGCAAGGCGGTGGATCAGATCTTCATCGACGACAAGGTCAGGAACTACGTCGTCGATCTCGTGCATGCGACCCGCGATCCGAAGGCGGCCGGCATCAACGACCTCGACGGGATGATCGAGATGGGCGCGTCCCCGCGGGCCTCGCTCTTCCTGACGCGCGGGGCCAAGGCGAATGCCTTCCTGCAAGGGCGCAACTACGCCACTCCCCACGACGTGAAGAATCTCGCGCTCGATATCC
>JAPYTP010000176.1 GCA_029941885.1 Myxococcota bacterium
GCTCGTTGATGATTCGCTTGACATCGAGTCCGGCGATCTTGCCGGCATCCTTGGTCGCCTGGCGTTGAGCGTCGTTGAAATAGGCCGGGACCGTAATGACCGCGCCCGTCACGGTCGTACCGAGGTAGGCCTCCGCCGCCGTCTTCAGCTTGCCGAGGATCATCGCGGAGATCTCCGGCGGGGCAAAGAACTGGTCATCGATCTTGACCGACACGTTGCCGTCCTTGCCCTCGACGACCTGGTATGGAACCAGACTCGTCTCTTCCGGCACCTCGTCGAGGCGCCGACCCATGAATCGCTTGATCGAGTAGACCGTTCGGGTCGGGTGGGTGACCGCCTGGCGCCGTGCAATCGCGCCGACCAGCCTCTCACCGTCGTCCGCGAATCCGACCACCGACGGGGTGGTCCGACCGCCCTCTTCGTTCGTGATCACGGTCGGCTGACCGCCTTCCATCACGGCCACCACCGAGTTGGTGGTGCCCAGATCGATTCCGATGATCTTGCCTTCGTCAGCCATTGGTCTACGCCTCATCCCTGATTTTCGATGTCGTCCGAGGCCTCGCCTCCAACGCGGTGGGTTCCACGGTGGTGGGGGTTTCCGCCGGCCCACCGCCGCTCATTTCTGCGCGAAACATTGGGCCGCGGGCGCTCGTGTCAATCGGATACGCCCATTTTCCTGCCAGAGTCCGAACTGTGATCGACGACACCCCTTTCGGGCTCCAACCGCGGGGGGATCCCACCGCCCAGGGGCCACGCCCTCCCCCGGCTCCCAGGAACCCCTGAATCCCGTTCGGGGTCCAGCCTAGAGTCGACCGAAGAACTCGTTTTCAGCCGATGGCAACTATGAAACATCTCCAGTAACCGCCTGAATTTCCGATGGTTTGAATGGAGATGGATCGAGGGTCCGGCTATATTGCGCCGGCTCTCGACGCGCCGATGGGCGGGGCGCAGGCGATCGCCGAAAATCCAGGATTGCGAGCGATCCGAAGAGTGTCGATCGTCCGGCTCTCGCCAAATGCGCCACATGCGCCAAATGCGCCAAATGCGCCAAATGGAGGATGAACAGCGGGATGGGTCCCTGGCTAATCAAGGCGCTCAACGCCGTCCTACTGGCAGCCAGCTGTTACCTGGTCGCCGATGTCGTGACTGAGATCGGCGCCGAGGCGCTCGAACCCTCGGCTATTCAGCCTGCCGCGACACGGATCGAATCGACGACCCAGTCCGCCGCCGTCGCCCCCGCCGTCATCCTCGAGCGTAATCTTTTCGGAGCCCAACTCGCCGGCGACAGTCAAGACCTCGAGATCAGTGATCTAGATGAGCCGCTCGCCGCCACGAAACTGCCGCTCCGCCTGCTCGGCACAGCGGCGTCCTCGAATGAAACGCGCTCCCGCGCGGCGATCGAGGACGAGAAGACTCGCAAGCATCTCGTCGTCTCCGTCGGGGATCGGCTCGAAGGACACAAGCGAGTCAAGATCACGGCGATCGAACGCGCGCGCGTCATCCTGAGCAACGCGGGCCGCCCCGAGGAACTCACCCTCCGCGAAGTCGATCCGAGCGCGAAGAAGGTCACGCGCAAACGGCCCGCACGCCAGGCCCGCAGACGATCGAAAGAGGCAAGGGAAACCCTCAACGACCGGTTGGAGGCACTCAATGGGGAAGACGGTCAAGGAATTTCCCGCATCCTCTCGTCAGCGCGGATCGTTCCCGACTACAACCAGGCGGGCGAAATGCAGGGCATGAAGGTCGACGCGATCAAACCCGATAGCATCTTCGAAAGGGTCGGGTTGTTGGACGGCGACGTCATCACCGAAGTGAACGGGATCGTAATCGACCGGCTGGAGGCAACCGGCGCGATTTTCGACCAGTTCTCCACCGCAGAAGAGATCAACGTCGCGGCGAAACGCGGGGGCGAGGCCGTCCTCCTGTCGGGGTCCGCCAGCGAAATTCTGGAGCAGCAATAGGGTGTGCCGAACGAGCCGTACACGATCGATCGACGAATCGGAGAACGCGAGCCGTCGCGGACACGAGGTCCCCACCCCGCGCATCCGCGAGACGCTCCTCTCGATCTGCACGTTCATCATTTTGGCGACCCTCTCGATCGGAGGCGGCGCCCAGGCGGAGCCCTTCGCGGGCGAAGAATTCGGGGACGAACTCGTCTCTCTCGACTTCTCGGACGTCGAACTCCCGGTGGTCGTGGACACGATCTCGCGGATGACCGGATACAACTTCATCTACGACGACCGCGTGCGCGGACGCGTCACCATCGTCTCGCCGACGGAGGTCACCATCGCGCAAGCATTCGCGGTCTTCGAATCCGTCCTCAAGGTCAAGGGCTTCTCGCTCGTTCTCGGACCGGGCAACACCTACAAGATCATTCCGATTCGCGACGTCAAGGAATCGAGCATCGACACGATCAAGGATGGCCGCCCTTCACGCAACCGTGACCGGTTCGTGACGCGCCTGGTGCCCCTGCGCTTCATCGACGCCAAAGCGATCACCCAGACGATCAAGCCGTTGATCTCGAAGGATGCATCGCTCGTCGCCTACGAAGCAACCAACACGATCATCGTGACCGACAGCGAGAGCAATATCCGCCGATTGCTTTCGATCCTCGATGCAATTGATGTCGAGAGCTATCGCCAGGAACTCGCGGTCATCAAGATCGAATACGCCGACGCCAACACCCTCGCAGAGCAGCTCTCCGAAATCTACGGCGCGGAGGTCACCTCGGCCGCCGGAGGCGCCACTGCGGCGCAGCGCCGAGCGCGATCTCGCCGGCGTACCTCGACGACCACACAAACAGCGGCGGATGCCAGTGGCCCGATCGGGCGAGCGGTTCGCATCCTTCCGGACGAACGCACGAACTCCCTGCTCATCCTCTCGTCGCGGCAGCAGCTCAGCGATATCCGTGAGCTCGTAGGCAAGCTCGACATCCCTGTTACGGGCGAGGGGCGAATCCAGGTCTACTACCTGCGCCACGCCGATGCCGAAGAACTCTCGGAGACGCTGAACTCCCTGGTCGGATCCGGCGGCGGCGGCTCCTCTCGTTCCTCGCTTCCGGGTGCGGCCTCCAACGCGGGCCAGAGCATCCGAGCCACCGTGACGCCCCTGGACGAAGGCATCACGGTCACGGCCGACCCGGCTACGAATGCCCTCGTCATCAAGGCCAGCAAGGAGGGCTACGAAACGCTCAAGCAGGTGATCGAGAAGCTCGACGTCTCTCGGCCACAGGTGCTCGTCGAAGCCCTGATCGTGGAGGTCGACATCACCGACAACCTCACGCTGGGTTTCGATGCCGCCTACCGGATCATCAACGGAGATGTGGACCTGTTGTTCCAGACCGGCGCAGCCTTCATACCCGGCGTCGGAGCGCTCGCACAGGTCGCTCGCAGTGGCGCGTTCGACAACCCACAGGACGCTTTCGACCCGACGAGCCCGAATTTCTTCGATCCGAAGAGCAACGGGAACAGCCTGGCGGTTCGGATCAACGCCCTCGCCAGCGACAACGCGATCAACATCGTCTCCGCGCCGCATATCCTGACTTCCGACAACGAGGAAGCGGAGATCATCATCGGCGACAACATCCCGATCGTGACCGGCCGAACCGAGGCGGCCACGGGAGGTAACAATCTATCCCAGGCCGTCAACGTCGAACGACAGGACGTCGGCGTGACCCTCCGCGTCACGCCGCAGATCAGCGAGGGCAACACCGTGCGGCTGAACATCTTCCAGGAAATCACCGAGGTCAGCAGCATCGCGGGACTCGGTGATCCGGAGGAAGTCGGCGTCGCCCTGAGCAATCGCAAGATCGAGAACACCGTGGTCGTAAACGACGGCGAGACGGTCGCGATCGGTGGCCTGATCGACGAGACGTACACCGAGAATATCTCGGGCGTCCCCTACCTCTCCAACATCCCCTGGATCGGATGGCTCTTCAAGACGAAGACGGAGGACTTGCGAAAAACCAACCTTCTGATCTTTCTGACGCCGCATATCATCCGCAGCGCCGAAGACCTCGAGCGCGAGACGATCCGAAAGCGACTCGAGCTCGAGGATCGACTCGGAAACAGCCGCGACTTCGCGGAACTCGAAGATTGGGAGCGACCGAAGTCGGGCAAGGACTTTGCGGTCGCGGAAGAACTGATGCTGCACAGTGTTCGCTACCCGATCGACCGGATGCGCGAACTCGAAGAAAAACAGGAGAGGACTCGTACCGATCGAGAGGCCGAAGAGGAACGTCGCGCCGCAGCGGGTACTCGACGCTATGCCGTTCACGTCGCCACATTCTTCGACGAACGCGAAGCGATCGAGACATTGACGACCCTGGTCGACGCCGGCTACGACGGAACCCTCGTGTCGAGCGAATCCGATGGTCAGATCGTCTTCACGATCCAGGTCGGACCTTTCGACGACCTCTGGGAAGCCGATCGCGCGGCCCAGACATTGGATAACGCCTACGATTTCCAATCGTCGGTGACGGTCCTGCGTGGAGAGGTGCAATGAGCGCGGTGCACCCCGGCGATCCACCGGGCCGCGATCTGGGCGAGAGCCTGGAACTCGGCGAGATCCTCGTGCGCGAAACCCGGCTGACACCAGAACAACTCGAGCAGGCCCGCTTGCGCCAGATGGAGAGCCGCGAACGCCTCGCCGATGTGCTCGTCGAAGAGGGCTTCCTGAATGCGGATGAAGTGCTTCATGCGCTCGGTCATCAGCAGGGACTCGCGGTCGTGTCGACGATCGACTCGACGGAGATCGACGACAGCCTGCTTGCGATCGTCCCGATCACCTTCGCGAAACAGCACCGGGTGCTGCCTCTCGGCTGGGCCTCGGAGGGCGTCCTGCGCGTGGCCGTCGCGGACCCGCTCCATGTCTCACCGCTCGACGACCTGCGTCTGCTCTTCGACGGAGCGGAGATCGAGATCGTGCTCGCGCGCGAGCCGGTGATCCTGAGCGCGATCAACCTCTCCTATGATCGCGGCGTGGCCTCGACCGACCAGATCGCGGAGGAGGCCGAAGACGACCTCGACGCCCTGGCGACCGAACTCTCGTACGAACCAAAGGACCTGCTCGACTCGACGGACGATGCGCCGATCATCCGATTGGTCAATTCGATGATGCAGCACGCGGTCAAGGAGCGGGCGAGCGATATTCACATCGAGCCCTTCGAACACGAAATCCGGGTGCGATTCCGGATCGATGATGTGCTCTATGAGCCGATGAAACCCCTGCCCCGAGCGCTCCAGGCCGCGATCGCCTCACGCATCAAAATCATGGGCAATCTCGACATCGCCGAGAAGCGGCTACCCCAGGACGGTCGCATCCGCCTGAAGATCGCGGGTCGAGACTACGACGTGCGCCTCTCGACGGTCCCCGTCGCGCATGGCGAACGGCTCGTACTCCGCCTTCTGCCGGATACACAGGAATTGCTCGATCTCAGCAAGATCGGCTTCAACGAGATCCAGCTCACCGCTCTCGACCGAATCGTGCGCCGACCCAATGGCATCTTCCTGGTCACGGGCCCGACCGGCAGCGGCAAGACGACGACACTTCACGCCGCCCTCGCCACCATCAATGGCCCCGACAAGAACATCATCACGATCGAGGACCCCGTCGAGATCACGCAGGAGGGCGTGGGGCAGATCGAGGTCAACCCGAAGATCCAGCTCACCTTCGCGGCCGGACTGCGCGCGGTCCTGCGACAGGATCCGAATGTCGTCCTGGTGGGCGAGATCCGCGACGTCGAGACGGCGGAGATCGCGATCCAGGCCTCGCTCACTGGCCATCTCGTGCTCTCGACGCTGCATACGAACGATGCCGCCAGCGCCCTCACCCGCCTCGTCGACATGGGAGTCGAACCCTTTCTCGTGGGATCCTCGCTCGTCGCCGTCCTCGCACAGCGCCTCGTTCGAGTGCTCTGTCTCGAGTGTCGCGAGGCCTATGCGGCCACCGACCAGGAGTTAGTGGAAATCGGAGTCAAGCCACCCGGCCGACCCGTCACGCTCTACCGCAGCACGGGCTGTGACGCGTGCAGTCATACCGGATACCACGGACGGGTCGGAATCTTTGAACTCATGACGATCGATGACGAAATCCGCGGGCTCGTGAGCCAGAATGTCGACTCGAAGACGATCAAGGCGACGGCGACCCGCAAGGGGATGGGAACGCTGCGCGCCGACGGCGCTCGCAAGGTGCTCTCCGGCGTGACGTCTGTCGCAGAAGTGATCCGTGCGACGGAGGAAGAAGGCTCCGCGGCCCAGGTCTAGCGCCTCGCAACCGATGAGGGGGCGAGTACTCGAGAGGATGGAGACAGCACGTGCCGGTCTACGCCTATAGGGGTGTCAACCAAGCGGGCAAGCCGATCAAGGGCACGCTCAGTGCCGAGGGTCCGCGGGCCGCACGTGCACAGATGCGTTCTGCCGGCGTCTTCCTGACCGAGCTGAACGAGTCCGACGGCGGATCGCGGGACGAAGCGAGCGCCGGCGGCGCGCGCAGTTCCCTCAATTTCGAGATCAAACTCCCGCAGCGCATCCCCGCGATGGAGGTCGCGATGTCGACGCGCCAGCTCGCGACGCTCGTTTCCGCTGGCGTGCCCCTCGTCGAGGCACTGTCGGCGCTGGTTCAGCAGACCGAGCACCGTGCGCTGAAGGGGGTCTTCGCCCAGGTTCGTGACAGGGTCAATGAAGGTTCATCTCTAGCGGACGCACTGATCTCGACTTCGCGCTTCGACAACCTGTACGTCTCGATGGTGCGAGCGGGAGAGGCCAGTGGAGCCCTCGATGCCGTGCTCGCACGGGTGGCCGACTATCTCGAAGATCAGGTCCGGCTCAACAGCCGGGTCATGTCGATCCTCACCTACCCCCTCTTCATGCTGCTCTTCGCCGCCGTCGTCGTCGGCGTCATGGTGACCCTCGTCCTTCCACAGATCACCGAGCTGCTGATCTCCCAGAACCTCGAATTGCCCTGGTACACCCGGATGGTGATCGCCAGCTCGGACCTGCTGCGCGGGTATTGGTGGCTCCTGATTCTAATCGGAGGCGGAATCGCGATGATCTACCGCGCCGTCGCGCGAACGGAAGCCGGTCGCTTCTTTCTCGATCGATTCTGGCTGGGGTTCCCGGTCGTGGGCCGGGTGATCCGCTTCCTGGCGATCGCGCGCTTCACCCGTACACTCGGATCACTGCTCGCCAGCAGTGTGAACATCGTTCAGGCCCTGACGATCGCCCGCCACGTGTCGAATAATTCCATCTTCGAACGAGCCGCGGACGAAGCCCGAGAGAGCATCCTCGAGGGGGCCGCACTCGCGACGCCCCTACGATCGAGCGGGGAATTTCCACCCATGGTGACGACGATGGTCGAGGTCGGCGAGCGCACCGGTGATCTCGAGTCCATGCTGATCAAGGTCGCGGACACCTACGAGGAGCAGGTCGAAACCAGCGTTACCCGCCTGACGTCCTTGCTCGAGCCGATCCTGATCCTCGTGATGGTTGGAATCGTGGGCATCATCATCATGGCCGTCTTGATGCCGATGCTGCAATTGACCGAAAGCATCGGCTAGAACCAATGACGCTCTACTATCCTCCTATACATTCTCGATCGCCTTTTCCCGATCGGCCATGCCGATGGCTCCGGAGAGTTCCAATGAACCAGACCGACGACCCGACCTCGAATCCCCCCAAAGCCGAACGTTGGCGGCGGCGCCGAAGCCCGGGCTTCACGCTCATCGAAATCATGGCGGTTGTCGTGATCATGGGCATGCTGATGGCGACGCTCGCGGTCGGAATCTCGAGCCAGCTCGACAAGGCGGCGATCGCCAACACCCGGATCCAGATCACACGGATCGAACAGGCTCTCGAGTTCTACAAACTCGATAACCGACGCTTCCCGAGCGGGGACCAGGGACTCGAAGCGCTGATCAACAAGCCGAGTTCGCCACCCATTCCCCGCGACTACAACCCCGCCGGCTACATGAAAGGGGAACAGCTCATGGATTCCTGGGACACACCCTTCAACTACCGCATCCCGGGTGAGCACAACGCCTACTCTTTCGACCTCTGGTCGCTCGGACCGGACGGTGTCGAGGGCGGGGACGATATCCAGAACTGGGAGAGCCACGACGGCGCCTGAGCAGGTTCCGGCTCGTCACGATCCCCGCACCCGACCCTCCACCATGCGCGAACGCCGAGCGAAGAGCATGACCCTAGGCCTCCACCGAGCGCAAGCCAATCGCCGCTCCGGCTTCACGCTGATCGAAATCATCGCGGTCGTCGCGATCATCGCGATGGTCTTCGCCGTCGGGATCCCCCGACTCGGGGGCTCGAACTGGGACGCGCTCAATCTGGAGGCGCAGAACATCGCCGAGAGTCTGCGCTTCGCCCGACAGCGGGCAATCATGACCGGCGCCCCCCACCGCGTCCTGATCGACCTGGAGGAAGGCGGCTACCGGATCGAGTGGTTCGTCACGCAGGAGCGTGCCTATTCGGCGGTTGGCGGTGACGAGGACCCCGCCTCCTCCCTGTTCGGCGGAGCGGGAGGCATCCCAGAATCCGGTGAGGGTCCGGGAATCGAACTTCGGCCGCCGCGGGTGCAGGAACGCGACTATTTCCCGATTGCCAACCGGAAGATGGGTTCCTTTGCCTGGCTCGACGACGCGCTCTATTTCGTCGGGGTCGAAGGCCCTTCCGGCTGGATCGAGAGCGGCGACTACCCGATCGTCTTCTATGTCGACGGAACCACCGACCCCGCCCTGCTCGAGATGGCGGACGCCGACGACCAACACATCACGCTCGAGATCGAGTTGATTCTCGAGCGCGTTCGCATTCGGGCCGGGGGCGCGCGGTCGTGAGTGGTCTCCGTGCTCGATCCCTTCGAGGGTTCACCCTGCTCGAGGTCCTGGCCGCCACGATGATCTTCGCGATGGTGGTCACCGTGTTGATCGGAACGAGTTCGAGCGCCGTTCGCCGCGTCGGCCTCTCTGCCAGCCGCCTCGAAGCGAGCCTGATCGCGGAACAGGAACTGACACTCCTCGAGTCTTTCCTGAACACCCAGCGTACGCCGCCTCCCGACAAGGACGAGACGCGCGATCGGTATGCGATTCGCGTCTACTCGGAACCCGCGCTCGAAGACTTCGGAGATGGGGGCGACTCTCGCGCGGGCGACGGCTCACCGGCCACGGGACTGGCGGCCATCCTGGCGGTCGAAGCACCGGGCGTCGACCCGTTTCTTCGCCGCTACGAGATTCGCGTCGAATGGATCGAAGGCGCTCTCCCCGAAACGATTCGGCGAACGACCTACGCCTTCGATTGGGAAGGCGCGCGCGCGGCGCTGCCCGATCTGTTTCCGGGGGAGTCGAGCCCGGAGTCCCGCGATGGAGGCAGCGACGGGGAACCCCCGTCGATCGTGATCCCCGAACTGCCCGGCGGAGGGAAGCCATGACTCCCCGTCGGCAATCCGGGTTCACTCTCGTCGAGGTGATCGGTGCCTTCTTCATGATGATGGTCGTCCTGACCTTCGTTACCGGAATCTTCGTCGAGAACGGTCGTCAACGGAGCGCAGCGACCGAGCTGATGCGCGTCCACACGACGTCGGCCACCGCCCTCGATCTGATCGCCCAGGACATCGAGGGCACGATCTTCATCGCCCGTCCCGAGAATCGTGCACCCGCTGACCATCCGTGGATCTTCCTCGCTGAACGCAACGGTCCACTCGGCGCGACCCTGGTGCGTTTTCCGACCCAGAACGTCTCTCGGGACAATCTCGCCGAGCACGCGTCGACCTGGGTCGAGGTCGCCTACTTCTTGAGCGAGGAAGAACCCGATGCAGATTCTTCTGGCGACAGCTTCACACTCTGGCGCTGGCGTTCGACGCGGCCCCCCAGCCGCTCCGACCGCGACGATCCCGACGTCGATGATTCGAGATCGTCCCGGGTCGTCGAGGGCGTCGCCGACTTCGGCATCGTGTTCGTCGACGCAAACGGTTCGACGGTCGAAGACTGGGACTCCACCTACAGCCCGAGCAACGCGCCCGTTCCGATCGCAGCCGAGATCAGTCTCTCGCTCTATCGCAACGCCCGCGACGGCGAGATCGAGGGCGACGCACTCCAGATTCCGGCGCGCCCGCAGGTCCGCCACGTGAGCCTTCCGATGAATCGGCCGATCGACGTCGACGCGCTGATCACGCTCGCGCAATCGGATGCCGAGGAAACGACCTGCTTGACCGTCGATGATTGTCTCGCATTGGGCGACAGCGAGTGGTTCATCGAGCAACTCGACGGGGGTTGCGACGGGGACGATGAGCTGTGTTCATCCCTGGAGGCGTCGGGATCGACCTGCTGGAGCGACATCGTGAACGACTGGCCCAGCGTCGCGAGCCAGGCAGACCCTGCCTGCGAGCTGCTTCCATGAGGACCGCGACCCGAATGCGGGCCGGACGGACTCATCGCGACCCGCGCGCTTCTCGCGGAATCGTGCTGGCGATCGTGCTTGTCATGATCTTCGCACTGATCACCGCGGTCTACGCCTTCCAACGCACCGCGATCATCGACGCCACGATCAGCAACAACCGGCTCGAATCGGCCGAGGCCGACGGACTCGCCAAAGGCGGGTTGCGGATAGCCGAAGTACTCGTCGCCATCGTGCGAGCGAAGAACCTCGAGGCGACGGCGGGTGCGGGAGATTCCAACGCGACGCCCGCGCTAAATCTGCCGCTCGGATCGAGCGGCGGCGGCGGTGGCGGTGGCGGCGGCAGCGGCGGCGAGTCGATCGATGCGCTCTGGCAGGGCC
>JAPYTP010000177.1 GCA_029941885.1 Myxococcota bacterium
AAAAGATGAAGATTGCATCGTCCGTAGCCGACCTGATCGGAGGCACGCCGCTGGTCAAGATCAACCGCGTGGTGGGGGATTGCCAGGCGACGATTCTCGGCAAGCTCGAGTCTGCGAATCCCGGCAATAGCGTGAAGGACCGGATCGGACTCGCGATGATCGAAGCGGCCGAGAAGTCGGGCGAGCTGGTGCCGGGCGAGTCGACGATCGTCGAGCCGACCAGTGGAAATACTGGGATCGCACTCTCGCTCATCGCCGCGACCAAGGGCTATCCCTGCGTGATCGTCATGCCGGACACGATGAGCCCCGAACGGCGCGCGACGATGCGGGCCTTCGGAGCGAAGATCGTGCTGACCGAGGGCGCAAAGGGGATGCGCGGGGCGGTCGAGACGGCGACCGGGATCGCCGACTCGATGAAGCACTCGTATATGCCCCAGCAATTTCGAAATCCAGCGAACCCGGAGGTGCACTGCAACACGACCGCACGGGAAATCTGGGAGGACACGGACGGCAGCGTCGACGCCGTCGTTGCCGGGGTCGGGACCGGTGGAACGATCACGGGGGTGGCGCGCTACATCAAGCCGAAGAAGGCGGATTTCAAGGCGATCGCCGTCGAACCCGAGGACAGTCCGGTTCTTTCCGGGGGGTCTCCCGGACCACACAAGATCCAGGGCATCGGCGCCGGCTTCGTTCCGGATGTCCTCGAAACGGACACACTCGACGGCGTGGTCACCGTCTCGAATGATCAGGCGGTCGCGATGGCCCGACGTCTCGCCGCAGAAGAGGGACTGCTTTGTGGGATCTCCTCCGGGGCCAATGTCTTCGCGGCGATCGAATACGGTTCGCGGCCCGAGAATGCCGGGAAGACGATCGTGACCATCATCTGTGACTTCGGTGAGCGATATATCCAGACGATCCTCTTCGATGCGATGCGGTATGAAGGAAGTGATGAGATCCCTTCCTGATCCATGCTCGATTGCGATCCGGAGCGGGTCGGCGTGAATCGGCTGCGTGCCGGTGCCATCCTGCGGACTTTCGGCGACGCTAGGCCGAGACTGCACGAGTCGGTATGGATCGCGCCCGGAGCCGCGGTGATCGGGGACGTCGAGATCGCTCTGGACTCGAGTGTCTTCTACGGCTCCGTGCTGCGTGGTGATGTCGAGCGGATCCGGATCGGCGAACGGACCAACATCCAGGACCAGGCAACCATCCATGTCACCGCCGATCTTTATCCCACGATCCTCGGCGACGAGATCACCGTCGGCCACCGAGCGGTGGTGCACGGCTGCCGCGTCGGGGAGGGTGCCCTGATCGGCATTGGCGCGATCGTGCTCGACGGAGCCGATGTCGGGGAGAACGCGTGGGTTGCAGCGGGGGCGGTCGTCCGACCCGGGCAGGTCGTCGAGCCAGCGACACTCGTTGCGGGGGTTCCGGCCCGCTACATCCGCCCGCTCCGAGCGGAAGAGATCGAACTCCAACGGGCTCGAACCCTTCTCTATGTCGAAACGGCTCGCGCGCACGCGGAATCCGCTTCGACTTGAATTCCTAGCCGTTCGGCTATTCGATTCGTTGCAGATATATTGCCTTCACTTTGCAGCTGGAATTCGGTTCCGCGGGCGAATCTGTCGATTTCGTGGGACTTCGTCTTGCGTTTTTTGGCTAGGACAACACAATTCTCGGATGTCACGAGATCAGAAAAAAGCGGAGAGCCGCCGCCGCATCCTGGATGCCGCGCGAGCCGTGTTTTTTCGGGACGGCTTCATGAGAGCCAACCTCGACGAGATGGCCGAGAAGGCCGGTGTGGCCAAGGGAACCCTCTATCGCTATTTCGAGAGCAAGGCGGATCTCTACGTCGCCGTTCTCACCAATAATCACGAGATCTTTCACGAGCAGATGTCCACGGCGGGCGGCCAGGGCGAATCCGCCCTCGAGCGGATCCGCTCCATCGCGAAGTTCTACTTCGCCCATTGGCTCGAGCATCCGGACTATTTCCAGATCTTCTGGGCGGTCGACAACGAGAGTGTGATCGGCGACCTGCCGCGGGACGTCATCGAGAAGGTCGCGGATTTCTGGGAGATGAACCTGAACGTCACTCACGCTGCGCTCGCAGACGGCGTGAAGACGGGAGAATTCGTCGAGTGCGATACCTGGGAGATCGCGCACATCCTGTGGTCGGTCGCCGACAGCCTGATCGAGTCGGACAACACGAAGGCGCGGCGCCAGATCCGCCGGCGCCCCCTCGAACCGCTCTATACCCACGCCGTCGACACGATCATCCGTGGAATCCTGGTCGATCCGTCCCGGGTTGCACTCGCGCCGCCTTCGGAGCCGAGGAAGTCCACGCTGATTCCGGTTAAATAGGACTGGGTGGCGCCCGCGTCGCTTCCTTCGAACTCGCGGGGAGACACATGGGCGTGGCAGGGGGGGCACGCGATAACATCGCCGGGTGAGTAAATCAGCCGACCCTGCGCGTCTCGTGGTGATCGATGGTGCCAATGCCATCTATCGAGCGTTCTTTGCAATTCCGAATCTGCGTTCGCCCGATGGAACTCCGACCAATGCCGCCTACGGCTTCGTTACGATGCTCGCGAAGGTGATTCGGGAGGAACGTCCGACCCACGTGGTGGTCGCTTCGGATCCCCGCGGTGGGAGCTTTCGAAACAAGCTCTTCCCCGAATACAAGGCCGGGCGGGACAAACAACCCGAAGACCTCACGGTTCAGTTCCCGATCGTCGCGGAGCTCTGCGACGCCTCTGGCGTGCGGATGCTCGAGGTCCCGGATTTCGAAGCCGACGACGTGATCGCCTCGCTCGTCGCGACGGCTCCGCCGGGTGCCGAAGTCCGGATCGTTTCCACGGACAAGGATCTGATGCAGCTGGTACGACCCGGGGTCGAGTTGCTCGATTCGGGGAAGGGTCGTCGAATCGATACCGCCGCGGTCGAAGCGCGCTTTGGGGTCCCTCCTTCGATGCTGCTCGACATGCGTGCTCTGGTCGGCGATCCGAGCGACAATATTCCGGGCGTGAAGGGGATCGGCGAGAAGGGTGCGGCGAAGCTGATCCTCGAGTTCGGATCCCTCGATCGATTGCTCGAGCAAGCCGAACAGGTGAAGGCGAAGCGCGCCCGCGAAGGCCTGATCGAACACGCGGACGACGCACGCCTATCACGCGAGCTGTCTACACTTCGCGAGGACGTCCCGATCGAAGCGGGTTGGGCCGGACTCGATCGCCAGGAGCCCGACTACGAGCGCTTGCGTGCGCTCTACAAGAAACTCGGCTTCACGCGATTACTCGACGGGCTCGGACCCGCCGAAGCGACCGTTGGCGAGGAGGCCGGCGCCGCGGTGGATGCGGCTCCACCCACTGCTCCCGCGGTCGAAACCGAAGTCGAGGTGATCCGGGACGATGCGGCACTCGGGGCGCTCGCAGGCCGGCTCGCGAGCGCGGCCTGCGTCGGGATCCATCCCGTGACGAGCGATGGCACGGCGGTGTCTCGCCGCATGATCGGCCTGGCACTCACGACCAACGAGGGCCCGGCCGCTGCCTATCTCGCGATCGGTGGCGACGGGCTGCTCGACCGGGAGGGTGTTACACGCGGCGCGGTGAGCGAGATGCTGCGGAACGTGTTCGGCGGCGATGAAGCCCCGCCCTGGATCGGCTTCGACTCGAAGGCGATACAGAGTCTCCTGGCGGAGCAGGGTCTCGTACTTCCGCTTCCGGCGATCGATGTCGAGATCGCAGGCCAACTGCTCGACTCGACGGGCGCCCACCAGCTGACGTCCCTGGCGCAGGTGTATCTGGGGCGAACAGTTCGTTCGTGGGAGGAGATCGCAGGTCGAGGAGCCAAGGCCAGGAGTGCGGAGGACCTCGGCGTCGAAGTGGTATCTGGCTGGGGGGCAGAGCAGGCGAGCGCACTGATCGCGCTCGCGGAGGTCTTGCCCGATCGCCTCGAGAAGGATGAACTAGCTTCCCTCTACCGGGACGTCGAGTTGCCGCTGACCGTGGTTCTATCGAAGATGGAACGCGAGGGCGTGCGGGTCGACGAGGCCCATCTAGGTCATCTCTCGCAGGAATACGAAAAGGCGCTCGCAAAAATCGAGGGTGAGATCCATCGACTGGCAGGCGAGGAGTTCCTGGTGAGCAGTCCGAAACAGCTCCAGGTGGTTCTGTTCGAAAAGCTGGGATTGCCGATTCTCAAGAAGACGAAGACCGGATATTCGACGGCGGAGAGCGTGCTCGAGCAACTGGCCGAGCACCACGAGCTTCCCGGACAGGTGCTCGCGTGGAGGAAACTCTCCAAGCTGAAGAGCACCTATGTCGATGCCCTTCCGCCCCTCGTCGACGAAACGACCGGTCGCATCCATCCGAGTTTCCATCAGATCGGAGCGGCGACGGGGCGACTTTCCGCCTCGAATCCGAACGTTCAGAACATTCCCATCCGAGGGGGCGAGGGCGCCCGGATCCGCGAGGCCTTCGTGCCGGCCGAGGGCAAGATTCTCGTGTCGGCGGACTATTCCCAGGTCGAGCTACGGATCGTCGCGCACTACTCTGGGGATTCCTCCCTGATCGAGGCCTTCCAGAACGGAGACGACGTCCACCGTCGAACCGCGGCGGAGGTCTCGGGGACGCCGCTCGACGAAGTCAGCGATGAACAGCGCGCCCGGGCGAAGGCCGTCAACTTCGGGATCATCTACGGCTCCTCTGCCTTTGGACTCGCACAGCAGCTGGGGATTGCTGCCGGAGAAGCCCAGGAAACGATCGACGCCTATTTCACCCGCTACGCGGGCGTGCGGCGATTTCTCGACGAAACGACGGAGCAGGCGAAGAAGGACGGGTTTGTTCGAACGTGGATGGGGCGACGGCGCTATCTGCCCGATCTCGGCTCACGCAATCGGGTCCTACGCAAGGCCGCGGAGAGAATGGCGACGAATACGGTCATCCAGGGGACGGCTGCGGATCTGATCAAGAAGGCGATGGTCGATGTCGACCGGGCGCTGGACGAATCGGGGATCGAGGCGGTGATGATCATGCAGGTACACGACGAACTCGTCTTCGAGACCACCGAGGCCGCCCTGTCGGAACTCTCAGACCTGGTTCGGCTCGGAATGGAGCAGGTCGCCGCATTATCCGTCCCGCTCACGGTCGACATCGGATCCGGCCCGAATTGGCGCCTGGCTCACTGAACGGGATGAGAATCGTCGGATGTGATTCACGGGAATCAGGGATGCCCCGTGGGGAAGTGAATTGACAGATTAACTCGGTCGATCGAAAAGTTTCCTGACACTTCTTCCGTTCCGAGCCTACTTCCTTAGTACAAAAGCCGAATTCCCCTTCCCAGGGATGCCCGGAACACCGACTTGGTGTTTCGGGTTTTTCGTTTCAGCGCCCTCTTCATGGGGCCTTCATGAGGCGACGGTGAATCGATGTGGAAGCGGGGGCGTTCGGGCGTCGCGGCGGAAGCCGGGCCCGGGAGGCTACACGCGGGGTCGGAAGAGATTCAGCGTGAATCGACGCGCCTGGTCGAGATCGCGCCGCACGAGACCCAGGCCGGCCTCGGACGTGAGCGCGTCGATCTCCTCGACGGAGTATTTGTGGGAATCCTCGGTATGAATCCGCTCCCCCGCTTCGAAGGCGACCTCGAAGCCGAGTTCGCGAAGCGAGACCCGCTGGGCGCGACGACTCTCGATGAAGCTCTGGACGCTTCCCGAGGGTTCGTCGTAATGGACCCGGTGTCGAAACTGGTCCAGATCGAAGTTCCCCGCGAGTTCTCGGTTGATGCGGGTGAGGAGATTGAGATTGAATCGGGCCGTGACGCCTCGTGAGTCGTCGTAGGCCCGTTCCAGTGCCCCTCGGTCCTTGCGCAGATCGATCCCGATCAGGAGGCGATCCTCCTCGTGCATCGTCGCCCGCAGGTGCGCGAGGAAGGCGATGGCCGCGGACCGTTCCAGGTTCCCGATCGAAGAACCGAGCCAGAGCAGGAGCTTCGGTCCGAGGCCGAGCGCGTGAATCTGTGCGAGGCCCGATTCGTATTCAGCGATCGCCGGCAGGATTTCGAGACGCGGATGGTTGAGTTCGAGTCTTTCGACGCCTTCCTCCAGGGCCGAACGCGAGACATCGATCGGGGCATACGACAACGGACGTGCGTCGGTGTCGAAGGCTTGGAGCAGGGCTTCGGTCTTGACGGCACTGCCGCTTCCGAGCTCGACAAGCATTCGAATGTCGGGCATTTCGCGGGCCAGGTCCGGGGCCACTGCTTCGAGGATCTCTGATTCCGCGCGGGTCAGGTAGTACTCGGGGAGTTGGCAGATTTCCTCGAATAGACGCGATCCGGTCTCGTCATAGAAGAAGCGGCTCGGAAGCGTCTTCGGGGCATTCCGTAGCCCCGCTCGAACGGCGTCGCGGAAGCTGATTCGCGACGCGCTGGGATCGACTTGGATCCATCGCGTTTCGAAACGACGAAGAGGAGGAGAAGCAGCCGGTCGGCGGGCGGAACGGGCGCTCGCGGCCCGATTCGGTGCGCTCAATCGACACACTCCCGGTCGGGAACCGGCGAACCATCGGCGGCTCTCGAAGTCTTCGCATCGACTGCGATTCGCATCGCTCGACCCTAGCATGCTCGTCGGCGCTCGGATCGAGCGGATCGAAACCGGCGGTTCCGCCCCGGTTCCGAGTCCGCCTGCAGCCGGGCGTCTGATGGGGGGGGTCAGTCGAGCAGTTTCGCCTTGGCGACCGCGTATTCTTCTTCGGTCAAGACGCCCTTAGCCATCAACCGGTTCAACTTGCTGAGTTGATCCGCCAACGCATCGCCGGACTGAACCTCCACCGGGAACGAAACGTCCGTCGTCACGACGAAATTCGTGTCCTGCCCATCGATTTCGATCGGAGCTGCACCCGGTCGAGAGTCCATCTGGCCCGAGGCGGCGCGTGCGGCCTGCTCCGCGTCCTCATCTGTCTCGGAGAGGGAATTGAGGGTGGCACCGCGACGCTCGGCGGCCCGCTCGGCTTGCGCCTGAACGTGGCGATTCTGGCGAATCCTCGGGTTCGCTCGCCGCTCGACGCGCTTCTCGGCTTTCGCGAGGGCTTCGCTATTCGAGCGCATGAATTTGACGGCACCGATCCCGAAGAACAGGAGTGCGGGGAAGAATGTGGCAGCCGGGAGCATCCCGGTGTTCGTGCCGACGAAGGCCGCGATCGCGAGGCCCATCAGAGCCAAACCTGTCATTCGGGAATCGGACATGGGGATCATCCTTGCAAAGCGGTGCGAGGCCCGCGGGCGCTCGCGGGCGGTGATAACCATTCGTCCGGACAGGGGTTTTCGCTTTAGTTCCATTCTGGAATTCAGAGCCATCTCCCCGCGGGTGAAAAAGATCGAATAATTCGAGATCGAGTTGCCCGATTTCTGCTGTCCCTTCGCCTTTGAGGGAAAGGGCGCGAATCCGATTGCCGCGCCGGAAGATGGAGAGGAAGATCCGATGAGCCAAGCGATCCCGATTCCCACCGTGTCCGAGACCGTCGACACCGTAACTGCGAGCGCGCAGGTGCTGTCTTTTGCGACCGGCCGTCCCCTCGATCCCGCTGCGGCGGAGCGCCGGCGACAGGACCGCGAGCTGGTCAATGAAATCCTGGCCGGGGAGACCGATGCCTTCACACGCCTTTACGATCTCTACTCTCAGCGCATCTACCGCTTCGCGGTGAAGCGGCTCGGGGACGCGACGGAGGCCGAAGATGTCGTGCAGGATGTCTTTCTCGAGGTCCATCGATGTCTCGACTCCTGGGAGGGCCGATCGGCACTTCTGACCTGGATGTTCGGCATCGCCCATCATCAACTCTGTCGGCGATTCCGCAAGAAGACCCCGATCGGTGTTCCGATCGAGCAGATCGAGGCGGCGCCGCCCGCGACGCCCGAGGCGTCGAGCGATGTGCGCGTCGAGGCCTCGCGTATTCTCGGGGTCTGTGCCGACGCTCTCGACGAAGACGTATCGCCGGCCCAGCGTGAGATTTTCGACCTCTACTACGGCGAGAATCACTCGACGAAGGTCATCGCTAGTGAGTTGGGAAAGTCCAACCAGGCCGTGAAGATCAGTCTGTTCCGAACGCGGCGCGCCATGGAAGCCCGGCTCGAGGAACTCGACATGGCGCTGACCGCCTGATCGCCCAGCCGGCGCGTGTCGCACCGCCGTGGCTTCGTGTCGTCTTGCTATTGGGAGTCGGCGAGGATCTCGGCGAGTCGATCCCGGGCGAGGGCCCAGTCGTTCTTGACCGTGCGTTCGGCGACCTTCACCTCCTGGGCGATCTCCGGGATCGTGAGACCACCGAATACCTTCAGTGTGACAACCAGCGCCGCACGCTCGTGTTCAGAGGCGAGTGTTTCAAGGGCACGCTCCGCGATCTGGAAGCCCTCGTCGTCGGCCTGGACACTCGGGAAGACCGACTCGTCGAGTTCCTGCTTCGTCGCTCCTCCGCCTCGTTTGTCTGCGCGATGACGTCGGGCGTGGTCGATCAGGACGTGCCGCATGATTCCCGAGGCAACGTTGTAGAAGTGGGATCGATCTTCCCACTCGTGAGCCATTCGGGAGGAGAGGCGCACGAAGGCCTCGTTGACGACGGCCGTCGCGGACAGTGTGTGATCGCTCCGCTCGTTCTTGATCAGATGCGCGGCGCGCTTGCGCAGCTCGGGGTAGACCAGCTCCCAGAGCCGGTCGGCCATATTGGGATGCGACCCCACGCCCCTCAGTAGGCCGGTGACTTCACCCGTTCCGATCGTTCCATCCGACATCTCGCCAGTGTAGGCGATCGCGGGAGCTTGGGCCTGAAGGCGTCCTCGCGGTCAGGTCGGTGGGGCTTCCGCCTGCCGCGACTCGGAAAAGAGGCGCGCGGGGACCTCCGGGCGCGCGCGCGGAATCCTCGCCAGCCGCAGGTTCTCTTCGACGTGAGCCGCATCGCGCATGCCGACGACCGCGCTCGTGACGTTGGCGGTGCTGCGCACGAATTGCAGGGCCGCGGTCGCCTGGGAAGGCGCGTCCGGGAAGGCCTGGCGGACGAAGTCGGGGACGGCGCCCACGAGACGCCCTCCGTAGAGCGGCGCACTCGCAAATACGACGGTGCCCGTCTGACTCAGACTGTCGAGGATCGCCCGACAATGGCCGTCGGGCCCCAGCTGACTCTCGAGCGCGACTCCTTCGCCCATCGCCAGGCCGTAGGGCAACTGGATTGCGCGCAGGTGATGGTCGCCGTGCCCCACATCGAGCGCGGTTTCGAAGATGTCGACGACACCGAGATGGCTCCGGTCGGAATCCGGGACCAGAAAGCCCTCCCAGGTCGCCAGTCCGAAGGCCCCGATCCATCCGCGCTCGACCGCCGATTCGAGGGCCGCGAAAGCGCGGCCGAGCGCTGTGCGGAAGCCGTCGGCGCCGAGACTCTTCAAGAAGATCTCGGGTTCCTGGATCAGGTAGTAGTCGATCGTGTCGAGGCCGAGGTTGTGGCGGCTTCGGTGGATCTGATCGAGGAGGAACTCCGGTGCGATCGAGTGTCCGCGAGAGATCTCTCTCGGGTCGAGCAAACCGGAATCGATATAGGTTTCGTAGAGATCGCGCTGGGCCGAGGCATGGTCGCTTGCCCGGTCCGGATCTGGAGTCAGTGCGCCACCCTTCGACACGACGACGATCTCGTCGCGCGCGGTTCGTCCTTCGCGAATCGCCCGGCGCAGTGCGTGCCCAATTGCGCGTTCGCTCGTCTGGAATCGATCCGAGAGAGCCGTGTTGAATACGTTCGTGCCAGATTCGAGGAGGTCGCCGACGACGCTGCGATAGAGCAGGTCGTCGACGCCACCGGGATCGCCACGAAGGGTTCCGAGCGAGATCGAGGAGAGCCAGAGGTCGTCGGGTTGGGAGAAATGGTCCTGCGCGACGGGTTCCGCACTGTTCACGAAACGATCCACGTATCGTCGCGTACCCTTACGGGTCGCTCGACCCGGGAAAAGATCATCGGATTCTGGCGCAGGGCTTCTCATTGCGGCTCGGAGGCTACCGTGCGACCCGGTCCACGCCCAGACCCAAACGCAGGGTCAATGCGACGAATGAGGGTGGGGCGGCGCGAGCCCCTATACTCGCCGACAACTGCGCATCCCATGGCTGGGTGTGCTTGCGGAGAGGCAATGAACGATCTTTTTTCGATCGAGGGCAAGGTCGCGCTCGTAACGGGTGGCAGCAGTGGAATCGGCTGGATGATCGCGGAGGCATACGCTCGGGCCGGTGCCCGTGTCTACATCGCATCCCGAAAGCAGAAAGAACTCGACGCACGAATCGCGGAACTCGGCGCCGCTGGCGATTGCCAGGCGATCGTCGCGGACCTCGCGAGCGAATCCGGGTGCAACGGACTCGGTGCAGAAATCGAACGCCGTGAGGGAGCGCTCGACATCCTGGTCAACAATGCAGGTGCCAACTGGGGAACTCCCTACGAGGAGTTCCCGGAGAGCGCCTGGGATCGGGTATTCGACGTCAACGTCAAGGGCGTTTTTCAGCTCACCCGCCGGTTGACACCACAGCTCGCCGCTTCCGCAACACCGGAAGATCCTGCACGGGTGATCAACATCGGCTCGATCGACGGAATTTCCGTTCCGTCGCTGGAGACCTACTCCTATTCCGCGAGCAAGGCGGCGGTTCATCACCTGACCGCGGTCCTCGCCAGGAAGCTTGCGCGCAAGCACATTACCGTGAATGCCGTCGCTCCGGGACCCTTCCAGAGTCGCATGATGAAGGCCACCCTCGTTCGGTTCGGTGA
>JAPYTP010000178.1 GCA_029941885.1 Myxococcota bacterium
CTTCCGATCTTCGTCGGGCTCTTGTGTCTCCAGGACGCGGTGGGTGGCGACAATCAAGTGGCGAGCGCACCGCTCGTGCACGAGCGCATGTGTAGCGAGGCGCCGGAGTTACTCGAGTACCTCTACCGGGACTACGTGCGGGACATCGTTACTCCCGGCACCGAGCCGACACACACCGCGCTGCTTGCCAACCGCTTCCCGGTCTTCCAGAAGCGCGACGGGGAAGCGGCGATCACGCTTCGCTACATGCGCTACTGGATCGAAAAGGGCGCCGAGCGCGCCGGGACCGGTCTCGAACGCGGGGACATCGAAGCCATGGACTGGCTCGGCGCTGCCTTCGCCGACGAGACCGTCCACTCCCGGCTCCACCTCGAGCCCGGCGATCTCCTGTTCGTGGACAACCGGGATATCGCCCACAACCGAACGCCCTACGAAGATCTTCCGGGCAAGCGCCGACACATGGTCCGGCTGTGGCTGGCAGCTCCCCTTCACGCATAGTCGTTGTGGACCGAGTACGCGGCGCACCCCCCGCATCAGCGGCAGTTCGCGGTGTAGGGTTCTCCGAACCGAACAGAAGGGGAGAATAAGAATGGTGCGAAGCCAGATCCAAAATCTTGTCCCGGAACGGCCCCTTGGGGCCCACTTGTCAGAATGCCTTGTATCGGTGGTGCGGAAAACGCTGCTTATTTTGCCTATCCGCCTGCGACGATGGTGGCCGACCTACCTGATCGGCACGCTCTATGAACGGATCGTCAGTTCGACGCGACTCTTCGAACCCTTCCGCGTCGTGCTCATCGCCGAATTCCGAAAACCTGAATAGGTCCGTTCACGCGGAAATCGACACGCGCTTTTCCGACCCAAGGCATCCTTCGCGCGCAGGCTTTCACGCGACACGTTCACGGATGAGGCGCGAGCGCAATCCGGCAGCGCAACTCGAGATCCTCGCAAGCGCGCGAACGCGCACGAATGCGCTGTAGTTCTCGCGGCACGCCATACGCCTCCGACCCGACCAGCGAATCGATGCTCCAATCAACGCTCACGCCCGCCTCGATTCGCAATTCGAGTTCGCCTGCGGGCGATGCCTGGCGAAGGTGGAGGTGCGACGGCGATTCTTCGAGGCGCTCGACCTCTCCGAGCCCGAGGATCAGCGCCCATTCGATTCGCTCGCCGCTCGGCCGGATCATGTCATCCTCAATCGCGAGCGCATGCGGGTCGCCGAACCGAATGCGTCGCCGCATCGCGAACCCGGATTCGAACCGCACGCTCGCTTCCCATCCACCGTCCGTCGTGTTCATCCGGGCGCGCGGGGCGGGTCCCGACTGGAATCCGCCCACGAGTTCTCGGAGTTCTTCTCCCTCGACATGGGCCGTCGAATGCGCTGCCGAGCCGCGAAGTTGGTTTCGATTCTCGAGCCCCCCGGCGTAGGCGAGCGTACCCGGATCACAGATCAACTCGTGGCCCTCGACATGCCACGAAATCGACAGGAGGTCCGCGTGCATGTGCCCCCCGGCGGCGCGCACGCGCGCAGGACCGGTCGTCATACAGACTTGACTCTTGTCGTGCGTGGCGATGTGAATCCCGCTCTCGGAAAACGAGCGAGATGTGCGCATCGGGAGGGTTGGGCGGTCGGCGCGAAATCGTTCGACCGCTTCGACGCCACCGGCCCACACCAGATCGAGCGTCGGCGTTTCGCCGTGTGCGCGCCGCGGCGCATCGGGGATCAGAGCGAAACCAACATCCAAAACAGCGAAGGCATCCTCTTCGGAAACGGCGAGAATGCGACCGGAATCATCGTCGCCAACCCGCGGAATCGTCCCATCTTCACGCACCAATGCGTTCAAGAATTCGAGCTGCGACCGAACCGTCGACCGAAATCTGGGTCGAGTATCGAAACCGAGCGCTGCCGCCCATACGAACATCTCGGTCGCGAACTGATGATAGGCGGTCGAGCCCTCGAAGTTCTCGCCATCGCCGAGCGTCTCGTCGACCGCCTCGCGTTCGAAGCGACGCGCAAGAGATGCCCGCCGCCGCGAGGAAGCGTGACCCGGCAGGCCCTTCGCGGTCGAGGCCAGGCCCAGCAAATTGGCAACGTAGTGATTCCCGTTTCCGAGCACCTCGAACTCGAGACATAGCCGCACGTAACGGGCATGATCGTTGAGGCTCGCCTGCCACCTCCGCCACAACGACTCAGAGATCGCCTCCGAATCACGCAGATGACCGAGCGCCCAGGTCCAGGAGAAGGCGCGTAGCGCGACTTCCATCGCGGACGACCAGTGGATCCCCCGCGCAAAGGGATTCGCGTCGAGGAAGGACTCGACGAGCGCCAGATACGATTCCGCCCATCGCTCCTCACCCGTCAGCCAATAGGCTTGCGCAAGCGGCGCCGCGAACTGAAAACGAGCCGGCTCCCAGACCTGTTTCGGATCCGCGTCGAGCTGCGGATAGCGATCGAGCACGGCGCGGCCCGGCGTGTTCGCATTCCAGCAAAATTCTCCTGAGGGATCTCGGTGCCAATCGGGCGCGCGCTCCTCGAGTGAGGGCCATCGCTGGCCCAGCAGCACGACCTCTCCGCGCGCCACCGCCTCCGCTCGGCCGAGCAGCGCCGACGCCTCCTCACTGAATTCCTGTTCGATGAGCCTGCGCGTATTGTCGGGGTCTTCAAGGGACGCGATTCGGAAAGCGTGGGGCGATTGCCGGAGCGCTTCGACGGTAGAAGGCGCCCCGGTGGAGGGATCCGTTGCGCGCAGCGCGAAACTTCCTCCTCCAAGCAACAGTCGTCGCGATCGATTGACGATATGAGACGTGATGAACGCACGAAGCACATCCCGAAACGGACCATCGACCCGCGGGTCGATGGTCATTTCAAAGCCGTCGCCGAAGTTGTCGGGCCACGAATCGTCGGTGGTCACGGAGGCCATCCCAGTGCTGGTGAAACTCTCCTACGGTATCGTCCGCCAGCCGGTCGATCCGCAACAAACAAGCGCACGAGAACTCCTCACTCATACGCTGGAGTGTGAATGCTAGCGGACCTGTCTGACGGAGAAGGCAAACCGAGGCGAAAGGTCTGCGTCTTCCTATCGGTGCATCCACACGACGACGGTCAGGTCTTCTTCAAGGAAATTCGATCCACGCTCGCTGCCGGGACGACGTCGAAATTGCTGCGACCACCGCGCCGGGCACCGAACCCTTCGATTTTCATGGGGCGAAGGTCACCCCGCTCGCCCGCGTGCCGGGTCGTCTGGGACTGCCCCTCAATTTGTGGCGGATCCTGCGAGCCGCGCGAGTAACGAAATCCGATCTCTACCATTTCCACGATCCCGACCTGCTTCTCGTCGCGTGCCTACTCAAGGTCTGGACGCGAAGACCGGTTATCCACGACATCCACGAGGGAAACCCCGAAGCGATGTTGATCAAGAGCTACTTCCCGAAATGGAGTCGGCGCTTCTTCTTCGTGCTGATGTGGATCTGGGAAACGGTGCTGAGCTGGTTTCTCGGAAACGTGATCGTCGTCGAGCCCACGAATGGGGAGCGCTTTCGAAAATTCGGCAGTCGGATTTGCCTCGTCGAAAACTTCGCGCTCGCCGATCAGTTCCCCGACGCTCCGAGTGATCCGATGGAACGTCCACCGCATGTGCTCTTCGTCGGCACCCTGAGCCCGGAACGCGGCTGTCTCATGGTGCCGGAGATCGCGAGTCACTTGCGCGACCTTCGGCCCGGCTCAGAGATCATCGTGACGGATCGATGTTTCGTCGAAGAGTATCGCCAGGAGATGCGACGACAGATCGAAGAGATGGGCGTCGAGGACGTCGTTCGCTTGGTCCCGAATGTCAAGCTCGACAAGCTCGACAAGCTTCCGGAGTATCTCGAAGGTGCGCGCATCGGCCTCTGCCTCACCGAAATCAACCCCGTTAGCCTCCGACAAAATTTCACGAAGCTCTTCGAATCTTATTGCGAAACATTCGAACCTGGCTGCGCGTTCGGCTGAACCGATACCGCTTCCGATCGCTCGGCAAGGATTTCACGTGCGGCGACAGCCTCTTCGTTTATCCCAACCCCGTCTCGGTCGGCGACCACGTCTAGACCGACCGACACTCTCACCTGGCGGGTGACATCACGATCGGCGACTACTGCCTGCTCGCCTCCTACGTTGCATTCGTCGGGGGAGATCACGCGATCGACGTTGCCGGCTAGCCCATGTGCTTCGCGGGCGGCCCCCATCTCGAACCGACCGTCGTCGAGCGCGACGTCTGGATCGGGCATGGCGTGACCGTGTTGCAAGGCGTGCGGATCGGCGAGGGAAGCGTGATCGCAGCCGGCTCGGTCGTCACGAAGGACGGGCCTCCGAATAGCATCGTCGCTGGGAATCCCGGGCGGGTGCTGCGCGAACGATTCGATTCGCAAACCCTCGCAGATCACTGCAAGGCGCTTCTTGCCAACGGGTTCGACTGAACGCGGGCCTATTCGATATAGCCCAGTGCCCGGAGCTGCTCTTCGGTCGAGGCGTCGATGCGTTCTTCCGAATTTTCTCCGACATCCGCAGCCGCATCATGGAATTCGCCGTACGTCGCGATTCGCGACGGAGCCAGCTCGTCTTCAAAGAGATCGAGTCGGGCGCCGTGGGCCATGTTCTCCGCGACCGGCAGGCCGAGCCCGGCGAGGACGGTCGGCGCGATGTCATAGACCGACAAATCGAGCCGCTGTGAGTCGCCGTCGATCCCGGGACCGGCCGCGATGAAAATGCCTTCGGCGCGATGCATCCCGCGGTTGTGCTCATGGTCCGTCGTAAATCCGTGATCGCTGACAACGAAAACGGTCGTGTCCGGACCGAGCAGGTCGACCAACTCTCCTAGATCTCGATCGACCCGTCGGTAGGCGTCACGCACAAAGTCGGACTTCCAATTCGCAGGCACATCGACACCCGATGGATCGACGAGCTCGGGACGGGTCGTCGCGTCCGTCCAGAAGCCGTGCGATACGCGGTCTGGAAGGGTGAAGACGAATCCGAAGAGCGAGAAGGGTCGCGTCGCCAGCGCCTTCGCTGCCCGGTATTGGAGATCGGACGTCTGTTCGAGATGCTCGACGAGCGGGCGACGGATCTCGGGATCGGTCGCCGCCTTCCAACCGACGCCCTCGACGATATAGCGATCATCCGGCGCGATTTCGTGGGCGTCGACCGCTCCTCCCAGAAGCTGGAATCGAGGGGCGGATGGAGTCTGAAAGGGCGGCGTGATGTAGAGATCGCCCGAGTCGAGCCGATTCATGCGAATGAATGCCGACTGCCCACCCAATTCGACATCGAGCCACGGCGACCACTCGCCACGCGAGAGAGAGAAGGTCTCGTCTCCTGCTTCGATCGAAAGCGCACCCGGCGAGTCGAGCGTCCCGCCGAGTGTCAGCGGAAATGAATGCACCGCGCCAAGGAATCGCCGTCTCAGAATTCCCGCCTCGAGCAGTGGATGTTGAACCTCGCTCCGCGCGAGAATCTGTTCTCGGCCGAGCGGAACCGACTGCGTCCCTACCCGAGCGATCAAGCTCGGTACGTCACTCTTGCGTTCGCGCGCCGATACCAGGCGACCCAGGAACTGGCCCGCGAGTTCGGTCTCGGACACCACGAGCCGCGGCATGGGGAATCCAGCGACGATGGCGCCCTCGAACTCTCGTGGCGGCCACGATCCCGGAACGTTCAGGACCGTGGCGGGCGAATGCGACGCGCCGACCGCCTCCCAAAGCAGAGGCACGCGGCGATTGGTCGCGGTCGCTCCGTACCAGTCACGAATTCCGTGTTGATCCGGTGTCAAGCCTGAAAAGATCGTCGTCCAAACCACCGGCGAGTACATCGGGTCGATCGATCGCAAAACTCCGTGCGCTCCGCGATCAACGAGGGATTCGAAATTCGGCAGTTCGCCCGCGTCGATCATCACATCGATGACGCTCCAATCCCCCCCATCGACGCCGATCACCGCAACGCGCGAGAAGGGCGCATCGTGCGCCGGTTCGTAGCGAACCAAATCGAAGGCGGGATGGCTCTCGACATCGCGAATCGACGTGAGCACGATCGCGCAAGCCACGAGTGCAAGCGCAACCTGGAGGCCAACCGCCCACCGACGCGCGTTGAGAAACGCTGCGAGCCCAGCGAAGACCAAGCCGACGACGGCCGAAACCGCCAAGAGACTGAGAGCATCGGTCGTGCCCACGATCGAGACCCCGAGACCGATCACGAGCGGCGCGACGAGACTCAACATCAAAGTCCCGGCGAACGAGGGCAGCCAGGAAGAGCGCCCCAGAACGCCCAGGATCGCAGCCATCCCCACGCCCAGAGCAACGTGGAGACCCATCAGAATCAGGAGTGCCTGCCCCCCCGTGATGCCATAGGCGATCGCCCAGGTCAGAGCCCCGATCACGCCTGCTGCCATTCCGCCCAAACTCGTGCGCAAAGCGCATCCTCCGAATCACCGACTCGATTGCCAACCCAACTCGATCGGCCCCCTACGCTCCATCGGCGCGGCCCGGTCGAGTCCGTATCCATATCCCATGTGCGCCGCCGATGCGCGGGCCTACGCGAGGATTCGCGCAGGGATTCGGGACCACAAAGCGGCGTTCCGTTCCGGACGCACGATTCTGTCGTGACGATCTCGCGCGGCCCCCATGAGAGGGGAGCGATTTCGGCCCCCAATGCCGAATCCTCAACTTCGATCGGGTCTCAGGTAGGCTCCCTGAGCGGCCGATAAGAGCGAAGCCGACCTCGGAGCGTTCGGAGAGCTGGCGACATACGGCTAGGATATCGGTCTAAGCCCTCTCTTGATTCCCAAACGGAACGAGAGCCAACGCGAGTCGAAGTCCCGCAATACTATGAGTCGACCGTTCGTCTGCATGTTGCTGCAGAACCGATACGACATGGACTCGCCGGTTCATACACCCGCCGTTCTGCCCCTTTGGAACATCATGGAAGCGATGCGAAAGAAGGTCGTCGTCGCGATCGAAGGACAGGGCGCGGACGAATTGTTCGGCGGCTACGCGACGCAGGTATTCGCCTCGGCGCTTGCGGATCGACTCTCCCATGGCCGACTCGTCGACGGCGCACGCGAGCTTCTGACCCATCGAAGTCATTGGGGCACGGGCCAGACCGCCGCATGAATCGCGCGGCGCTCGATTCCGGGGGCCCATGCCGTCCTGAGGCGCGTTCGTGGAGACGAAGCCGTCTACGCCGGACAGCTCGCCAATGGACCCGCCGATTGGACCCCGGACACGCCTCCCCCTCGATTCGCAGACCGCGTGACGTCGCTGCTCTACCACCAACACACGGGCGGGCTGCGCGCGCTCTTGCACGACGGGGACTCGATCTCCATGGCCCATTCCATCGAGTCGCGACTGCCCTTCATGGATTATCGCCTCGTCGAATTCGGCTTCCGACTCCCGGGCGAACTCAAATTTCGGAACGCCCATGGCAAGGCCGTCCTGAAGGATGCCGTTCGCCCACTCGTCCCGAGCCGCATCGTGGACCCGCGCGGAAAGCTCGGCTTCGTCACACCGGTCGCGAAATGGTTTCGAGATCAAGCCGAAGAAGTGATCTATCCAGTGCTTCGCGATGAGCGATGTCGCGCGCGCGGGCTCTTCGATGAGACACAGATCGAGCGCGCGCTCGATCAGCATGCCAGCGGGCGTTTCCACGGCTCAAATCACATCTTTCGCGGGATTTCGACCGAACTCTGGTTCCAGGAATTCATCGACGCCTGATCCCGCAGAGCCGGCGGATCCCGACGGCATTTACCCCCGACGGTGACGAGACGGGAACCCTGCGCGACGGCTACGAAGCACAATTCTCCTTCATGCCTGTGGGGAGACTCGCCGATATAATGTCCTGAACTTCGTCATCCGTCGCCGCGCCGCTTTGCGCTGGGCCGACGAGGGACAGGAGAGCCTGGACCGATCTCATGGAATCATTGGAATTCGATCCCGCCCGATGGGCCTTTTATCTGACAGCCGGGCCGATCGCGCTCGCGGCGTACTTCTTTGTCGGAAGTCGAGCGCTCAAGCTGATCGGCTTGCTCGTAGCATTGATCTTCCTCGAGGGCGTCCTGCTGTCCTGGCGGTCGTTCTTCTTCGTCGGATTCAGCCTCTCGAGCGCCGTATCCTACGTCCTCCTCGCCTCGCTCTTTACCGACCCCCAAGGACGCAGCCAGATGTCCGCGTCGACGGTCGCATGGTTGGGCTTCCTCTTTTTTGCGTTCATGGGCGCGATCATCGGCTCCTTCGGCCCCCGAGTCGGGCTGGGCGACAACCTGATCATGTTCCAGATGTTCTATCTGGAGGGTCTCGTCTACTTCTGGATTGGTCGCGCCGCATTCCGGGACCCGAGCGAGCTACGGAACGTCTTGAACGTGCTCTTCGTCTTCGGTGGCCTCGTGGCGATCCTTCACCTCTTCAGCATCACGACCGGCTACCGCTTCTACGCCGCCGCAGGCAAGGAGTTCCACCAGTACTCAGACGTTGCGTTCCGGTATGGCGCCGTCTTCTCGAATCCCAACACCCTCGCTGCCTTTTATGCCATGGCCATACCCGGCGCGATCATCTCGGTCTTGGGATGGGCTCGACCCTCCGCGCTGATGCGACCGATCATCCTCGTCTCGATGGTGTTGATGGGCGTCTCGCTCCTGCTCACGGCCAGTCGCGGCGGCGTCGGCACGACCGTTCTCAGCGTGTCGATCGCCTTCATGCTTCTGCCCTTTGGGGTCCGGGGAGTCCTTGCGCTCGCCGCAATGGGACTCGTGACGGGGTCTCTCTCAGTCGCGCTCCTCTTCTTCGTATTTCCGGATCTCCTTGACGCCACGCTCGGCCGCTTCATCAACGAGGGCTTGGCCTCGGTCCGGTACGAGCTCTGGGTAGAAACCCTGCGGATCCTCGTTCGAAACCCTCTCGGCGTGGGCCTTCACGTCTCGGGGTATCTCGACGCGCTCCGGCCGGCGGGCATCTTCCTTGCCAATCCACATAACATCTATCTGGCCCTCGCGGTCAACACGGGCATCCCAGGCCTGCTCTTCTTCCTCGGTTTGATGGTGAACACCGTTCGGCGCGCGAACCTCGCACGGCGCGTCCAGACCGCGGAGGGCCGAAGTGTCGCGTCCATCATCTTCGTCATGCTCATCGCCTTTCTCATTAGTGGAATGGTGGAGCCGATCTACGGCAACGGCATCAAGCTCCAACACTTCTTCTGGCTGATCGTCGGAATCGCGAGCTATCTCCCGACGCTCGTGACAGCCGAGGCCGCCGCCCCCACACCCGCCCCGAGTTGGGATTCGGGGTCCCGGTCCTCCGAGGGAACATCTGGCTGGGGTGATCTTCAGCCACGAGAAAGCAACCCCCTTTGAGACAAGTCCTCTTCGATCGATCTGGAACTGTCCACGTCGATGACGTGCCTGCACCGAACGTCGCCCCAGGGCGCGTATTGATTCGTGTCGCCCACTCTGTCATCAGTACGGGTACTGAAACGGCGGAGTACAACCTCGGTAGCGTCGCGTCACAGGTAGCCAGCAATCCACAGCTGACGGGAAAGGTCTGGTCGCGCATCAAGGATGTCGGACTCCGCCAAGCCGCCTATCAAGTCCAGGAGCGCTTGAACGAAAGAACGCCGCGAGGCTATTCGGGCAGCGGGTACGTCCTCGCGGTCGGTGAAGGCGTCGACGACCTCTCACCGGGTGATCGGGTGAGCTACGGAGGAGAGCCCCACGCCGAAGTCGTCTGCGCGAAACGCAACCTCGTCGCGCGCGTTCCGGAGAACGTCCCCCTCGATCAGGCCGCCATCACGACCCTGGCGAGCATCGCCCTCCATGGACTCAGAATCGCGGAGGTCTCGGTTGGAGAGACGGTCGTCGTGATCGGGCTCGGACTCGTCGGTCAGCTGACCGTCGCGCTCGCACGAACGATGGGCTTGCGTGTGGCGGGCGCGGATTTGATCGAGAGTCGCGTCACCCTCGCTGAATCCCTCGGCATGCAGCTTTCGCTCGACGCAGCGGATCCCGCCGGCGCGATGCGCGTGCTCGATGACTGGACGGACGGCGTGGGGGCGGATGCCGTGCTTGTCTGCGCCGCATCCGAATCCAGCGCGCCCACGCGCCTCGGCCTCGATCTCGCGCGTGACCGCGGAAAGGTCATCGTCGTCGGCCGCTCCGGTCTCGAGCTCGTACGCGCGCCCCTCTTCAACAAGGAACTCCTCTTTCGCGTTTCCCGTTCGTATGGGCCAGGGCGCTATGACCCCGAATACGAGGATCAGGGTCGCGACTATCCGATCGGCTTCGTCCGGTGGACGGAGAACCGGAATTTCGGCGCGTTCCTTTCGCTCATCGATTCTGGTTCCATCGATGTATCGAGTCTGATCCAATCCCGCTTCGCCCTCGACCAGGCGGTCGATGCATATGCCGCGATCAAGGCAGGGAAAAACGCCCCACTGACTGCATTGCTCGACTACGGCGTCGACGACGCGGCTCTCGACGAGGCCCCGCGACGGTACATCCCGCTTCGAGCCTCCTCGGAGACGGCCAAAGAGTCGCTCCGGGTTGGAC
>JAPYTP010000179.1 GCA_029941885.1 Myxococcota bacterium
GGGAGATCGGGGCGGATCTCACAGATCGTTGGCGGCGCGGTATGAACGTGGTGATACGGAATATTCCCTTCCTTGAAGGGAACGGTTCCCGTCGCCATCTCGAAGATCGCCACACCGAGCGAATAGATATCGGTGCGATGATCGACATTCTTGCCGAGCGTCTGCTCCGGACTCATGTAATACGGCGTGCCCGCGACGACGGTCGTGTGGTTGCGCGCTTCTTCGACGATCTTGGCGAGACCGAAGTCCATCAGCTTCGCCTTCTTGTCACGTGTCCACATCGCGTTCGCCGGCTTGATGTCGCGATGGACGACCTTCTTTTCGTGGGCGTAGGCGAGTGCCTCGCTGATCTGCATGAGTACGTGCAAGATGCCGGAAGGCGAAATCACGCCTCGTCTTCGAAGAATTTCCTTGAGGGTCGTCCCCTCGACATATTCCATTGCAATGTAGAAGCGGCCCTGCTGCTCACCGGTGTCATAGACCGTCACGATATTTGGATGATTGAGCTTCGCGGCGGCCTGGGCCTCCCGCATGAAGTTGCTGATCGCCTGGGGATTCTCCGTGAGCGCCTGGGGCAGGACCTTGAACGCAACGAGTCGGTCGAGGACGGTGTCCTGGACCTTGTAGACGATGCCCATCCCACCCCGCCCGAGTTCGCCCACGATCTGATAGCGATTCTCTTCCGAGGAATTGCTGGCCCTCGCCACGACCCCGCCCGCCTCGTCCCGCTCCGTGACCATCCCGATCGGTTCGTCCATGGCCGCTCGTGCGCGGGCTTCCGCCAATCGCTCCTCCACGTCGCGATAGTGGTAGTCGAAGGCCATCACCTTCTCGAAGATCTCGACGGCTTCGCGATTCTTGCCGTCCTCGTGATAGATCGCCCCGAGCTTGTAGTACCCGTCGACGCTGCCGCGAGTCAGCTCCGTATCGCCGATCGCCTGCTGCAGCTTCGTAATCGCCAGTGAGAGCTGACCGCGTGCGGCGAAGATATCCCCCAGGATGGCCGCAGCTCGACCGAAATCCTCGTCCTCCGCGGGCACTTTCTGCAGTACGGAGATCGCCTCGTCATCGAGGCCTTCGCCGTGATAGACGTCTCCGGCGCGCAGGAAATCACCCGCGAGCTCCAGCAACTCGGCCTCACGTGGGGGGTTGCCGGCAAGCGCGAAACACTCCGCGGCTTCGGTAAAACGTCCGGCTCGTTCGAAGGCGTTCCCCGCACGCTCGCGGTCGCCCGCGAGCTGGAACATTTCGGCCGCCTGAGCAAACCCATTCTGGGCATCGTAGCACTCCGCCGCCCGTTCGAATTGTTCGAGGCTGCGATAGAGATCGCCGGCTTCCAGGTGATCCCCCGCGTCGACCAGCAGCTCCGCGGCCCGCACGTGATCCCCCGAGTCGCGCAGGTGCTGTCCGAGGATTCGCGCCGCGTCCTCCTCCTGGCCCGCCGCACGCAAGGAATCCGCTGCGCGTTCGATCTCGCCGGCCTGTCGGAAATACACGGCCGCTGATTCGTGGTCACCGAGCAAGACGCACACCTCGCCGGCTTCCAGGACACAGCCACCGCGGAGATAGATCTCGAGCGCCTTCGCCGGGTCCTCGGACTTGAGGAAGAGCTTGCCCGCCTGCCGGACGAGCTTCGACATGTCGGCGGTCTTCTTCGGATCGAGACCCGAGTTCCCGCCCTCTTCGACGAATACGTTCTCGAGACATTCGGCTGCGAGTCGCCAATCCTTGCACTTGACGTACATGGCGGCGGCGTGACGCATGAAGTCGGTCTCGCGATAGCACTGTGCCGCATCGCGAAATTTTCCGGCCTTCTCGAACATCTCGGCGGCCACGCTCTTGTGCTCGCACTTGAGATAACAATCTGCGGCGCGGGACCACTCTTCCTGTTGTCCGAAGATCGTGCCCGCGGCTTCGAAGTTTTCGCCCTCGAGATGAAGTTCGGCGGATTCGAGGAAGCGATTCTGGTCGTGCCTGATCTCGGCGGCGCGCACGAATTCACCGGCGCTGACGTAGAATTCCGCGGCCTCGTCGAGCAGCTCGTGATTCCAGAGCAAATCTGCCGCCTCGAGCAACTCGCCCCGCTTCTTCAGTGCATTCGCCTGCTTGACGATCCTCTTCGAGGTGCGCCTGTCCAAGCGGGCGGGAACGTCGCCTCCGGCTTCCGCATCGGTTTCCGGCGCGACCACGAGGGCGTCGCTGCCCCGACCGATCAGACCCACTGCGAATCCGAGCAACACCAGACCGCCCGGTAGCAGTACGAAACACAGGAAGGTCCCGGCCAGGAAATCTTCCAGACTGACCGCAAAGTCCCGCGGAACTCCGACCCCCTTTTCGATCCCCCACCGAGTCAGTACCTGAAGCTGTCGCCGCGTCTGATCGGCGAGCTCCGTGTCCGACGCGTAGCCCGTGAGAAGCGCAAAGGCGCCGAGCGCGATCAGCGCGATGCTCAAGGGGAACGAAAGGATTCTGGCTAGGATTCGCACGCGATGAACTCACTCGGTTGCGATCGAGCCCCACACACTGGGGTCTCTTCAATCGGAAGGCGCACGCGACGAACCAGCAGGTTCGGACGAGCGTTCTCCCAACCCGTATCGGCCGACCGGAACCCCGGTCTGAGCCCCAAAGAGAGGAGCCCGGGCGGCATCGCGCCCAGGCTCGCTTATGATCCCGGCCGTGGCCCCGATCCTTCACATCCGCTGCTCCGAAAGCCTCTGGGCCTACGCTGGGCACGCGCTCATTGCCGTCTGGCTGACAGCGCTCGTTCGCGCGGTTCCCTGCGCGGCAGAGCCTTCCGCTCCCTTCGAAATCCACTCCCATGAGATCCAGGGACTGATCCATCAGGTCTGGCCCCTGCACGTGAGTAACTGCGAGCACGCTGCCAGTGATCTGCTGGTCCTCAGCAGCGTGGGGGGGCCTCCGACCCAAGAGAAACATCTGACGTGGATGCCCTGCGGCTCAGCGCTCATCCCCGGCGATCCGCGCATTCTCGAACGCACCCTGCCCGACGACACCGTCGTTGTCGACGTCGCGCGCATGCCGGGACGCAGCGGCCCCCAGGTCTTCCTCGTCAGCGCCGCGGGAATTCGAATCGAGTCACTCGGCGGCTCCGATCCGGCCAGGGAGATCGAGATCCCGGGTGGTCTCCCCCTGCCCTTCCGGCCGTGGGAGATCTCCCGAATTCCCATCGTCGAGGATTGGAACGACCTGGGTCCACCCACCGCCCTCGTCCCCGCCCTGCACGGCGCCTGGCTGATCGACCTGCAGACGGGCGAGGCGCGAACACTCGAGTTGCCGGTCTATGCGCAATACCGAACCTATGTGCCCCACCTCCCGAGCACCGTCTGGAAGTGGATGATCCAGGAGGTGACCTGGCCGACGCTGGCGCGGGCCGACGACAATGGGGATGGGCGACTCGACCTCTTCGCGCTCTCCCGCTGGGCGATCTGGATCTACCACGCAGGCCCCGACGGTCTTCCACGAGCCCCGAGCCGCCGGCTAACGCTCTCCCCCTTCGACGAGGAGACCGAACGCGCACACGAATCCACGGTGAACAACTACTTCGCCAGAGACATCGACGGCGACACCCGAGCCGACCTGCTCCTGAGTACGATCGGAGGCGGCCTGATGGACGGACGTTCGACGACTCAGGTCCACCTGAATACGGGAAGCGGGGTCTCGACCGAGGCGGAGCCCGACGCCGAGCGGATGCTCGAAGGAGGCTTCTCCGGGTTCACCTTCGTCGACCTGGACGGAGACGGCCGGGAGGAGATGGTCGAGACGAGCCTCCAGTTCGGCATCCTCCAGATCGTTCGCTTTCTGCTGACCCGTCGAGCCGAGACGCGAGTCCGAATCCTCCAGCTCGACGCGACCGCCCCCGATGGAACGCGTACGATCTTCGAGGATGACTTCTCCTTCCGTCTGAATTTCGGCGAGAACAGCGTGAGCGGCCTCATTCCTGGTCTCGGGGATTGGAACGGCGACGGGGTCAAGGACTTCTTTGTCGCGCGGGGCACCGATGAGATCGCCTTCCGCATGGGCTCGAAGGAGCCGAACGAACCGATTTTCGGCTCCGCAATCGGCCGCCAGCCCGTCCCCCTGCCGGGGGGAGAGAGTCGCATCGCCGACCTCGATGGAGATGGCCTGGACGAGATCATCGCGTTCAACGATCGCGATCCCGAGCTGCCGTTGATCGTCCTCGAGAACCTCGGGAACCTGCCCGGAACCCGACCCAGCCTGGTTCCGCTCGAATCCGATTGAGCTTCTGCCGCAGAACCCATCGGCCGCCGATCGGGCTCGCTTCGGGCACCGGCGCGCGTCAGGCCTGTGTAAAGAGCACTCCGAGGTGGCCAAAGGCGCGTTCGGTCGCGACGCGGCCGCGGGGAGTTCGAGTCAAGAAACCGCAATGAATCAGGAAGGGTTCAACGACATCCTCGAGCGTTCCCTTGTCTTCGCCGACCGCGGCGGCGAGGGTGTCGAGACCGACGGGGCCCCCCGCAAATTTCTCGACGAGAGTCGTCAGGAACGATCGATCGAGGCCGTCGAATCCCGCCTCGTCGACATCGAGCCGCTCGAGTGCGAAGCGAGCCGTGTCGAGCACGACGCGCCCCGGGTCTCCGTCACGAACGGCGGAGAAATCGCGCACCCGACGCAGCAACCGATTCGCAATCCGCGGCGTTCCGCGTGCGCGACGCGCGATCTCATGGGCGGCTTTCGGCTCGACATCGACGCCGAGCAGCCCCCCGGAACGCAACACAATCTTTTCGAGATCGTCGACCGGGTAGTACTCGAGCCGAGCCGACCAGCCAAAGCGATCGCGCAGCGGCGAGGTCAGCAGGCCGGCGCGCGTGGTCGCCCCGACGAGGGTGAAGCGAGGCAGATCGAAGCGTATCGATCGCGCGGTGGGCCCCTCGCCGATCATCAGGTCGAGCTGAAAGTCCTCCATCGCCGGATAGAGAATTTCCTCGACCGAGGCTGAGAGCCGATGGATCTCGTCGATGAAGAGCACATCGCCGGCTTCGAGATTCGACAACAGCGCGGCGAGATCCCCGGGCCGCTCGATCGCCGGGCCGCTGGTCGCGCGAAATTGCGCTTCCAGTTCGACTGCAACGATCCGCGCGAGTGAGGTCTTGCCGAGGCCGGGCGGACCATGGAAGAGGACGTGATCGAGGGGCTCGTTTCTTGCTCGAGCGGCCTGAACGAAAACGCTCAGATTCTCCCGCAACCGCGGCTGCCCAATCATCTCGTCGAGGTTCTGGGGACGTAGCGTCTCCTCGGCACTGTGTTCCTCGGACTGTTGCCCAAGGCTGAGCTCTCCTCGCTCCACCACTCCCCCTCCTTCGACCCTGATTCGATCCGCACTGGCCCGGCCCGGCGGCCAACGACGATTCAGGCTCGTTTCACGGCGCCAGATGACGCAGCGCGACCCGGATCAACTCCTCGAGCGAAGCCCCCGGATCCGCTTCGGCGAGAGATGACTCGACGACCCGTTCGGCCTGGTTGTGGGGATAGCCGAGATTTACCAACGCCGACAAGAGTTCCTCGTCGGGCGGGACTCCAGCGCCGAGGGTCGGGCTTCCCGTCGCTCCGTCCGCGCCCACCCGACCCGCGAGCTTCTCGGCGTCGTCTCGCAGTTCCACGGCGATCCGCTCGGCCATCTTGGGTCCGACACCCGGCGCCTTTCGAAGTCCCTTCACGTCGGCGTCCCGCAGCAGTTGCAGCAATCGATGAGGCTCCATCCCCGACAGGATCGACTGCGCGAGCTTCGGGCCGACCCGATTCGCCTTGAGAAGGAGATGGAAGAGTTCCTTCTCGAGGGATGTCGCGAATCCGAAGAGCTGAATCGCGTCCTCGCGCACCGCCGTGTGGACCCGCAGAGAAACCGTTTTGCCCAGATCCGGCAGCGCCTCGAAGGTCGAGAGTGGGACGAGCAGTTCGTATCCGACACCCCGCACGTCGAGCACGATTCGCGTCGGCGCCTTCTCCCGAAGATTTCCCTCGAGCCAGGCGATCATCGCGTCTTTCCCATCACGATCTCCGTCATCGCGCGCCGGCTGTTTCGACCGCGACCGCGGATCGGCAGGTCCGCCAGGGCGCTCGAATGCGCGAAACTGATCGCGAGTGCGAGCGCATCCGCCGCGTCCGTCGGCGGGGGCGTTTCGAGCTGCAGCAGGCGCGTCACCATCATCTGCATCTGAGCCTTGTCCGCGCCACCGCTGCCCGTGACTGCTTTCTTGGCTTCGCGGGCCGAAATCTCCGAGACCCGCACACCCGCCTCCCCCAGGCTCGCAAGGAGTGCTCCACGCGCCTGCCCGAGCACGAGCGCGGAGCGGGGATTGGAGGCGAGGAAGACCCGTTCCACCACCGCCACCTCGGGTTTCCCGTCCATCAGGACTTCCCGCAACCGAGCGTGAAGGAAGTTCAGTCGATCCGAGAGTTCGGCCCCCTTCGGCGGACGCAGAACCCCGTGGCGAAGATGGCGAAGATTCCCGCCCACTCGCTCGATCAACCCGAACCCCGTCGCGTTGGAACCCGGATCCACCCCCAGGACCCTCATCTCCACTCCCTCTCGCGGCCAATCGGCCGCAGGCGTGCTGTCTCGCCGGCAGCCCCGCCGCACCGCGTGGCGATCCGCTTTTCGATTCGATGCCTACTGCCGAGCGAAGCTCTCCAACTCCTCTTCGGAAATGTCGAAGTTCGCGTAGAAGTTCTGCACATCATCCAGGTCTTCGAGCGCATCCGCCAGGCGCAGCATCTGCTCCGCCTCCTTGCCCACGAGTTTAACTGTCGTAGAAGGCTCCATCGACATCTCGGCGGAGACCGGTGAGAAGCCCGCCACCGCCAACGCCTCTTGAACCGCATGAAACTCGGCAGGGCCTGTCACGACCTCGCAGCTCGCCTCTCCTTCGACGAAATCCTCGGCGCCGGCCTCCAGAGCCGCCTCCATGACCGCGTCGCTATCGAGACCCTCGCCCTCGAAAAGAATCATGCCCCGCTTGTCGAAGAGATAGGCCACGCAACCCGACGCCCCGAGATTGCCCCCGTTCTTGGTGAGGCAGTGGCGGACGTCACCCACCGTCCGGTTCTTGTTGTCCGAGAGCGTCTCGATCAGGATCGCGGTTCCGCCCGGGCCGTAGCCCTCGTACACAGCCTCTTCGAAGGAATCCCCTTCGATGCCCCCTGTGCCCTTGGCGATCGCCCGGGTGATGTTGTCCTTGGGCATGTTGGCCTGCTTGGCCTTGTCGACGACGAGGCGTAGGCGCGGATTGGCATCGGGATCCCCCCCGCCGAGGCGAGCGGCCGTCTGCAACTCCCGGATCAGCTTGGTGAAGATCTTCCCACGCTTGGCGTCGAGTGCGCCCTTCTTCCGCTTGATCGTGGACCATTTCGAATGTCCGGACATCAGTTCTCCTGCTCCGGCCCACCTGGGCGGGTTTCCGGAATCAACTGGGGCGAGGTAGCACAGAGGCCTACGAGAGAGCCATCAGCCAGCCCCCGCGGTTCAGTCCGGCCTCGGCCCGACCGATAAAGGACGGTGTAGAACCGAGCCGTGAGAGCGCCCCGAGGGCAGCGCGGCGTTCGCGAGCAGAGCGCGGGTGGGGCGACGACCAATCGGATCTTCCGATCGGAGTTGGCACCAGGGCGCGACAAGGAGCAGCCGACATGGCGGAGATCGCAGTTGGAATCGATCTGGGGACCAGCAACGCCTGCATCGCGGTGATGCGGGGTGGTGAGGTTCGTGTGCTCGACAACGCATTCGGGGAGCGGATCTCCGCAAGCGTCGTCCATTTTCACGAAGACGGCAGCGTCGAGGTCGGAAACTCGGCGAAGGCCAAGGTGATCCATGCTCCGGCCCAGACCGTGGCCTCCGCCAAGCGCCTGATCGGCCGCTACTACTTCTCCGAAGAGGTCAAGAAGGCTCAGGCGGTCTATGCCTACGAGATCGTCGAGGCCCCGAACCACGGAGTGCGCATCGAGATCCGCGATGAAGAGTTCTCGCTGCCCGAGATCTCCGCGATGGTCCTGCGCGAGATGAAACAGATCGCGGAACGCCACACGGGCGAAAAGGTCACCAAGGCGGTCATCACGGTGCCCGCGTACTTCAACGACAACCAGCGCCAGGCGACCAAGGACGCCGGCCGTATCGCGGGACTCGAAGTCCTGCGAATCCTCAACGAGCCCACCGCCGCCGCCCTCGCCTACGGGTTCGGGATGGGCCTCAACCAGCGGGTCGCGGTCTACGATCTCGGCGGCGGCACCTTCGACATCTCGGTGCTCGAGATCGGGAAAGACATCTTCGAAGTGCTCGCAACCTGCGGTGACACCTTCCTCGGTGGCGATGACTTCGACGACCGGGTCATGGATCTGCTGGCGGACGAATTCGTGGCTGCATTCGGGATCAACCCGCGCCACGATGTCTACGCCTACGAGCGATTGAAGCTCGCGGCCGAGAACGCCAAGAAGCAACTCTCCGTCGACGAGGAGGTCACGGTCTCCATCGAGGAGGTCCTGATCGGCGAAGACGGCGAGAAGATGGGCCTCGAGCGCACCATTACCCGCGCCGAATTCGCAACGCTCACCCAGGACCTGGTGATGCGGACCTTCAAGGTCGTCGACGAAGCGCTGCAGCAATCGGACCTGACGGTTCGAGACCTCGACGGCGTGATCCTGGTTGGCGGGCCGACCCGACTTCCGATCATCCGGGAGGCGGTCACCCATTACTTCCAGCAGGAGCCACGAGTCGACGTCGATCCCGACGAAGTGGTCGCGATGGGTGCCGCCATTCATGCCGCCGCCCTCGTCGGCGAGGCGCAGGACTCGATGCTCCTCGATGTGACGCCGCTCGATCTGCGGATCGGTGTTGCAGGTGGACTGACCGAGTCCGTGATCGAGCGGAATACACCGGTCCCGATCGAGCAGACGCGCACCTTCACGACCTTCCAGGACCACCAGGAGTCGGTCCAGATCCGTGTCTACCAGGGCGATCACCGGCGTGCGGACGACAACACGCTGCTCGGCCAATTCGAGTTTTCGGGCTTTGAGAAGGGTCTGCGATCGGACGTCAAGATCGATGTCACATTCGAGATCGACGCCGATGGAATCGTCAACGTCACGGCCTCCGACCAGGTCACGGGACACGAAGCCTCGACCCAGATCACACTTTCCTCCGGCCTTGCCGAGGAACAGATCGAGAAGCTCATCGAACAGGATGTGGCCGGGCGGGTCGACACCCCCGCGTCGCCCTCGGAAGAGCAGATCGCGCCGATCACGATCGGCGGCGACGAACCCGATGGCCCCGCGACGAACGCGCCCGTCGAGGATTCGCCCTTCGGAGATAGTAGCCAGGACCTGTCCTTGGGTCGGTCGGACGAGATCGAATTCAGCGAAGCGGATGACGAGTCGGAACTCGACCTGATGGACGACGATGAATTGGTCCGATTGACCCAGCAGGCGGCAGGGGAAGACGTCACGGAGAGTTGCCCCCCTTCGCAAGCCGCCCCGGATGAAGACGACGGTTTCTTCGATACCTCCGGTGCCGACCTTTCGGACCCCGACCGCGAGTCGACGGATGGGGAGAAGTAGATCTCGATGAGCACCGCGATCGACCCCCTGGAGATCTCCGCGCTCGTTCGGATCATGGACGAGCTCGACTACTACCAGTTGCTGAACATCGATCCGACGGCATCGACCGGCGAAATCCGCAAGGCCTACCACGCCTCCTCACGGAGCTTCCACCCGGATGCCAATCGGCAGCTCGCGCCGGAGATAAGGAAAAATTGCGGTCGAATCTCGAAACGCATCACCGAGGCCTACTGCGTGCTCCGTGATACGCGCCGGCGCAAGACCTACGATTTCAAACGAAGTGAGGGGCAGCCGCTGCGCATCCAACTGGCCGAGGCGAAGAGCGCGCACGCGGAACAGCGCAAGGCCGAGTGCCGCGGGGCCACGGCCCAGGGCCGCCAATTCCACGGCAAGGCCGAGGCCGACATCCGATCCGGCAATCTCTCGGGTGCGATCCAGAACATCCAGATGGCCCTCACCTTCGAGCCCGGCAACGGCGGTTTCAAGTCGATGGTCGAAGATCTCAAGGCAACACTGAAGGCCGAGTCCTGACCGCCCCGGCCGGCCCCTGCTAAAGTGCCGGCCATGCCGAATCCGACCCGCCGGAGCCACAACCTCTCGACCCTGCTTTTCCTCTGTCTGTTGCGCGATGCACTGCCACCACAAGTACCTACTCC
>JAPYTP010000180.1 GCA_029941885.1 Myxococcota bacterium
ATTCCCCGCCACGGAACCGGCCTGGCGCGTCGTCGAGCACATCGTCACGCTCCCCGACACGCATCACGCGCACCATGCCTACGGCGCGACCGGTCACATGAACGGGAACTATGCGGTCACGATCTTCGCGTTCGATACGCTTTTCGGGACCGCTCGAATTCCGAATACGCGACAGACGAAATTTGGGTTGGCGACCGCGTGCCGGTTGCACTGGGCGGACGAGTTGTTCTGGCCAGTGATTCGAAAGCCGATGCAGATGCCCGGCCGCTAGGTCGACGCGAATCGAGGGCGATCGACCGAGAGCCCTCGGCGCTTCGCGGCAAGAGCCTTCAGTTCATGGCAAGAGCCTCAGCGCTCCATGGCAGGAGTAGGGCGGGGCGGTTCGTTTCCGAGATAGGTCAGGTGCTCTTCCTTGTACTCGTAGGAGAGATCCAGTCGCTCGATCCTCCAGCGACCGTCTTCCTCCCGGCGGAAGAGATCCGTGTAGTGTCCCCAGCCGCGTAGAGTCGTCGAGGGTTCGATCACGACCCAATCGTGGAGTTTGAAAAAGCCACGGGCATGGTTCTCGTCGAGGATCGTGACCTGGGGATTATGGCCGGCGTGGCTTACACGGTAACGATCGCCCCCTTCATTGCTCCGCAGCCAGGCGACCAGTTCGTCGCGGCCTTCCAGCGTCCACTCCTCGCGCCCGTAGGTGGCGAAGATGTCCGCCGTGAAGCAATTGCCGAGTCCATCCCAACGCTTCAGATCGAGGCTGTGAAAATAGTCGTATTTAGTCTGGCGGATCGCTTCGATGTTTTCGAGGGCTTCGACGCGTGCGCGCAGTTCATCGAGTTCACTCATCGGATCTCCCAGACGTTCGATGCGGACTGACTCCGAAGTCTACAGTGCCCGCAAACGGAAGCGCAGGGCCGATCACACCGCGCAATTGGAATCGACGGCCCGGGGCCTATTCGATATATCCGAGTTCCCGGAGTTGCTCGGTCTGTGCAGCATCGATGAGGCCCGGTGGCGTGACGGTGTGCTCGAGCACGAATTCATCCGCCGCAGCCATCTGCTCGGCGAGCCAATCCTGCATGTCAGTCATCAGAGACTGCGGTGGAGGGTCGATCGAGTGCGCTTCAGAAGGGTCTGTGTTCAGATCGAAGGCCCAGCCTTTTCCTTCACTGGTCACGATCAGTTTCTTCTTCTGTCCCGAGAGCAATGCAAATTGTTTGACGCCCTCGGGCTCCCACGGAAAATACATCAGGGAGGCTCCGAGATACCCGCTCTGTTCGCGCGACTTGCCGCGCAGATACGGAACCAGGCTGCGTCCCTGTACGCGCGCGGGAAAAGCGAGTCCGGCCATCTCGACCATCGTCGGTGCGAAATCGATGAGGCTGACCGGGTCCTCCACTTCACGCGCATCGATTCGACCGGGGGCCCAGTAGATGAGCGGCACGTGAATCTGCGTTTGATAGAGCCCTCGGCCGTGGCCGTGAATACCATGGTCCCCGAACGACTCACCATGATCCGAAACGATGACCATCGCGAGATCGGGTTTCGAGGGCGTCGACTCGATCATGTCGAGCAGCTCGCCTAACTGGCGATCCGCCTCTCCAACAGCCGCATCGTAGGGATGGACTCCCGCGAAGGCTTCGCTTCGATAGAAGGGCCTTTCGTATTGGTGGACATCGATCGTGTGTAGATAGACGAGGGCGGGTCGATCGGGTTCCTCCGCATGCCACTCGAGAAGCGCGTCGTGCAGGTCGCTCGCGGTGGCGTAGTTGCGTTTTCCGATCCGTGTCCGCCAATAGCGGGGAAGGACAGCCGTCCCGAACCCTCGGTCGAGACCCGACAGGCTGCTTCCGAGCGGACTCGCCGAAATAGAAAGGGTGCGCCACCCGGCATCACGATAGACCTGCTGCATAATCGGGACGCTCTCCGGCAGGCGATCCGCATAGGACCGACTACCGACCAGGTGGGTTCTCGGCGCGATCCCCGTCATCAGCGTCGGGATCGCGGGCTTGGTCCAAGACGAAGTGCTGATGGCGGTCTTGAATACGGCGCCTTCGGCGGCCAGCTTGTCGAAAACGGGCGTGTCGGTCGGGGTTTCGCTCTTCCACGCACCCACGCGATCGGCCCGCAGCGTGTCCACCATGTAGACGATGGAAAGCGGCTGTCCCTCTCTCTTGCCGGCAGAAACGATCCGCGGATCTCCAAAGAAACCGAGTCCCTCATCCTCGATGGAGAATTCCAGCGTAACGTCCTGGTTCCGCCATTGGGCGAGCGAAACGGAATGAAAGGTCCAGGGTTCAGTGCTTCCGGGATGACGGGCGAGTTCGACTCCAGGGTCCTCGGATTCGGAGTCGCGCGACGCAACGAGAATCCGCACGCGCTGTGCCGTGCCGCCGGCGTGCCAGCGAAGCTCCGGAGCTTCCTCGGGGATCCGTGCTTTCACCCGAATCAGACGGCCCCCATGCACGAACCAGCCAGGTCGGATGATGCCTCCGCGATCGACGCGTGCCGTACCCGCGGCGGCTTGGCCATAGCGCGTGCCGGGGAGTCGGCCGGTGACTTCCTCGAGCACCATCGTTTCTGGATCCGCTCCCACCACGAGGACCTCGACCCGACTGAGCTCTCCCTTGCGTGTCTCATCGAGCCAGTTCCCGTGAATGGCTTCGGTCAGGTCGAAGCTGGCGACGGTCGAATGGGTGCCGTCAGAAGGTGTGCCCAGCGCGAGGCGAACGCTGCGCATGACACGCTGGCCCCGCTCCTTTCCGCCGCCCAGAAGCAGCGGTGTCACGATCGCCTCGGTTGCCCCGGTGCTGCGAAATCGGAACGTGAAAATCGTCAGGTCCGTGTGAGCGCCGAGTTCTGGACTGGTAATCACCGCACCGCTCGGATCGGGGGCGACCGTCCATTCGGCGGCACGCTCTCCCGCCCAGCGGACGGGCTCGACCGGGCGCGGCGCGTCGCCGTCGATCGTGGTCGGATAGTCGACCAGGTTCGCGACGGGGGAGATCGGCCCCCAGAACGACTCTGCGACGACATCGTCCGTCGGGCCGGTCGCCGAGTCTCGTGTGGTGGAGTGGCTCCCGTCGCACCCGACCGCGCCGATCACGAAGCAGCACACCACGGCCACGGACCGCGCGCGCAGCTCCAGAAGTCCCCCAATTGCCGAAACAGAGGGCCGGGCCCCCTGGAATCGCACGAACCAGTGGCTGAACCGGGAGTGGCCTCGAGGGTCGATCATACGACGTTGCGTTTCTCTCGCCGATGGGGTTTTACAGATAGGGACCGACGGCACTGCGGACATCGGCGTCCCGCATCCGAAACAGGCAACGATCACAGTAGTAGTGAAGCAACTGCTCCGTGAGGAAGAGTCCGAGAAAAATACCCACGATGAGACCCTGTTCCGGCGTTACATCCGCGAGAATTTCCTTGTAGCGGCCTCCGCTGAAGATGCGGAATTGCTTGAAATCAGTCGTGGAGAACATGATCAGCGCGCAGATGGCTCCAATCGTCAGGAAATGTCGCGCCTGTGCCGTTGCCGGACGGTATCCGAGGTCCCGGTAGTGACCCGAGTTGATTCGCGAGACGAGACCGATGGCGATGAACCAATGACTCCAGAAGTAGGCGATCATATAGAAGCCGCCTAGTCCCAGCCTCGAGTAGTAGAGGACGAGAGGGTGCGCGAGCATGATCACGTAATAGGTGAGCTTCTGGATCGACGTGTTCGGCCTTCTGATCTCGAGACCCACGACGACGACCGAGAATACGCAGGCCAGCCCGACCGCCCCCGTTGCGCAGACTCGGACGCTCTCGAGCGAGACAGGGACGTAGCTGTAGAAGGCCTCGGCGACCGGTGAGGTCGTGACGATGCTCATGTAGACGACGGGCTGGATCACGAACATCATGGCCATCATATAGGCCTGGTCGATCTGGCGCGTCTTCTGGTCGAGTTGTCCCGCCCGGGTCCGGTAGAGCGAGAGCACTCCGAAATCCTGTTTGCCGAAATGCCAGAAATGTCCGACCCAGAAGAGCGCGAGGTATACGACCCAGGGCCATGCTTCGAGGCCATAAGGGTGACTGCTGGGAAAGCGAAGGCTCCATCCTGCGTAGACCCCGATCGTCATCGCGATTGCGGCGATCGCGATCGGTATGAAGAGATAGCGATAGCGATTCGCGGCGCGCGCTTCGCGCATGCGAGAGGATCCGAGCACCATGAAGGTTGTCGACCATGAATGAAAGAGTCCATAGAGGCCGGTGAAGAAGAAGAGCATGGTCGAGGCCCGTCGCCAGCCGATCGCGCTGTCGAGCGAGTAGAGGAGCAGGCAGCCCCAGATGGCGGAGAACATCCAGAATGCGTCCCAGAAGGGCGATTGGATCCAGTTCCCCGTCGCGCCCCGTTGGGGGTCAGGGGCGGTTCGGCTTGCATCGCTGAATGTCAGAGTAGACATGGAGTCGTGGTTGACCAGGTAGTGGAATCTCGCAGTGATCGTGCTTTACGCCGATTGGTAATTTCAAGGTGGCCGGGCGAGGCAATCACTCCGGATGACGCAAGCGCGCGGCGCGTAGACCTTGTCGTTCCAAACGCACGGAAAGTTAACTGCCGAGGTCCGTAATGACGGCCCGGCCAACGTACTTGCCGGATTCGAGATCGTCGAAGACCGCGGCGAGGTCCGAGAGCGACCCACGACGGCCGATGTGGCTCTTCACCTGACCGGCGGCGGCCATGTCGACGAGCTCGCGCATGTCCTGGACGTTGCCGACCGCCGAATAGATGAGCGTCGGATCCTTGAAGAAGAATTCGAACGGGTTCAGTTCGAGGTTGCCCTCGCTGGTCGCCGGAAGGCCGACCGCGACGAAGAGTCCGCCGCGGCGGAGAAGCTTCAGGCCCAGGTTGAAGCCGGCCATCTTCGCCGAGAAGACGATGGCGGCATCGACGCCTTCGAGCTCACGCTGGACGACCTCTTCTGCGTCCGCCGCATCGACCGCCATCTGGGCGCCCAGGGACTCGATGAACCGCAGTCTTTCCTCTCCGATATCGACCCCTACGACCTTGTAGCCAAACGAGTTCGCGATCTGGACGGCATAGTGGCCGAGCCCACCAGCGGCGCCGATGATGGCCACTGAGCGACCGGGTTGGATGTGATGCTTCAAGAGCTTCTTCACTGCGCCATAGGCTGTTAGGCCGCCGCAAGCGAGCGGCGCCTCCTCGTCCCCGACAGAGTCGGGTAGTTTTACGAGCGACTTCGCCCAGACACAGAACTCTTCAGCGAAGGTGCCCATGATTCCCTGGGTCTGTGCGCAATGCCGAGGCTCACCTCGCATGCAGTACTCGCACGCGCCGCACCAATAGCCTCCACCGGTCCCGCCGAGCCCGAGGATCACGCGGTCGCCGACCGCGGAAAAGCGCTCTGCACCGGGACCGAGCGCTACGACGACGCCAATCGCTTCGTGACCGATCACCCCGCTGGTCGGGACGCCAACCCAATCACCGCGTGCGAGGTGGAGATCGGAATGACACACGCCGGCGGCGCTGATCCGAATGAGCGCTTCTTCGTGGCCGGGCACCGGGCTGGGCACGTCCTGGATCTCCAGGGCGCCGTCTTCGAGTCTTGCTGCTTTCATGTTCTGATTCTCCAGGTGCGAGGGTGGGGTTCGGGTTCAGTATGGCAGACGAGGGTCGGTGGGGCAGTCCGTGGTGCGCGCTCGCACCGATCTGGAGATCAGCGCGAGCTGACGAATTCCTCGATCGCCTTGTGGATCTGCTCGATGTCGTGCAGAGGCGCCGCGTGACTCATCGGCAGGATGATCCCCTGGCGCATGACTCGATCGGCGTTGGGATATCCGCCGGGCGCGGCTTTGTGGGCCGTGTTCTTGAAGGCCGGTTGGCGCAGGATGTTTCCCGACCAGACCATGCGAGTGGCAATTCCCCTGTCTTCGAGGAATCGCTGAAGATCCTGGCGTGAGAAGCCGGCGTCTTCGCGGACCATCAGCGGGTAGGAAATCCAACTCGTCTCGAGACCCTCGAGCTGACGCGCCGGAACGAATCGCTCGAAGATCGACTCCTGATTGAAGAACTCGGTGTGCATCTCGAAGCGCCGTTTTCGGGCCTCGAAGAATTGCGGGAGTTTTCCGAGTTGCACGAGACCGAAAGCGGCGTGCATCTCGGACGGCTCGAAGTTCCAGCCGACTTCATCGAAGATGAACATGGTGTCGTACGGGATTCCGTCGATCTCGACCTCGAAGCGCTCGTCCATATGTTCCTTGGATCCATACATCTGGACTTCGGAGCTTCGACCCCAGCGTCGCAACAAGAGCGCACGGTCCAATTCCTCTTCGCTGTTGACCGCCAGCATTCCGCCACTCCCACCGCTGGTGATGATGTGGGAGGCGGCGAAGCTCGTCATGCTGATGTCGGTCCAGGTCCCGGTCGTCTTGCCCCGCAGCCGAGCACCCAACGTATCGGCCGAGTCTTCGATGACCTTCAGGCCGTGGCGATCGGCGATCTCACGGATTCGTTCCCAGTCCGGGGCGTTCCCGATCAGGTTCGGGACCAGGATCGCTCTGGTCCTGGGTGTGATCATCTCCTCGATCTTGTCGACATCGATGTTGTAGGTGTCGTATTCGACGTCGACGTACGACGCCACGAGGCCCGCGCGAACGATGGGTGCGAAGGTCGCAGAAAAGCTGACGACCGAGGTGATGATCTCGCTGCCCTTTGGCAGATCGAGCAATTCGACGGCCAGATAGAGGGCCGAAGTCCCAGAGTTGGTCATGATCCCGTATTTCTTGTCGAACATGGCCGCCACGCGGCGCTCCATCTCGCGCACCCGCGGGCCGATCTGGATCTGGTCGGTCGTCCGAAGCGCCTCGACGACGGCTTCGATCTCCTCTTCTCCGTAGATCGGATTCGCGTATTGGATCGTGGTTTTGGGGGTCGTCATCGGGATTCTCCTTGTCGGGTTCGGGCCTCGTCCTGTTCCGGTGTGCCCGCTGCGATCACTCTCGACTTTATCCGTTCGGCGCCGCAAGGAAAACCGGCTCTACCCGGGCGTGGGCCCGACTCCAGGGAGTCGGGGAGGGGGGCCCCGGATCCGCCGTTCGAGTCCGTCGCGGGTTCCGGGCTGCCGGCCCGCGGTGTCTATCGGGGGCTTGCAGCGCCGAACGGCGATCGCGTCGAGAATTCCCCCTGTCACGACGGGGAAGATCGTGTCGGCGTGGTGGCGCACGAAGAATCGTCTTGCGGCTCGAGCGATGAGTTCGTTCGATGATCGAATGCCGGGCGGACCTTAGCGATCGGCGGCCGCGAGCAGCCGATCGGTCCAGAGTCGCTGAAAGCGTCGAATGGTCTCATCCCAGGCTCGGGTCAGATGGGTATGGCCGCCGAGGGCCATCGAGCGCGTTGGCTGCAGGAGAGCGAGCAGAGCCGCGTCCTGGTCGTTGATCAGGACCGACGACCGGTATGTCTCCTCCCGCTCCTTGGCGAGATCGTCGGTCTGGGAGCGATCGGAAACGAGGTAGTTGGCGAAGGTCTCGTGGGTCACCCCGGGCGCCTGGGGCCGTAACACGATCACCTGCTGAACCTCTGGTTCGACTAGGATCAGGGTGTTCGGGAACACTGCGAATACTTCGATTCGGAGCTTCTCGTCGGGTGCCAGACCCGAAAAGCGCGGGAGCGGGGACTCCGCCTGTCCCGCCGCTTGCCCGTACAGGTCAGGCAAGACCGTTCCCATGATGTCGTCCGAGACCTCGACATCTACGGCGTCGAGGATGCCCTCGAAGCGACCGACGAGTTCCGGGTGGACGACGGGGAGGTGATAGACGTCGAGGAAGTTCTCCACCACGAGCTTCCAGTTCGCCTGGATGTCATATTCGTCCGAGGAGAGCGGCCGCAGCTCCGCAGCCGTCCAGTGAGCGAGCCGCTCGTCGAGCGGGCGGATGAACTCCTCGAAGGGTGGGGCGCATTCGGAGAGATTGACGAACACGATGTCACGCCAGACAGCGGTCCGCACGGGAAGCAGGCCGAGGCCGGTGCGCTCATCGATCGAGGCCTCGCAGGATTCGTCTCGATGGAAATGGGGGGCTGCGAGGAGATTTCCGTCGAGCCCGTAGCTCCAAGCGTGATAGGGACAGACGATCCGTCCGGATCGGGCTCGGCACTGGACGTCCGCCAGCGGCGCCCCTCGGTGGCGACAGAGATTGTAGAAGACGCGAATCTCGTCTTCGTAGTCGCGGAGAACTAGGAGCGACTGGCCCGCGATCCGAACCGGAAACAGGTCTCCTCGTTCGGCGACATTCTGACCGCACGTCACACTGCTCCAGCCGTCGCGGAAGAGCGTTGCGGACTCAACGGCGAAGACGTCGTCATCCCGGTAGGCGAACCCCGGGAGCGGCTGTCCGTCGTCCCGGCTCTTCCGGATCGTTTCGAAGGGATCGGTTCGCATGGGAGGCTCGGGTCGAGGCAAGATATCCGCGGCGGGAAGGGGGCATGAGATCGAGCGCATCGGCCGCACGGCTCCCGGCGGCGAAGCGCGACTCGGCGCCGCCGCCCGAGATCCCGCGTCCGCGGGAACCCATTCGGATCCCTGCCGTCGACCGAGCGTAGCCCACAGCGGGGGCTCGGTCGCGGAGGTCCGTCCGAGACTGCTCCCTCTCGTGACCAATCACGGAACCTGTTAAGCAACGCAAGCGCGGGGTCACCGAGTCCCAATCGCGGGCGGCATGGTAGTGTCGAATTGGCGGACGAATGAGGAGAGCACAATGAAAGTCGATCGCGCTCGTTTGCAGGGGCCCGAAGTCGAGCCGAACGAGTCCAGGTCGTGGTGGCTTCGGGAGGCCCTGGCCGCGGAACCCGGGACGCCGTGTCCGCCGCTCGCTGGCGAAGTGGGGGCCGATGTGGCGATCATCGGCGGCGGCTACACCGGACTGTGGACGGCATATCATCTCAAGCAGGCGGATCCCGGCGCGGAGATCGTGGTGCTCGAAGCAGACATCTGTGGCGGGGGGCCCAGCGGACGAAACGGCGGGTTCATGTATGGGCTCTGGGCAGACTATGCCGGGTTGGCGGATCTTTTCGGGACGGAGAGTGCGGCCCGGATCGGGATCGCGTCAGAGAACGCGGTGGATCTCGGAGAGGAAGTGTTCCGTTCGGCCGACATCGACATCTGGTTCCAGCGCTCCGGTCATCTCGACGTATCCACCTCTCCGATCTTCGATGACGCGATCGAGGAGGTTCGTCGACTGATGTCGCGGGATGGGTTTCCCGCAGAGCGATTCCAGTTTCTCTCCCCGACCGAGGTTGCCGATCGATGCCGATCACCGAAGTTTCGCGCGGGAGTCCTCCAGCCGCGCGGTGCGACCGTCCAGCCGGCGCGGCTGGTGCGAGGACTGCGCGCCCTGGTGCTCGATTCGGGCGTACGGATCCATGAGGGAACGCCGGTCGACTCGATCGAGGGCGGGGCGCGCGTCAAGATCGTCACCCGGGGCGGGGAAGTCCGGGCGGACCAGGCGGTACTCGCGCTGAATGCGTGGTCGAACCAGATCCCGCAGTTTCGCAGGAGTATCATTCCGCGGGCGAGCCACATCGTAATGACGGAGCCGGCGCCCGATGCCCTGCGAGAGATGGGGTGGACGGGCGGCGAGGGCCTCGGCGACTTCCGGGCGACGCTCCACTATCTCCGCACCACTCCCGACGGCAGGATCGCCTTCGGGGCCGGCACGGCGACTTCAGGTCGAGGGTCGGACGGACGAATGTCCCGGGACTCGGCGTGGTATTCGCGTCTTGAAGCGAAGCTGCACGAATGGTTTCCAGCGTTTCGGGATGTGGGAATCGATGCCGCGTGGGGGGGTCCGATTGATATCAGCGCTCACCACGTGCCCTTCTTCGGGAGCATGTGGGGCGGGAATGTGCACTTCGGGATGGGTTACGCCGGTGGCGGAGTCGGGCCCTGTATTCTCGGCGGCCAGATCCTGTCCTCTCTCGTTCTCGGCCGGCAGGATGAATTTTCATCCTTGCCGCTCGTCGGATTCCGATCGAGGCGGTTTCCGCCGGAGCCCTTTCTTCGGCTTGGGATCAAGCTCACTCTCGAGGCAATCCTCCGCACGGACGACGCGTGG
>JAPYTP010000181.1 GCA_029941885.1 Myxococcota bacterium
ATCACGATGATCGTTTCGTCGAGCAGTTCCGATTCACCCAGGTAATCGTAGAGCTTGGACAGGACCCAATCGGTCCGGAGCAGCGAGTTGTCGTAGAGATCCGCCACGGAATTGCCGAAGATCGCCGACTCCTCGTCATAGGTGTACTCGTGAAGATCCATGAGATGCAGATAGAGAAACCAACGGCTCGAATCGCCATGAATTCGGAGAAACTCGATCGCGTCTCCGATCAGAGTCTCGTCGGAGCCATATTCGCGGCTGTTTGGGCGTATCCTCTGCACGGCTGCATCGACGCGCACTCCCATCGGCCGGTAGTACTTCTCGAAACCTTGATCGAAGCCGAAATATCCGCTCACCCAGCCGTTTCGGTAGAGCCCGATATTCTTGAAGCCCGCATCCGCGAGAATCTCGGCGGGCATCACGATTTCAGTCGAAATCGTGTGATTGAATTTCGTCACGCCGGAGCGGATCGGGTTGAACCCCGTCCAGAGCGACGCCATCGAGGTCTTGGTCCACGATGACTGCGCGATGTGACGGTCGAATCGGATTCCCGTCGATGCGAGCTGGCTAAGGAACGGCGTGGTCTCGCGTTCGTAGCCATACGCACTCATCCGGTCGGCGCGCAACGTGTCGACCACCAGGAAGAGGACGTTCGTATCGTCGCGATCGCCCAACCCCGCGATTTCGTCGTGCCCGCCGACCTCTTTCTGACTCGCGGGATCGAACTCGATCTCGACCGTGAAGAATAGATATGCGGCAATGGCGACGCCAGCAATGAGTGCGAGAGGCCAGACCCGACCAGACGATTGGTTTTCCATATGGGGGGCGAGGCTATCGAATCTTGGGTGACTGCGGAACCCGATTGCCGTCTTCGGGCGAGCGATATGGACCAAATCTGTGCTGTCCAGCCTCGGGTTCTGCCGGGGGCTTGCTATCCTCCCAAAATGATCAGTCTCCGATCCGACCCTTCTGTCTTTTCGCACTCCCTCCGCGCTCATTCGACTCGCGCCCGGGTGCTCACCACCCTGTTCTGCTCCGTATCGCTCGCGCTTGCCTGCACACCTTCGGTCGAGGAGCAAATGGTCGAGGTTCGGCAGCTACAGGGGACCGGGCAGGTCGAGGCCTCGATCGAGCTGCTGCGGGAGTTGATCGGCAGAGGAGAGCGCTCGGGGGAAATCCTCTTTCGGTATGGTCGAGCACTCGCGGCGAAGGGCTACCCGGGTCAGGCGGTGTGGGCGCTCGACGCGGCCATGGATGATCCGGACTGGCTCGTCCCCGCCAGCCACCAGTTGGCGATGGACGCGGCTCGATCGGAGAACTTCGACCTCGCACTCAATGTCCTCGACCGACTGCGAAACGAGCGTGCGGATTCTCATGACGAAGACCTCCGCGCTCGACTCCTCGAGACCCGGGTCCTGCTGAAATCACGTCGTGCCTACGAAGAGGCACTCGACCTGATCGAGCCCATCCTCGACGATTTTCCCGACGACGAAGAGGCAATCAGGCTCAAAGCCGTTGCGCTTCTCGGCCTGAAACAGACTGATGAAGCCTACGATCTGATCAGAGAGGCGGGAATCCCGGCGGCGGACGTCGGAGCCGAGGGGCAGGCTGAAGGAGAACAGGCGCTCGACCTCGACCTCGCAAGCGACTCACATGAGGCCTATTGGTGCACCGTGCGTGCCTCCTTCAAGCGTGAGGCGGGCGAACCGCAGGAGGCATTGCAGATCATCGACGAATGTCTCGAAAAGTTTCCGACCTCGGTCGATCTGATGAACGAGGCGAGCTCCATCTACGGCCAACTGGGCCAGTTCGACCGGATTCTTGAAATGCTACGCGGGGCCTACGACGAAGATCCAAAGGGCCGGGCCACACGCAACTCGCTGGTTCAGCATCTGCGGGCGATCGGGATGGAAAAGGAAGCCGAGTCCACCTTGAGACAGGCGCTCGACGATAGAGGGAACGACGAGATGTCATCTCCCTTCGAAGTGGCGGGTGTGTGGGTCGACCTCGGTGGCTATCTGATCGAACAGGGGCGCACCGAGGAGGGAATCGATGCCTTCGATGAGGCACTGGCGATTCTCGGAGACCAGGTGTCACCTGACTTTCTCTTCCGTCACGCGGAGGCGTTGATCCTCGTGGGGCGCTACGACGAGGCGGTCGCGATTGCGGATCAGACACCGATCGAAGTCCATCGCCCGATGATTCGCGGCCGGGTCGCCTTCGAACGCGGCGAATACGCGGAAGCGATCGAAGAATTGGATCGAGCCGCCCTGATCTGGCCCGACAACGCGCCCACCCGCTACTACCTGGCGCGTGCGGCCGAGGGTGTGGGCGACTTCGATCGTGCGATCGAGGATTACCGCCAGGCCATTCGCTCGGATCCGACCTTGGCCGCCGCGCGTCAGAGGTTGATCCGGCTCCATCTCGCGGAGGGACGCGTCCGGGATGCCTCCACCATCCACTATTTCACATCGGCCCTGGTGAAATCCCAGCCCTCCATGGAATTGCGACTCCTCGCGATCGAGATCGAAGCGAGACTCGGCCGCGCGCCCGACCTGTCGATCGCCCCAGAGGGTGATATATCGCTGCTGGAGCTTCATCGACGAGCGGTGAAGTCTCTCGGTCGTGGCCTGTATCGTCGCAGCGGCGCGACTGTCGCGCAGGAAACCCTGGAAGAGCTCGGGGGAGCGGTGGAGCGCCGCATCAAGGGCTTCTTCTACCGGGAGCAGGTCGAGGTCCTCCTGGGTGCCAACGAGAATCTGGACGAGGCAGTTTCCATCGCCCGCGAGGCATTGAAGGAACTCCCGGGGCACGTGGACCTGACGCTCGCCCTGGGCCGGGCGCTCGCTCAGGCGGGCGTTGACCTCGACGAAGCGGAGCGATCGCTTCGCATGGTGCTCGAGTCCTATCCGGAGGAGGCCGATGCGATCGCTGCCATCGGGGATCTGGCGGCGCGTAGAGGGGACGATGGAGCCGCAATCGAGGCCTACGACGAGGCCCTCGCCTTCGTGCCGGATCATTGGCAGGCCCTGCTCGGGCGAACGGATGCGCTCATCCGCGGGGGCCGAGAAGAGGAGGCGCTCTCCGCGCTCAGGACCTACGTCGATCGCCTCAATCCCTACGACGGTCGCGCGGCGCTCTATCTCGCACGACGCCTCGGCGGGGAGGATGCGACGCGGGACCAACGAATTGCGCTGGCACGCCGCGCCATTCGTTTCGGAGCGGGCAAGGACGCACTCGACTTCTTGATTTCCCTCGATCCCGCTGCGGGCGCGGAGTATGGGATTCGACCTGCCGATCCGGCTCTCGTTCCGACGGAGCCGCCGCAGCAGTCGAGCTAGAATCGGAGACCGAGACCCTCGGTCTCCGATCTTTCTCCGATCCTCCTCCGACCCTCGTATGTCCTCTGTGCTGCTAGGCGCTGGGCTCGAGACCGAGCGCGGCTTCGATATCTACTCGGTCTTTGTCGGGAACCAGGCTCGCCCGCTTCCATAGCTTGTCGGAGAAAGTGTCGGGATGCGCATCCGACCACGCCTGTGCCCCTGCCGGGTCAGCAATATTCCAACGCTGGAGGAGCCACAGCATCAGACCGGTCCGTCGCCCGGGGTCGACGATGTGAGACGCGCGGCTCTCGAGGTGGGCCCAGTCGACTCTCCAGTCTTCCTGTTTGACCAGCCTGCGAATCGCCCTATACCGGATTGAGTCGGTCGTCTTGTCACCGATCCTCGTCTCGAGCCACTCTTCCAATCCCGCCTGGTCGCGCTTGATCCATCGATCGGCGACGTGATTGATCGATCGACTTCGCTCGCGGTCTTCGACCGGAAAAGTGAGAACCCAGGCCAGGGCACTCTTTGGATCGTGATGTCCCCAGGCGTTCGAGATTCGCGCTACGAAGCTCCCGACATCGACACCCGCCGCCTTCAAGCGATCAAACCATTCGACGCACAGCACGGGGTTTTGATGCGCGATGACCGTGAGCGCCCCCGCCAGTAGCAACCGACGCACATCGGCGTGGTAGGGCGCGTTCATCGCCCACTCGAGCGTCGCGACCTCCCCATCCCGCATGACGAGCATGCGAATCCAGGCCTTGACGGCACTGGCGAAGGCCGAGGCGTCCGTCGCGAGCTCCCCCAAAACGAAATCTTCGAGTCCCGGCTCTCCGGACTCGAACCAGCCGACCACGAGCGCGTCAACCAGATAGCCCTCGAGAGCGGGCCGGTTCACCTCGGTGGTGTGGATGAAACCCGATTCGTAGAGGCCGATCGGATCCTTCTTTGCCCAGGAGCGAACGACCTCCTGGAGGACGCGCGGATGTTCGAATCGAAGACGGTGATCCGCGAATCTAAAGGCGGCCTCCGGATCGAATCGCGCCCACCAGTTCACGAAGAGCGCATACTCGAAATCACCCGGAAAAAGGGCGGCAGAGTCGAAATCAGCTCGCAGGTCATCCAGCTGTTCCGGGTCCGCACGCTGCAGCACGTAGGCAACGTGGCGACTCCGCTCGAGCAGGTCAGGATGACGGAGAATCTCCCGCAGGGACGCATTCGCAGGGATCTCGTCCCCGTACAGGGTGACAGCCGGGTCAGAGACGGCATGGCTCGCGCCAGCGCCCCCGGCGGGCACGCCGTCGCAGCCAATCAGGCCCGCTGCCAAAACGAGTGAGCAGACGACGACCAGCTCAGCTGCCCTCAGCCGGCGCGAAGATCGATCGGGGTTAACGCTCATTTTCGAATCATTCTCCTAAGTCATGAAAATCCAATTGCCAACGGGTGACAGTAGCTGCGCTTGCTCACCTTCGTCTATACAGATCGGCAGCCTCTGCACTTATCTCGCCCCTAAACAGCCCCGCGATCGGAAAACTCACGTCACCTCCCAAGCCGTTGCAGCCACTCATGAAACACGTATGCAGATTCTGATCAGGAGTTAGATCGGGACCTGATTCGTACCCTCCGGGGTATGTCAAGAGCCGATCAGAATCCAGAGAAAAGATCCCCACTTCCAACAGGGCGCATGATATGGTGGCGTTCAATAACTGATGAATGCTGTCGAGTAGGGTTGAGGCCCGAGGTGGATTAACCCCTGCTCAAGTGGAGCTCATGCTTTCCCAGGCAGAGCCTGGGACGGCAAGAGTCAAAATTCGAAACCCATACGCCAGATCCGGATGTGGGTCGAAACAGCTGAAACGAAGGAGTCATTGATGTCCAAGTTCTTACGAGCAGTCATGGTGATCACGACGATCGCACTGGGTGCCTCTGTCTCTCATGCGCAGGTCGTTGCGATGGCGGGTCAGTACAGCGAGGCGAATGGGATTATTGTCGATATCCCGCAGAACCCGCCGAAAGTTGCGTGCACGCAGGCAGGTGATGCCCGATGTATCGAACGTAGCCAGGCCTTTTTTGGGGGAGCGCCGAATGTTCTCCTTAGTTACCCGATCCACGGTAACGTCGGCGCAGGCATAGTCAGTGCCGCCGACGCCACTCCGAATGTGGGTGACGCGTTCACGATTCCCGGGCTGTTCTTCCAGCAGAACCTGGGGCTTCAGGTTGGACAGGTGATCGGCAACGTCGTTCGCCAGCTCAACACCACGCTGATCGCCGCGATGCCGGGCACCAATCGGATCGTCAATCCGCCCGCGACCACGCGCCAGTTCGCTGCACGGGTGTTCAGTCCGGCCAACGTCGCTGCACACGGCCAGAACAACGGTCTGACAACTTTAGATCCGAACTACGCCTACCGCCAGGCCGTCGTGACTTCGCACACCGCTTCCATCGGCCAGGAAGTCATGCTGATGAACTACGGCGGCGGCGGCTTCACCGGCACGATGGCGACACTGCTCGACGGTACGGGCCTCCTGTACCTCGGCGGACCGGCGCTCGGCGGCGCCTTTCCTCCGTCGCTTCTGCCGGTTGTCGGCACCAACCCGATTGGTGGACCAACGCCCGGCTTGGTCGATCGAAATGGAATGGGCTGGGACTACACGATCATGGGAATGCAGGACCCGGGAATCATCAAGGCTTTCCCGAGCGCTCCCTCGGTCCCCGGTCCAGACTGTCTCACGGGCGTATTTCCTCCGAGCCCGGTCGGATGCAACCTGGTCCTCGTACCTACCTTCACTACGATGGGCTTCCAGGTGGCCGTCCTCGGCTCAGCCATGTCGACCAAGCACGTCTTCCCCTGGACGACGGGTACCGTTTCGGTCATGCTGAACGCGACTCGCGGAACGGTCGTCCGGACGGAGACCCTCTCAGCCATGGGCTACGACACGGTCACCCTCGGCGGTGAGCGCAACGTCGGTCTCGTGGCGGGATCGTTCACCTTCCGAACGGATGGTGTTCCCCAGACGCAGATCAACACTCAGATGGTCGGCGCCAGCTTGAAGTTCACGCCCGAGCCGGGCGCGACCGTGGCCCTGATCAGTGGCCTCGGACTGCTCGGAGCGTTCGCCGCTCGACGACGCAGCTGATCGGATCAAATTCTCTTCATCCTCCGCACGATTCGTCGTGCCGAGGGGAGGCGAATCGAACCGAGTAGGCAACGAAAAGACACGAAGACCCCAGTCGAGAAATCGACTGGGGTCTTCGTCGTTCGATCATTCGATATTCAATCCGTCTCGCCGGAGCCCGCCCCGTGTGGCGCAGCTGTCGGGGTGGCGTTCGGACGGCGGCGGCGCTCCGCGCCGACACGCTTCGGGTCCTCGATCTCGCGGAACCCACCTCGAAGCGAGGGCGGGACCGACGGACCCTCGATCCAGCGACTCGCGGCCTCGGGATCCTCACGGATCCAGAAATTGGCAATGCGCTCCAACATGAGTTCACGATCCGGCCCCGGCTGGATTCGCGCGCACCAGCCGGCCGCCTCCGCGGGACGGATGCGCGCCATTGTCCGAACCAGTCCTACGAGCAGCGCTGAATCCGTCGTATTGAGAGGGCCTTCCCCCTCGAAGGGTCCGCGTGCGTTCTCGAACCAGCGCTCGGCCGCATCGAAGTCCCGGATCGCCCAGGTCCCCAGGGCCTCCTTGAGCGAGACGTTCCGCTCCGCGCTCTCCTCGAGATCGAGAAGCCAGACGAGGGTCGCCCTTGGATCGTGGCTTCGCCACAAACGAGCCAGTAGATCGAGCATGCCGCCCAACCATTCTGGCGAGCCGCTGGCGACGTACTCCGTGTAGACGCTCGCAGCCGCGGCAATGTCCTCCCGCCCCGCGAGGTTGAGCGTGACCCGAGCCAGGCGTTGTTCGAACTCGCTGGATTCGTGTGGGTCGATTCGGCGGGCGATCGCGAGAGCCCCTTGCGGTCCCTCGACATGCAATACGCCACGGACAAAGCCGTCCACGACATCGACCCGCTCCTCCGTGCTCCAGAGCCGATGGGCCAGACCGAGCGCGCCATCGAGATCCCCGGCGAGCGCCCAGCCCCGCACGAGGGGTCCGGCAGCCATGCCTCGCAGGTCCGGGTCCGAGATCGTCTGGAAATAGTCTGCCGCCTCGATCCAGTGGCCACTGGCCGCCCACTCGCGGATCGTGATGATGATTCCGGTCTCGCGACGTGAGCGAATCGGCCAGCTCTCCACTTCGCGCATCGCGGCGACGGGATCGATGTGCACCCAGGCCGTCAGAAAGAGCTGCAGATCGATCGGGTCCCAGCGTCCGGCGTGGCCGCCCACCGCCCGGGCCGCCCCGTTCGCGTTCTCGTGGGTCAAGCCCTCGAAAAGCCTCACAAGGGTGACCGCCCGGGGAAAGGCACGAGGCATGACGAGCGCCGCGTTCACGGCCCTCTCCATCTCGGTCTCGCTCCGGACCTCCGCACGGTCCGGAAATTCGACCGGCCGGGGTCCAACGGCCTGGCCCAGGAAATACCCCAGGAGCAGAAGCCCGACGCCCGCAATCCACATCCACCAGCTGTGCTTCATCCGTCCCCCTCGATCCACGCGCGGCGCGTGAATGAACGATCTAGATCGATCGCGTTGGCTCTCCCCTTGAGCGCTCTCCGCGCTTCGGGGGCGCGCTCGAAGTCCCCTCACGGCTCGAGGCCAGGCCAAGGGCCGACGAGAGGCCGAATTGTGACCGGAATGGACGCTCGCCGCGAGGGGCGGACCTCACGGTGAGGGTACGATGCCCCATTCGACTGAAATCAGGTCGATCGGCGCTGCAAAAGCTCTCGTCGCGGCGCCCCGCGTCGAGTGTCGTCTGCGTCGCCGCCCTGTCAGCCAGCCAAGCGCTGGGACGGTGTGAAGCGGATCGGCAGTGTCGCCAGACCCGCCACGTTTCCCGCATGCACGACGCTCACGCCGGACTCGTCGACCCGGTAGTCGGGCAGTCGCTTGTGAATCTCTTCCATCGCCACCCGCGCTTCGAGTCGCGCGAGCCGTGCCCCCAGACAGAAATGAACGCCGAAACCGAAGGCCAGGTGCTGGGAGATCTTCCGATCGATCGCGAAGCGACCGGGATCCTGGAAGCGACGCGGATCGTGATTCGCTGCGCCGATCAGCAGCACCACTTGCTCGCCGGCCGGAATGGTTCGGCCGTGCCGCTCGACATCGATCGTCGTCGTCCGAACCATGTACTGCGTCGGGCTGCGAAAACGCAAGGATTCCTCGACCAAGGCCGGGATCAGGCTCGGCTCGGCAACGATCCTTTCCCGTTGGTCGACGTGACGCGAGAGCTGATGAATCGTGTTCGCGATCAGCTTTTCCGTGGTCTCGTTCCCACCCGAGATCAGCAGGAAGCAGAAGCCCAGGATCTCCGTATCGCTCAGATGACGGCCATCGAGCTCGGCTTCGGCAAGCGCCGAGACGAGGTCATCCGCGGGCTTCTTTCGCTTCGCCTCGATCAGTTCGGCGAAATAGCCGATCAGATTCTTCGAGGCGTCGCTAGCCGCCTTCGGAATGGCCGACACGCCATCCTCCCGGTGCATCATCGTTTCGGTCCAGATTCGCAGCGACTCGTGCGCTTCCTGGGGCGCACCGATCAGGGTCGAGATCACGTCCGAGGGCAGCAACGCGGCAAAGCGTTCGATCAGATCGCATTCGCCCTCCTCGACGATCTCGTCGAGAAAACGCGTCGTCAGCTCGCGCACTCGCGGCTCGAGTCGGCCGACCCGTTTCGGGTTGAAGGCCCGCACGACGAGCTTGCGCAGCTTCGTCTGGTGTGGCGGATCCATCCCGATCATCGACGGTGCGCTCGCGGTGCCGACCTCTTCGAGGGCGATGCCGCGGGTCGACGTGAAGCTCTCCCAGTCGCGATAGCCCTCGAGCACGTCGTCGAAGCGCGAGAGCACCCAGAAACCCATCCCTTCGTTGTGGTAGCAGGGCTCCTCTTCACGCAGACGCGCGTAGGTCGGATAGGGATCCTCGTGCATCTCGTAGGCGAAGGGGTTGAACGAGAGCGGCAGGGACATGGGGGGCTCCAGGGTGGGGGTGGACGCGAGAAACGTCGTCGATTGTAGTGTTTCCCGACTGCCCTGGGCCGCGGCACCGAGGGTTGCCGCGGAGCTTCGGATCCGCTGGACTCCGGCCCGAGGAGTCACGGGGTCCATGAAGAAACGCACCTATTGGCAACAGAATCTGCGACTCGTCGGCCTGTGTCTGGCCGTCTGGTTCATCGTCTCCTTCGGATTCGGAATCCTCGCACTCGACCTGCTCAATCGAATCCAGGTCGGGGGCTTCCAACTCGGATTCTGGTTCGCCCAGCAGGGAAGCATCTACGTCTTCGTCGCTCTCATCTTCTTCTATGCCTGGCGCATGGCCGCTCTCGATCGTGCCTATGGCGTCGACGAGGGGAGCAACGAAAGCGAGACCGTGGCAGAAGATCGCGGCGAGAACGGCTGAGGGACGACGCGGACCCATGGAACTCCAGACCCTCACCTACCTCGTCGTCGGCGCCAGCTTCGTCCTCTACATCGGAATCGCGCTGGCTTCCCGTGCTCGCAGCACCGGTGAGTTCTACGTCGCGGGTGGCCACGTCCACCCCATCGCGAACGGCCTCGCGACCGCTGCGGACTGGATGTCCGCTGCGTCGTTCATCTCGATGGCCGGT
>JAPYTP010000182.1 GCA_029941885.1 Myxococcota bacterium
CAACCCGGGTGCGATCGCCCCCGGCCCGACCCCGAGATTCACCTCGACGGGAAGCAGATCTCCCAACAAGTTCGGCAAGACCGCGATCAGCGGCAGGCAGAGCAGAATTCCGAGCGTTCCCGCGGCTAGGCCGAGACAGATGGCCAGTCCCGTGTAGATCGCGACGACGTCGTTCGGTGCCGCACCGATCGAACGAAGCAGGGCCACTGTGTCCAGCTTCTCTCTGACGAAGACCCGCACCCCCGCGGCGACGCCAATGCTCCCAAGCACGAGGGCCGCAAGACCGACCAGACCGAGATATCGCGTTAGATTTCCGAAGGCCTCGGACATGTCCTCCTGGTAGCCACTCACGGTCTGGACTCGCACGCGCCCTTCTTCGAGGGTTTTCTCGTGTCGTTCGATCCAGGGATCGACGATCTCCCCCGGAAGCTTCAAATAACGCAGGTGGGAGACCATGCTTCCCTCGACCACCAACCCCGTTCGGTCGAGATCGCTCTTCATCAGAAAGACGCGCGGTGCGACCTCGGCCTGGAGTCCAAAACTCCCCGGCGCCTTCTTGACCGCCGCGTGAATCACGAAGGATTCGACGCCCAGTCGAAGTCGATCGCCCACGGCGATGTCGAGTTGAAGAAGCAGTGTCGAATCGACGAAGATGCGACCGGGCTCCCCGCCGAATTCGTCCCAGAGATACGGGGGCTCCGTCCAGACTTCTCCGTAGATCGGATACTCGCCGTCGATCGCGAGCAGATCGACGAGTCGACTTCGCCCCGATCGCTCGGCCAGGGCCATCGAGCCGAGTCGCGTCACCCGGGTGGGCCGCGCTAGCGCTCGTAGCTCGAGTGAATCGACAGCCGCCTGTACCTCGGGCCCGAAGGGGTCTCGGCTCTCGAGGCGCAGGTCCGCGCCCAACAATTCCTTCGAACGCAGATCGACCGCCTCGTTCACGGCCTCTCGAAGGGAATGGAGACACACGACGACCGCGATCCCGATTGCCATGCAGCTGCCATAGAACCCGAATCGGCGCGCCGCGGCGCGCAACTCCCGGCGCACCATGGATGCGACGAATCGGGTTCTCACCCCTCGCCCCCTGCCCCGGACCGAGGCGCCTCCCCCGAGCCTCCACCGGTGCACGTGCCCAGGACTTCGATCCGCTCGACCTGTCCGCCGGCCAGATGGATGATCCGATGCGCTCGGCGACTCAGTTCCAGGTCGTGAGTCACGATCACGAGGGTCGTACCGTGCTGTTCGTTGAGTTCGAAGAGCAGGTTGATGATCTCCTCGCCGGTCTTGCGATCGAGATTCCCGGTCGGCTCGTCCGCAAAGAGGACGGCGGGCTGATTCGCGAAGGCCCGCGCGATTCCGACGCGCTGTTGTTCTCCTCCAGAGAGCTGGGCCGGGTGGTGATCGAGTCGGTCGCCAAGCCCCACCCGCTCGAGCAATCCGCGAGCCGTGGCTTCGGCCTGTGCAGGACTGGGCGCCCGGTCTCGATCGAGGAGTTCGAGGGGAACGAGCACGTTCTCGAGGGCGGTGAGCGTCGGAATCAGGTGAAAACTCTGAAAGATGAAGCCGACTCGATCCGCGCGAAGAGCGGCACGACCCTCCTCGTCGAGGTCCGCGAGCGCGACGCCCGCGAGCGCGACCTCGCCCGCGCTCGGGCGATCGAGTCCAGCCAGCAGTCCGAGCAGCGTCGTCTTCCCGCTGCCCGAGGGTCCGAGGATCACGACGACTTCGCCTTCGCCGACCTCGAGATCGACTCCGTCGAGGACGGTCAGGACGGGGGCTCGACGGGAGCCACCGGACGTGCCCTCGGCGACCGGCTCATCCGCCGGGTCGGCCCTGGAAGCCACTGTCGGAATGGAGAGTGAGTAGCGTTGGGTCAGGTTGCGAGCGAGGATCATGCGCGATGCGGAATCCGATTCGGATCGAGGTGGCGCGGGCAGCGCGCTCCATACACTACTCCCTGGTGCGCGCGTGTGCATCGTTTCTCGGCCCTACCGCGCCCGTCGCCCTCCTCATCGCAGCATCGGTACTGACCCTCACGTTCGGTGGCTGCTCGGAGATCGACGACGATGCGACGGAGATCGGGCGCCCGGGCGGGAACAGCGGAGTGGAGACCGTCGAGACGAGGCCCCCATCCCGAACGCCCGAGCGGGAGAGAACGGCCGAGACACCCGTCGTCGTCTTCCTCGGCACGAGTATCACCGCCGGCTACGGACTCGAGGAGGATCAGGCCTACCCAGCGCTCATCCAGGATCGGATCGACGAGGCGGCTCTCGACTATCGCGTGATCAACGCCGGCGTCAGCGGGGACACGTCGGCCGGCGGACTTCGCCGACTCGCCTGGCTCCTGCGACTCCCAGTCTCGGTTCTCGTCCTCGAACTCGGCGCAAACGACATGCTTCGCGGCCAGGGGGTCGAACAGCTGAGCTCGAACCTCGAAGCGATCCTCGAAAAGACCGCGAAGGACCACCCGGACGCGCGCTTCGTCGTCGCTGGGATGCGGGCGGCACCGAACCTGGGCCGAGACTACGGCGAGGCCTTCGACGCCGTCTACCCCGCGCTCGCCAGTCGATACGACGCTGCCCTCGTGCCCTTCTTGCTCGAGGATGTCGCCGCGCGGCGGCATCTCAATCAGGCCGACGGAATCCATCCGACCGCAGAAGGACACGCCCTGATCGCGGAACGCGTCTGGAAGATTCTCGAACCCGTTCTCCGATAGCGCCCCGATCGGTCCAGCCAATCGTTCGTCGAATCTCCCTTTCGACGTGGCCCTAGCGGTTCGGTTCGACCACGACCTTGCCCGTCACCTTGCGATCGAGCAGAGCACGCAGCGCCTGCGGCGCCTCCTCGAGTGAGTAGCGCCCCGAAACGTAGGGGTTGAGCTTTCCCTCCGAGGCCAGCTGCTCGAGATCGCGCGAGATCTCATCCCGAAGATCGGGCTGCTTCTGGACCATTGCGCCATAGAACACCCCGATCACCTGGCAGCTCTTGAGCAAGGTCAGATTCAGCGGGATACGCGGAATTCCGGCGGTGAAACCGATTACGAGGAAGCGACCCTCCCAGGCAATCGCGCGCAGGGCGGCCTCTGCGAAGTCCCCGCCGACGCAGTCGTAGACGACGTCCACACCCTTGCCCTTCGTGAGTTCCTTCGTGCGGGCCTTCAGGTCTTCCCGGGAGTAGTCGATCGTCTCGTCGGCGCCGCGATCTCGACACACCGACAATTTTTCGCGACTCGAAGCGGCGGCGATGACCCGTGCACCCATCAGTTTTCCGAGTTCAACGGCGGCGAGACCGACGTTGCCCGCGGCACCCAGAACGAGCAGCGTCTCGCCGGGCTCAAGCGAGCCCCGAAACTTCAAACCGTAATAGCCGGTGCCATAGGCGTAGAGCAGGCCGGTCGCTTCGGCGAAGCCCATGTTCTTCGACAACGGTCGGGTGGCACTCGCGGCAACGAGCACTTTCTCCTGAAATCCCCCGACCAACATCGTCGATCCGATGACCCGATCTCCGACCGCAAAGCCCTCGACCCCAGGCCCGACCTCGGCGACGACGCCGGCGGCCTCGCCCCCGGGTACAAAGGGCAACGTCGCCTTGAACTGATATTTGTCCTCGATCATCAGGGCGTCGGGAAAAGTGACCGTCGACGCACGGGACTCGATCACGAGTTCGCCCTCTCCCGCCTTCGGATCGCCGATTTCTTCGAGTACGAGCTTTTCCGGAGGTCCGAATTCCTTGCAGAGGATGGCTCTCATGACGATCTCCCAGAATGGCAGTCGGCGATGCTAGCGGCTCCGATCCCTGGCGCGCCCTCTGCGACTCGCGATAATCCCACGGAATGATGCGATGTCGTAAAATGGCAACCACGGTCCCCGGGGCCGCGAAGATCTCCCTCCGCACCGAGGCGGCCTGGGAACCGCTCGTTGCACATCGCGATCCGCCCGACAAAGCACAACGGCAACGACGTCGACGAACTCCACAGGACCCCGATCCAGTTGCCTCGGCCCTGCCCATCCCCGTCGCCCATCCTCTACCCCGGAAAAAAGTACCCCATGCCTGACATCATCAGCCCGATCGACGGCCAGCCGGCCTACCATTTCGACCTCCTTGGCCATGACGAAGTGGCTGCTCGACTCGAATTGGCGGCGGCGACCTCTCGGGCGTGGCGCGATGCTCCGATCGACGAGCGGATCACGTTGTGCCGTGGAATGCTCTCCGCTTACGGCGCGCGCGCAGCAGCGAACGCCGAAGAGATCACGCGCATGATGGGCAAGCCGCTCGCCCAGGCCCGCAGCGAGTTCGAGCGCACGATGGTCGAACGCGTCGAGCACCTGTGCGCGATCGCCGTGGAATCGCTGGCGGATGAGGTCCTGCCGGAGAAGGAGGGCTTTCGGCGCTTCATCCGCCACGACCCCGTTGGCATCGTCCTGGACATCGCGGCCTGGAACTATCCCCTGGCAATTGCCGTCAACGTCATCGTGCCCGCGGTGTTGGCCGGGAATGCGGTCCTCTTGAAACATGCGACACAGACGGCGCTCGTCGCGGATCAATTCGAGCGAGCCTTCCTGGAAGCGGGCGCACCGGTCGGACTGGTTCAAGCGATGCCAATGGACCATGCCACAACGGCGCGACTGATCCGATCCCGGACCCTTGGGTACGTATCCTTCACTGGGTCGGTTCGCGGAGGACACGAGATCTATCGCGCAGTCGCGGACGAGAATTTCATTCACGCTGGAATGGAGTTGGGGGGCAAGGACCCGGCTCTGGTACTCGAGGATGCCGATATTGATTTCGCCGCCGAGAATCTCGTGGATGGAGCCTTTTACAACGCCGGACAGAGCTGCTGCGGAATCGAACGAATCTACGTGGCCGACCCGATCTTCGATGATTTCGTCGAGGCCTACGTCTCACTCGCGAGGCGATACGTGATCGGGAATCCCCTCGACGATTCGACGACCCTCGGGCCCCTGGTCGACGAGAAGTCGGCCGATTTCGTGCGGGGTCAAGTGGCGGCCGCCGTCGATGCGGGGGCGCGGCAACTCCTCGGGGATGACGATTTCGAGCTGCCGGACCGTTCGCGATGTTATCTGGCGCCCCAGGTTCTCGTGGACGTCGACCACTCGATGGCCCTCATGCACGAGGAGACCTTCGGCCCCGCCATCGGAATTGCGCGGGTCGAGAACGAAAACGAGGGCATCGCGCTGATGAACGACTCGGAGTTCGGTTTGACGGCCTCGATCTGGAGCGGGGATTTCGAACGCGCGAGCCGACTCGCCGAGGACGTCGACGCGGGGACGGTCTTCGCGAACCGTTGTGACTACCTGGACCCGGGGCTCGCCTGGACGGGTGTCAAGGATTCGGGATTTGGCTGTTCCCTGTCTACACTCGGCTTCCGGTCGTTCACTCGACCGAAGAGCTATCACCTGCGAGAGCAATCCGCCTGATCCGACTCAGACGACGCTTTCGATCGTGTGTCCCCGTTTAGACACGACGCCTTCGCCGCGTCACCCTGCTGCTGGAGGATCCAACATGAAAGATTCCCAACCCTCGACCGAGGGTGTCACGAACGTCGCCGAACTGGACCGCTGGATCGAGCGCGAAGGCATCCGATTCTTCAAGATCGGCATCTTCGATGTCGACGGCGTGCTACGCGGGAAATATGTGGATCTGCAGAAATTGCGCAGTGCCGTCGACAAGGGGTTCGGATTCTGTGATGTCGTTCTCGGTTGGGACCTGCACGACGAACTCTTCGATCGAGTCGCTGTCTCCGGCTGGCATACCGGCTACCGAGATGCCCCGGTTCGCCTCGACCTGAACTCTCTTCGCCGAATTCCGCTCGAAGAAGACACGCTCCTGTTGATCGGAAGCTTTTCCGGCGACTATGCTGACGTCTGCCCGAGAACGATCCTTTCACGTACGATCGAACGGGCTGCGGGCATGGGTTTCGGGGTCGATGCGGCCTTCGAGTACGAATTTTTTCTCTTCGATGAAACGCCGCATAGCATCCGCGCAAAGGGCTACCGCGACCTCCAACCTGTGACCCCGGGAATGTTCGGCTACTCGGTGATCCGCGATTCGGTTCATGCCGAGTTCAATCACGATCTTCTCGAACTGATGGAGGCGTTCGATTGCGCCATCGAGGGACTTCACGCGGAGACCGGTCCGGGCGTGCTCGAAGCGGCGATTCGCTATTCGCGAGGCCTCGCAGCAGCGGACAAGGCGGCGATCTTCAAGACCTTCACGAAGGTCTTCGCTCAGCGGGCAGAGCTGATGGCGACCTTTATGTCCAAATGGAGCAATGACTACCCGGGCCAGAGCGGCCATCTCCACATCTCGCTAGCGGATCTCTCGACTGGGCAGAACGCCTTCCACGCCGAGAACACGCCACACTCGATGAGCGAGACGATGCAGCAATTCGTCGCCGGACAGGTTCGCTATCTGCCCGAACTCCTCTCGATGGTCTGCTCGACGATCAACAGCTATAGGCGCCTGGTACCGGGAATGTGGGCCCCCACCTCTTCGAATTGGGGAGTCGAGAATCGCACGACCGCGATCCGCGTCATTCCGGCGGGCCCGAACGGTCAGCGCAGCGAGTATCGAATCGCACCTGCGGACGCGAACCCCTACCTGGCGGAAGCCGCCGCACTGGCCTCGGGGCTCCGGGGAATCGAAGAGGGGCTCGAACTCCCGGACCCCATCCTCGGCAGCGCCTACGATGCGGAACAGTCCATGTCGTCTCCGCTGCCAACGTCCCTCGCGGAAGCGAGTGCGGCGCTTCGAGGGTCGTCGATGGCGCGGGAATGCTTCGGCGACGCGTTCGTCGATCATTTCGCAGCGACGCGCGAATGGGAGGACCGTGAGTTCCGAAAGGCCGTCTCGAATTGGGATCTCGAGCGCTACTTCGAGATCATCTGAATCGGCGAGCGAGGACGAAGTGAACCAGCGACCCCTGGTCGGGAATTTCAACTACCCAAGCCCCTATCGAATCGGCGCAGGACGCATCCGTGAACTCGCCGACTGCTGCCAGGAACTCGAGATCCGTCGCCCCCTCGTCGTGACCGATCCGGGAATCGTCACGCTCGACTGGTTCCCGCCGATCCTCCAATCCCTCGAGACGACCGGTCTCTCCCCGCGCGTCTTTTCGGAGATCGACGCGAATCCCAGTGCGGCCCACGTTGCGGCGGGATTGCTCGTGGCCTCGGAGCATGATGCCGATGGTTGCATCGTAGTCGGCGGCGGATCGGCGATGGACACCGGGAAATGCATCGCGCTATTGGCCGACAACCCCGGCGATGTGCTCGACTACGAAGATGTCGGCGATCGATGGAAGCGTGCCGACCGGGCGAGAATCCTCCCGACCGTCGCGACCCCGACGACTGCGGGAACGGGCTCGGAGGTCGGACGCGCCGCAGTCATCGTCGATCCGAGCGATCGCAGCAAGAAGATCATCTTCCATCCCGACATGCAGCCGGATCTCGTGCTCGCCGACCCCGAGCTCACTCTCGGGCTTCCGCCTCGCCTGACCGCCGCCACAGGCATGGACGCCTTCGCCCATTGCTTCGAGGCCTACTGTGCACCCGGTTACCATCCGATGGCCGACGGCATCGCCCTCGAAGGCATGCGGCTAATCGGCGAGAATCTCGTGCGGGCTTTCGACGACGGATCGAACCTCGAAGCACGTACCCATCTGCTCATGGCGGCATCGATGGGCGCGACCTCGTTCCAGAAGGGACTCGGGCTGATCCACGCTCTCTCGCATCCGGTCGGGGGGGTCACAGGGCTCCATCATGGCACCGCCAATTCGATCTTCCAGCCCTACGTCATGATCCACAACCGTGTCGTGATCGACGATCGAATGCCTCAACTGGCCCGGATGCTCGGGTTGCCCGGCGAGGGATTCGATGCGGTACTCGAGTGGACCCTCGGGCTCCGTCGACGATTGGAATTGCCGCACACCCTCGAAGGGATCGTCGACGAGGAGATGATTGCGCGCCTGGTTCCCATGGCGGCTGCGGACCCCTCCCTCGCGACCAATCCCAAGCCGTGCTCTCACGAGGAACTCGAGCGCGTGCTTCGAAAGAGCATCGCCGGCGATCTCACGCCCTGATTCCGTCTCGCCGCGGAACGCCTCCGTTCAGTCGCTGGACGCGGAACACCTCCCCTCAGTCGCTGGAAGAGCCAGACGCGGCGCGACGAATCATCCCGATCGCGATCGCGCGAGAGTCCGCGAGCCCGTCGACCGCGATCCGTTCGTCTCGACCGTGTGCCCCACCCACCTGATCCATTCCGACTCGCATCGGCACGAATCGGAGGACCTCCCGGGCGACGCCGGAAAAATGGCGGGAGTCCGTCGCTCCGGGAACGAGGCCCGGCAGGATCACGGCTTCCGGAAGGACGTCGGCGATCGAAGCGCTGGCCAGACGAAACGCAGGACCCGTGGCGGAGGCCGCAGGGGCGCCCTCGCCCCAATCCGTCCCTTTGATTTCGATGCCCTCGTCGTCGATCACGCGCGCGAGGTGGGCCAGCACGTCTTCGGGCGTATCGCCGGGCAAGATTCGCACATTCACCGTCGCTTGCGCGATCTCGGGGATGACGTTTTCCTTGACGCCCCCCGACACCAGGGTGACAGCAAAGCTCGTCCGAACGAACGATGCGTTCAGGTCGGTGTCGAGAAAGCTCCGTTTCACGAACCCGCCCAGAAGCCAAAGATGGTCGATGGCGAAACGCCGGCTGAAAGGGAGATGGGGACTCGCGGCCTCGAGCATCTCGCGGAGCGGTAGCGAGATCCGCGCCGGCATCGGATTCTCCTCCACCCGCGCAATGGCGCGGGCAAGCTGACCGATGGCGGTACTCGGGGGAGGCATCGACGAATGTCCGCTGATCCCGCGCGCCGTCAGCTCGACACTGTAGTAGGCCTTCTCCGCCGTCACGACATTCGCGACGACCTTGTCGGGGAGAAGGGGATGACCATCGAGGATCATCCCCCCTTCGTCGAAGAGAAAGGCGAGTTCGATTCCTCGACTCGCAAAGATCGCGGCGACTTCTCTTGCCCCCTCGTCGCCACCGATTTCCTCGTCGTGTCCGAACGACAGAAAGATCGTACGGCGCGGAATGACCCCTTCTTCGAGCAGCGCCTCGACCGCCTCGAGCCAGAGAATCACACCGATCTTCACGTCGAGGGCGCCGCGGCCCCAGACATAGCCCTCCTCGATGACCCCGCCGAAAGGCGGGTGGCTCCAATTCGCCGCGGCCTCGGCCTCCACCGGAACGACGTCGAGATGGGACATGAACAGAGCTCCCGCCAGGTCGGGCTCGCTGCCGGACCATTCATAGAGCAGCGTGTAGGCGTTCACCTTCTCGAGACGAAGGACCGCATGAGTGCGCGGATATTGCTCCCGCAGATAGAGCTCGAGGGCATCGAAGGGCGCACCCTCGAAATCCGCCGAATCCTCATGGCTCACGGTTTCGTACCGGATGGCACCGGCGAGACGCTCGGCGATCATCTGAGAATCCGCCTCTGCGAACGCGGAACCCCCGGTCGCCAAGTAGAGCACGATCGCAAGGCCCGATCGAGTCATCCCGCCTCCCCCCAAAATCCCGAATCGCACGCGTCGCCCTCCTCAGCAAGGTCCGGCTGCGGTCCGGCTCCCGCTTTCGGGAACCGGGCGGCCGGAGGATGAAGCCTATCAGCGAGATCCGTCGTCGCCTACGCTTGACCGGGTGACGCCGAGTGCGCGAGGCTTCTACTCATGGCCCGTGGTGCAACCATCTATCGAGCGCAACTCGAAGTCTCCCTCATCGATCGGGATCTCTATGCCGAGCGTACGATGAGTGTTGCTCGACATCCCTCCGAGACCCTCGAGCGTACGCTCATGCGGGTGATCGCCTTCGCGCTGCGTTACGGCGAGAATCTCGAATTCGGGCGCGGTGTGTCGGCGACGGATGAGCCCGATCTCTGGAC
>JAPYTP010000183.1:0-5054 GCA_029941885.1 Myxococcota bacterium
TCGCGGTATTGGGGAGAGATGTAGCCTCGCGCCTGGTCCGGCAGTGGCCCCGCGTGGCAGTCGGCTGAGATCAGGAGGTATCGATCCATTTGCATCTCCTTGTGGATTCAGTGGCTGCGACGAGGTCGGATCAAGTGACGGAATGCTCGTCGCGCGCGATCGCTCGGCAGAGAAAACTTGCCGCCTCTTCCAGGTGGCGGTCGAGTTCGTATTCCTCGTCGGAGGCCCAGCTCATGACGACGCCCTGAAACGCGGACACGATCATCTCTGTCAGAAAGAGGGGAGCCTGTGCGCGAGTCACTTCACCGGCGGCCACGCCGTCGAGCACCAGGGCGTGAAAGGCGTGGGGCAGGCTGCTCGCGCGGCCGGGGTCCGCCGATGCTGCGGAGCTGATACGGGCGACTTCCTGAACCAATTCGCGATGGCGTGGGCCGCGTCTGTGTGCGACATCGGCGCTCTTCCGGAAGACCTGCGTGAGCCGCTCGGTCGTGCTTCCGGGCTCCTTGCGGGCCTTCTCGACGAGGGCACAGACATTCGCCAGAAAGGTCTCAGCGATCTCCCGGAAGAGGTGTTGCTTGGTCGGGAAATGGTTGAAGAAGGTCTTCTGGGCCAGATCCGCGTGCTCGCAGATGTCGTCGATGCGAGTGTCCACGACACCGCGGGTATCGAAGAGCTCGACGGCGGCGTCCAGGATTCGCTGGTGGACCTCCTGCTTGCGTCGTTCGCGCCGATTCATCTGATCGCTCGTTCGGAGCACGTGACTCCCCCGCCCCTCGGCTTCTCTCTCGGGCTCAAACGGTCCGCTCGCTGGCTTAAAAAGTATAGTTGGCAATATATATAGTGTCGCCTGTAACTTTGCTGAGGAGCCAGAAATGAGCACGAGCCCCACGACGATCCAGGGCTGGGTGATCGACACCGACACCGACACCGACACCGACACCGACATCGACATCGACACCGACGTCACAGAACCGGGCGATCTCTTTACGAGTCGATTGCCGGCGAAATACCAGGACGACGCCCCTCGGATCGTGCGCGATCCCGAGACCCAGATCGAGACCTGGTTGATCGGTGGTCGAATGTGATATTAGGAATCAAGTCGGACGTTATTCACTAGGATAGCTTCTCCCGTAGCACTTCGAGAGCGTGGCGTGCTCGCCGAGACCGCGATCGTGTTGACCTCGGATCACGGGGAGGAGTTTCTGGAACACGGGAGCGTTCTGCACAGCCGGACGCTGTACAAAGAACAGTTGCAGGTGCCGATGATCATCGTGGGTCCGAACTTGCCACGAAGTCGTGTGATCGAAGGCTCGAGCCACGCGATCGATATTGCGCCGACCATGCTCAGTCTGGCGGGACTCGAGGCTCCGGCGCATCTGCCGGGAATCGACTTGAGCGATGTCTGGAAGGGACGTATCGAGTGGCCGATCGACCGTGCGCTCTTCGCCGAGACCGACGAATGGGTCGGACAGGTCCCGGGTGGTACTCGTCGAGCGATCGTGCGCGGTCGATGGAAGCTCCTGCTCGATCGACCGAGTGGTGCGACCGAGCTCTACGATCTCGAGACGGACCCCGGAGAGCGAGACAACGTGTCTCTGGAAGAGCCGGCGATCCGCGATCGGCTGATGGTCGAGCTCGAAGATTTCATGGCGAAGAAGCGCCGGAGTGAGGCCGAACTCGAGATCGACGAGAAGACGGCCGGGGAGCTTCGGGCGCTCGGCTATGCGCCCTAGCCCGATCCTAGGGCTCGACAACGCGGATCCCGAGTGGCGCGGGGCAGGCTATTCTGGACACGATCTCGTTCGGAGGATTCCATGCGCTTTGATTTGATTATCCGCAACGGCCGCGTCATCGACGGAACGGGCCTCAAGGGCTACGCCGCCGACATCGCGATCAAGGACGGGCGCATCGCTCGGATCGGCCGCGTCGATGACGGCGCCGAGCGGGAATACGATGCGGCCGGCCTCGTCGTCTGCCCCGGGTTCATCGATATCCATACCCACTATGACGTGCAGCTCGATTGGGACCCGATCGCGACGCCGTCGGTCTGGCATGGTGTCACGACCGTGATGGCGGGCAACTGCGGCTTCACCCTGGCTCCGGCGAAGCCGGACGACGTCCAGTGGCTCGCGCGGATGCTGAGTCGGGTCGAGGGGATGTCGCCCGACGCCCTCCGCGAGGGGCTCCGCTTCAAGGGAGGCGGCTTCGGAGACTTCTGGAATCGCTTCGAGGGAAAGATCGGAGTCAACGTCGGCGCCTATGTGGGGCATAGCGCGGTGCGCCGATTCGTGATGGGGGACGATGCCTCCGAGCGCCCGGCGACGAAGAACGAGATCGAAGCCATGAAGGAACTCGTGCGCCAGGGGATGCGCGAGGGTGCCATTGGCTTTTCGACCTCCCAGCTCGACATCCACATCGGAGACGATGGACGAGGGGTGCCGTCGAATCATGCGACGCCCGAGGAAGTGGTCGAATTGGCCGGTGTGCTTTCCGAATTCGACCACGGGGCGATCGAGATCATTCCACATAGCTTCGCGGCGGGGTATGACGAAGCCGATCGAAAGCTGCTGGTCGATCTCTACAAGGCCTCGGGCAAGCCGGTCGAGCTCAATCCGCTGATCCCGAGCACGACGCATCCGATGGGCTGGGAGGCCACGCTCAATTTCGTGAGCGAGATGGCGGAGCAGGGGATTCGTCTGCATCCGATGTGTTCGGTCAACAAGCTCGAGGCTCATATTCGGCTGAGTGACACCTTCATCTTGGATGAGAGTCCGCTTTGGCGTGAGGTCCTGTGCCGCTCGGAGCCGGATCGGATGAACGCGCTACGCGATCCCGCGATGCGCGAGAAGCTCCGGGTCGCAAACGATGACCCGACGGGGCGCGCCTTCGTGATTGATTTCGATCGACTGATCGTCGAACAGGCGACGGTCGTCGCGAACCAGGCTCTCGAGGGTCGTTCGGTGGGGGACATCGCGAAGGAGCGAGGGATCGGCTCCCTCGATTGTTTCCTCGACCTGTCGCTCTCCGAAAATCTAGAGATGAACTTCTACTCGGAGATGGACGAGGTCGCGACGGAGTTCATGCGGCATGTCAACCGGACGGCGGTCCAGAATCCCATGGTGATGGCGGGATCGAGCGATGGCGGGGCTCATCTCGCGACATTCGTCGGTGCGGACTACACGACGCGATTGCTGACCGAATACGTGCCGGATCCCTTGAGTCTCGAAGAGGCGATCTATCGACTCACGGGGATGCCCGCCAACGTGCACGGTCTCGTCGATCGGGGCACGCTGCGGGTCGGCGCGAAGGCCGACATCATCTGCTTCGACGCCGCGACACTCAAGTCGAGCCGTGCCTATCTCGTCGATGATTTCCCGGCGAACTCCAGCCGCTATGTGGTCGACTCGGAGGGCTACAAGCTCACTGTCGTGAACGGCCAGATCCTGGTCGAGGATGGGGAACATACGGGTGCGCTTCCGGGAGAGGTCTTGCACGGGGCCTGATTGGAATCGGTTTACCCGGACTTGTGGATATAGCCGTAGGCTCGATTGCTTCGCTGCGTTCCGGCCAGCCGGTACTCGGCGCGCATCGACTCGATCGTATCGTCGCTCAGCGCGTCGACCGATTGTGAGCTGTCCAGACCGTAGAGGCGGGCACCGTTCTCCCAAAACACGGCGTTCTTCTGAGGGCCATTCGCGTCACCGAGCGGCGCCCATCCGTGGCGCTCCTGCAGATCCTCGGGGATCTCGAGCCGGCGGAAGGCCTCGATCTGCCACTGCGGGGATCCGTACCACGTCGAGTCGGTTCCCCAGAGAAGCCGATCCTTGCCGAGGCCCTTCAGCAGAGTTCCGAGGAAGCCGGCGGCCAGCCTCGGGTGGGTCACAACCGCGTTTGCGAAGGAGGTCCCGATCTCACCGTAGACGTTTCTCACGCCGAATTTCTTCGGAATCTCGGCGAAGTCGCTCGCCCACTGGATGTATCCGGTCTCCTCGAACTTCGCGGCGTCGAGGTCGGGGATCTCGACGAAGGGACGGTAGGCGGAGTGATAGATGACGAAGTTGATGCCAGGCCAGTCCTGAGCGGCCTTGCCCAGGTCGTCGACGGTGGCGTGTTTCCACACGTCTTTCATGCTCTTTTCGAAATCACGCGGAAGCAGGCCCTTGTGGACGCAGACCGTGTTGATCCCGGCTTTCTGGATCTTCTCATAGAAGGGGTAGACCAGTTTCTCGTCGTCGAGCCGCCAGGGGTGTTTGGCGTTCGCCGGGCGAAGGGGGTCTCCGATCGTGTATCCCTTCCAGGAGTCGGGCTTGAAACGTTCGATGGCTTCGTCGACGCCGTCCATCCAGCCGGGGATTCCCGGTGTGAACGCGGAGTGGATCAACATTCGCCTGGAGCCCGCGAGGCCGTTGACGAGGTCCCTCGATAGCGCCATCTGTTCATTCGAGATCAGCCAGCCGCGATCCTCGAACGGTACCGTGCTCAGGAGCGCGGCGGTCGTCTCGCTGTCGAGATAGATTTCCTTGAGATAGTTCTCGAATTGGAATCGCTCGTGGATGATTCCCATCTCGTCGAGCATGCCGGGATTCCAGTGCTTCGACGCGAAATGGCCTACGTCGATCGGTTCCGGATCGGTCAGGTCGTCGCGGTTGAAATGCGTCTGGTCATCGAAGATCAGCTGACCTTCGGTTCGCGCGAACCGATCCTTCGCCGCGGAGAAGTCTGACGCTTCTGCGGTGGAGACGTCGAAGACCCCGCCGTGGACTTCGTTCATGGCCAGGAAAGCGGCGGCCATGCCCGACGCGGTCTTCAAGAAGTCACGACGATTCATTCCGTGGGGCTTGGCATAACGCTCGCCCAATTCGTCAATGCGCTGCGCGACGCGCCGCTGGCTTTCGCTCTGGGGCATCGGATTGAACTCCCCATTGGATACGACCTGGGTCGGGATCGGCGACTCCACGCCCTCCGCGCCCACCACTTCCTTCATCTCGTCGTCTGAGAGCCAACTGGACATTCTCGAGCGCCTCCTCTTTGCCGTGTTGTCTTGTGGTGTTGTC
>JAPYTP010000183.1:5154-9875 GCA_029941885.1 Myxococcota bacterium
GTGTTGTCTTGTGGTGTTGTCGTGGGATCTTGGTCGTGGGAGAGTGGAGCGAGGACACAGGCCTGGGCGCTGGGCGCACGGCTGGCCTCGACTCTCCCGCATCATGGCAAACGATTGAAATAAATCAAGCGCTTGCTACGGTTCTGATCGGAGGTCGAAGATGTCGAATGGATCGATCGGGGACATGAAGCCAAGCACGATGACGGCGGACGAGATGGCGGCGATCACTCGCTTGCACGCGGAGCTCGAGCAGAATGGCGAGTACGATCCGCTACTCGAAACTCTCGTTGACGAACCGATTTTCGAGTTTCATCCACCCGGCGGACAACTGATCGGTGGAGATACGCTCCGGCGCTACTACACGGCTTTTCTTCGCGATTTCATGCCGCTCGTGGAGGAGACGATCCTGATCGGCGAGTGGGCGAGCAGCGTCGCCTGTGTCCACGAGTATCAGCTACGCCTCCGGATCGATGGCGAACTCGAAAATCATCAGCTGATGGGCTCGATCTATGGCTCGGGCGATCGCATCGGGGGCGAGCGCCTCTACGGCAGCGCGAAGCTGATGGATCTGATGCTCGGAGAGTTCAAGTCCGAGCTCGTTGCGATCGACGGCCCGACGCGCTGGGCGCTCGAATAGCATCGAGGCGACGGAACGATCGTTCCACGGGCCGCCTCGCCTTACGACTTCCGATGGCCTCACTCGAGTCTAAGCCTCGTTTTCGAGCCCGATTCCGTGGAAAAATGTCTCGATCCACTGATCGACGACCTCGCTCTCGTCATGCGTTCGCGCGTCGAACCATCGCGGAACTGCGCCCATGACGTCCATCATCATCCGGTAGACAAAGCGGGCATCGACATCCGCTCGAAGCTCCCGCCGCCGGATTCCTTCCTCGATCACGCCGACGAAAATATCCTCGATTCTCGATAGGGTCTCATGGATGTAGGCGAACTCCGGTTCTCGAAAGAGGCTGTCCAGCTCACGGATCAGAATGGCTTCCTCGTCGGGGTGTTCGAGGTTCGCCTCGAAGCAGGCCTGGAAGAGGCGCCGGAGTTTTTCGACCGAGGTGCCTCCCGGGAGTGCGGCGCGGTCGTAGCGTGCGACCAGGTCCTCACCGTAGTCCCCCATGATCTCATGAACGATGTCGATCTTCGTCTTGTAGTGGTGGTAGAGACTGCCGGAGAGCAGGCCGACGCGGTCACCGATATCTCGCACCGTCGTAGCCCGCACTCCCTGTTCGGCGAAGAGCGCGCCCGCGGCGGCAGCGATCTGTCTGCGTCGATCGTCGGTCTTTTTTCGCTTGGCCATGAACCGCCAGCGTAGCCGTTCGATCGAGAATTCAAAAATCAAGCAAGCGCTTGATTTTAGTCCGATCGGAGATACCGTTGGCTGAGCGTCCCCCGACCATCCCTGGTCGGCATGCACCGAGGAGGGGCGCGGCAACGAGAATTCCCATGGCCAGCCCCTCACCCCTCGATCTCGCCGATCGCTTCACGTTCGATGGCCCCGAACCGGCATCGATTGCGAACGCAGAAGAGATCCTCGCCGTCATCCTCGACCCCGCTCGTCGCGGCGAACTCTATCCCTATCTGCGGCGGCTACAGGAGGTGGAGCCGCGTCTTCGCAGTGATGCGCTGCACGGACATCCAGCGTGGATCCTCTGCAGCCACGCCGACGCCGTCGCCGTTCTTTCCAATCACGCGCTCGTCAGCGACGAACGCAATGCGGCGATCTTTGATACCGGCCCGTCCGGCCAGGGCTTCTTCGAACTGATGAAGCGGACGCTTCTCTACATGGATCCGACTGAGCACGATCGAATTCGAGCGATGCTGGCGCGTCATTTCACACCCCGCGCGATCTCGCGCTACGAGCCGCTGATGAAGGAGGTCGTCGACGGGCTGCTCGATCGCGCCGCCGAGATGGGTCGTTTCGATCTCGTTGCGGACCTGGCCTACACGCTTCCGACTGCGGTGATCTGCGGGATCATGGGTGTGCCGAGCGACGACCTTCCTATCTTCCACACATGGTTGAACGACTTCGCTCGCCGAGGCGATGTCTCGGGAGTGACGCCGGAGGTCGAAGCGGCGGGGGAAGCCGCGACGAACGGATTTACGGACTATTTCCTCGACCTGATCGCACATCGAAGGATCCACCGAGAGGACGATCTCATCACCGTCCTGATGGAGTCCGAGGACGACAAGGGCAAGTTGACGGACGAGCAGCTCGTGGCCCTGTGCGTCCTGATGATCCAGGCGGGACACGAAACGACGGCCGACATGATCGGACTCGGGATGCTCGCCATTCTGCGTCATCCCGATCAGCTCGAGCTCCTGCGCGCGGATCCGTCCCTGCTCGGAAACGCCATCGACGAGCTTCTTCGCTTCGATGGATCCAATCAGCTCGTCCAGCGGGTGAGCAACGAGGATTTCGACCTCGGCGAGACCCGGGTTCGCGCGGGCGAGGTCTGTTCGATCCTGACCGGCGCGGCGAGCCGTGATCCCAAACGCTTCGAAGAGCCCGATCGCCTCGACATTCGGAGACGCGATATCCAGCATTTCGGTTTCGGCGGGGGCACGCACATCTGTATGGGCGCATCGCTCGCCCGGTCCGAGCTCTCGATGATGATCGGAGGTCTGATCGAGCGTTTCCCCGCGCTAGAGTTGGCCGATGGCCCGCTCGCCTATCGCGACAGCCTGGTGCTTCGCGGCCTGACGAGCCTTCCCCTCCGCGTCTAGAACCGCCCATTCGAAGGAGCGCACGCTTGATCGATCTCTCGGCCTATCAGAGTAAATACAGCTGCGCACGAATCGAGCGGGTAGGGGGCGTCCTCGAGGTGACCCTCCATACCGACGGCGGACCGCTGATCCTCACGGAAACGATGCACAGTGAGCTTCCCCTGCTCTTTGCGGACATCGGCAACGACCCCGAAACCAAAGTCGTCATCCTGACCGGCACGGGGGACGTATTCTGTACCGAGATGTCGGCGAGCGACTGGGACTTCACGACGCCCGCCGGCTGGAATCGTACGTATCTCGAGGGCCGGCGCCTCATCCAGAATCTTCTCGACATACACGTTCCAATGATTGCCGCGGTGAACGGCCCGGCTCGAGTCCACGCGGAAATCATGGCCCTCTGTGACATCGTGCTGGTCTCGGAGACCGCGGACTTTCAAGACATCGCCCACTTCGGCGACTGGAAAGTGGTGCCCGGCGATGGCAGCCATCTCGTCTGGCCTCTCCTGCTCGGTCCGAATCGTGGAAAATATTTTCTCATGACCCAGCAGAGGATCAGTGCGAAGGAGGCCGTCGATCTCGGTGTGGCCGGAGAAGTCCTTGCCCCCGACGACCTGATGCCCCGCGCCCGGGAACTCGCCGCTTTTTTTGCGGAGCGGAGTCACGCCACGCTCCGAAATACCCGGGTCGCTCTGAATTTGATGATTCGAACCATGATGCAAGACAGCCTGAGTCACGGGCTCGCCCTCGAGGGCTACAGCGTGATTGACAATGCATTGCAGATCCAGAGCGATGCCGCTTCGGAAGGCGAGTAACCGGCGTGGGCGGTGAGGCGGCGGGAGAGCGACTCGCGGGCAGGGTCGTTGCGATTACGGGAGCCGGGCGCGGAATTGGTCGCGGTTATGCGCTCGCGATGGCACGCGAAGGCGCCAGCGTCGTCGTCAACGATCTCGGGACCGATCTCGAGGGAGGAGATCGGAGCGAGGGACCGGCCGGCGATGTCGTGGACGAGATTCTCGCCGCCGGTGGGCGGGCCGTTGCGAATCGCGCGGATGTTTCGTCGGAGGACGGTGCGCGATCCATCGTCGCGGACGCATGCCGAGAATTTGGTCGCCTCGACGCGATGGTCAACAACGCCGCGATTGAATTTCGGGGGACGCTCGAGAAACATTCGGCGCAGGCCTTCGACCGGGTGCTGAGCGTCAATGTGACCGGTTCATTCAACTGCATGCGAGCGGCGATTCCCCAGATGCTCGAGCAGGGGACGGGGATGATCATCAACACGACCTCCGGCGCGTTCTGGGAAGGGACCGAGGCGGTCGCGGCCTACAGCGCATCGAAGGCAGGCGCCTTCTCCCTCACGTTGAGCGGGCACAGCGAACTCGCGAGTCGTGGGATTTCCTGCAACTGCATCGCGCCGGGCGCAACCCGCACACGCATGGTCGATGCCTGGATCTCGCAGCTCGCCGCGAACAGCGACCAACCCGAAGAGGAGATCATGTCCGAGTGGGGAATCCAGACGGCGGAGAACCTCGCGCCTCTCGCGGTCTTTCTCTGTAGCGAGGCCGGACGCGGGATCTCCGGAAACGTCTTCGAGGTCTGGGGCGACCGAATTCTGCGCGTTGCCGCTCCGAGCCGGGGGGAGTCGATCGCTCGCGAGGGCGATACCTGGACCTTCGAAACGTTGGCCGAAAATCTACCCGGACTGACGAAATGAGCCGCGCACTCAGCTTCGACCCCTTCGATGCCTCGCAAACCCAAACCATGTGGGGCTTGATGGGAGAGTTTCGCCGGCATGCGCCGATCGCTCGGATCGGGGGCGGATTCGTCTATGTCTCGCGCTACGAGGACGCCTGCGAGGTGCTTCGCGACCAGACTACGTTCTCGAATGCGGGCGGGATGCGCCCGACAGGGCTCGAGGTCCCCGTCTACGATTCCAGCATCGGAGAACTCGTCCCTCCGGTGCATCCGCCCGTGCGGCGTCTCGCCCT
>JAPYTP010000184.1 GCA_029941885.1 Myxococcota bacterium
ACCGGAGGCAGCGGCGTCGAGGGAGACGGGAAGGCTGTAGCGGTATTCGATGTGCTGCTCTCCAGGATAGAGCGGGCCAAAGAAGCGGACCCCACCCTCCGTGAAGGCGAGACCGTCGCCGATCGAGCTCGCACCGGCGGAGAACCCCCGGGCCTGCTCGGGAAGCATGCGGAGGAAGATCGTCTCGTCACGATCCCCTTCGGAGAGCTGAACGACGCGATCTCCGCTGCTCACGAGCGTCAGGATTTCGGTGACCACGACCCGGTCCCCCATCCAATCGATCCGCGCCCGAACCTCTTCGATGCGCACGCCCGTCACCTGATCAGTCGGGGTGGAGACGCGAATCTCGACGAGGGCTTCGGTCACATCCGGACCGAAGGCCACACGCTCGCCAAAGGGGATTTCTGCATAACGTGCGCCCACGAGGTAGACGATCTTCGGGTCGTTCGAGATTCCGGCGAAGGTCACCCGGCCAGCGGCATCGGTTACGGCGTCGGTCAGGCCCGGTCTTCCGTCCGGTGAGAGGGCGTAGAGCGCGATCCCGATCCCTTCGATCGACGTGGCGGGCGAGTCCGTGACGATCTGGACCGTAATCTGCCCCGGTCCGGGCGGCGGAGGCGGCGCCGATCCGGTGTCCGCCGAATGCTGTGCGACCGAGTCGCCGGTTGCGATCGCCATCAGGGTGCAGAAGGAGGCGATCGAAAGGGCGAGGGCGCGCCGCATGCGGCGAGAACCACGGGGAGCGAACGCGACCTCGGCAATCGACTGGGCTCCGCGGGAACCGATCATGCTCGAGGCCCAGAGGCGGGCAGGGCTTCAGGGCTCCGTTCGGGGCGGGGCCGTTCCGGATGAGGCCGTTCCGGATGAGGCCAGAGCACGATCAGACAGCCGAATACGAAGATCGCGCCCCCTGCCCAACCCCAATTGACGAGGGGATTGTGATAGATCTTGAAGGTCGCGGAGCCGTCGGGTTCGACCGCCGTCAGGATCACGTAGAGATCCTCACGCCAGCTCGAGTAGATCGCCGGGATCGAGTTCGGCTGTTGTTCGAGCCAGTACATGCGCTTTTCGGGCGTCATGACGGCCAGGGCCTTTTCGCCGCGGCCCTCCTCGTCGCCGCCGCGGTAAAGGGCGAGTCGCGCCTTGGCGCCCCCATAGTGTTGCGCCGGGATGGCATCGGCCGTCAGATAGTGGAGCCGGAAATCCCGGATCGAAGTCGATTCGCCCGGGCGGATATTCTCGAGTTTCTGTTCGTTGAAAGCCGCTCCCGAGATTCCCAACATCAGAATCACGACGCCGGAGTGAACGATGTAGCCACCGTAGCGGCGCTGATTTCGGCGCAGGAGCGTCAGCAGCGCGGTGGGGGCACTCTCGTTCAGTCGCCGCATGCGTGCGCCGACCGCACGACCGTATTCCTGGCTGATCGTCGTGAGGACGAAGGCACCGAGCCCCCAGGCCGAGATCGCCCAATAGCCCGGCAGGGTTCCGAAGTACGCGAGCATTCCGAGGCTGACGGCGACTCCGACCGTCGCAGGCAGGACGAATTGGCGCTTCAAGCTCGCGATGCTGGCGCGGCGCCAGGCGATCAGCGGCCCGACGCCGGTCATTACGAGCAGCAGCAGGGCGAGCAGCCCGGCGAAAGTATTGAAGTAGGGCGGGCCGAGGATGCGTCGGACACCCCCCATCGCCTCGGTAAAAACCGGAAACATCGTGCCCACGAATACGACGAAGAGGATCGCCATGAAAATCCAGTTGTTGATGATGAAACTGGCTTCACGGGAAAGGACGCTCTCGAGCTTGTTCGGACTTCGAAGTTTCGGAAGGCGATAGAGCAGGGCGATCACGAAAGCCGCGAGGACGATCACGACATAGAAGAGGAAGATCCGGCCGAAGCTATCGGAGTTCGCGAAGGCATGGACCGATTGGACGATACCGCTTCGGGTGAGGAATGTTCCGAAGAGGCAGAGCCCGTAGGTGAGGCCGATCAGGACGAGGTTCCAAGTCTTCAGCATGTCACGCTTTTCCTGGATCATGACCGAGTGGATATAGGCGGTCCCCGCGAGCCAGGGCATGAGTGAGGCATTCTCGACCGGGTCCCAGGCCCAATAGCCGCCCCATCCGAGGACTTCGTAGGCCCAGCGGCCACCCAGAATGATTCCGATCGAGAGGAAGGTCCAGGCGAAGAGCGTCCAGCGGCGTGTGGTGCGAAACCACGTCGTGCCCAATTCGCCCGAGACGAGGGCAGCGAAAGCGAAGGCAAAGGGCAGGGCGAAACCCGTGAAGCCCGTATAGAGCATGACCGGGTGGATCAGCATGACCGGGTGCTGCAAGAGCGGGTTCAATCCGTTCCCGTCGGAGAGTCGATTGACATGGGGGACGGCCTCGAACGGGAGCGACTCGAAATTCACGAGACCGATGAAGAAGGCGGCGTTCGCGAGCATCGCGACGCAGACCCAGGGCATCAGGCTCCGGTTTTGCGTGCGATTGCTGAGTACTGCGACGGAAGCGTAGGCGGTCAGCATCCATCCCCAGAGCAGCAGCGACCCGGCTTGCCCGCCCCACAGCGCCCCCAGACGATAGTGGAGGGGCATCGTGCGAGCGGAGTGTGCCGCCACGTAGGAGAGCGAGAAGTCGTTGCTGGCCAGCGCCCAGAAGAGCGCGCCCATCGCGAGCGACGTCGTCGCGAAAACGAGATAGACCGAACGCTCCGCCACGCGGGTCCACTCTGAACGGCCGGAAACCCCCGCGTAGATCCCGGCGCCGATCCCGAGGGCACAAAATAATAGACCCAGCCGAAGTGCGTAGAGTCCGAGGTCAGCCATGGGCTGGTTTTCTCCAGGCCCCCGTCCGGTCGACCCGGATGGATCTTCGGCGGGGCGTCGATTTCGAGGGACTGCAGGGTCTCCCGCTGCGCGATGAGGTTGGGACGCGGCTCAGAGTTCGATGCTCGGTTCCGCGCTCGGACCCGCCTGGGCCTCGAACTTGGACGGACACTTCGCCATCACGTTGTTCGCTTCGAATAGCCGAGTTCCACTCGCCAGGACCAGCTGACCTTCGACCACGACCTCAGCACCGTCCTTGAAGAGGTCGGGCGTCTCGAGGCTGTCATAGACGACCGACAGCGTCTCGCCGACCGGCCCGCCGGCATGCGGTGGGTTGTTTTGCACCGCGAAGCGCACCAGTTTGGCGTCGAGATCTCGTTCGATCGACTCGTTCGCGACGTATCCGTGGACGCGCGCAGATCGGCCGACCATCTCCGACGCGCTGGCATGGAACTCGTTGAGATCCTGGAAGTACTGGAAGGAGAGACCCTCGTCCACCTGGCTCATCCCGTACCAGCCGAGCAGGAGTGCGATGGCGGTGGCGCCGATGGCGATCTGTACACCCTTGGACATGGGATTTGGGTCCGTTTGCTCGTCGCGCGGGAGGGGCTCGAAGAGTGCTGAGTTGAAGGAGATGGGTGCACGAAGCCGCCGGGACGCGAGTCGAGGGCCCGACGTGGATTGGCGCGAGATTAGCGATCGGCGATCGGCGTGTCAAAGCGTGTTGGCCCAAAAATAGCTTTGATTTCAGACACTTGGACGTTTGGATGCCTTGACGGCGCTCAGCCGTCGGGCTAACCGGGGTGCATGTCCGCCCCGAATCCCCGCAAGCCACGCCAATGGACTGTCCGATCGGACGCCCTCGAGCCCTTTCTGGCCATGGAGGTCCTCGAGCGCGCTGCGGAACTGGAGCGACAGGGCGTCGAAATCGCCCATCTCGAGTTGGGCGAGCCGGAATTCGCGCCACCGCCGGCCGCCAGCCGAGCCTGTGCGGACGCGCTCGCTCGCGACGAGACGAACTACACCGACAGCCGAGGCATCTGGCCGCTTCGCGAGGCCATCGCCGCCGATCTCGGAGTTCGAGTGGGTCGCTCGGTTCCTGTCGAACGAGTGCTCGTGACGCAGGGTACGTCGAGCGCGATGACGCTCTCCTTCGCGTGTCTGGTCGAGGCGGGCGACGAGGTCCTGATCCCGACCCCGCACTACCCGTGCTATCCGAATTTCGTCCGCTTCTACGGCGGTGAGCCCGTACTCGTCCCCACCGCGGCGGAGGACGGCTGGCATATCGATCCCGATCGGGTTGCCGCCGCGATCACGCCGAGGACCAAGGCGATCGTCGTGGGCTCTCCGGCCAACCCGACCGGCGCCGTGCAGCCTCGGGCGGTCATGGAGCGGCTGGCCGAACTCGGTCCGACGCTGATCTCGGACGAAATCTATTCTGGGCTGGTCTACGACGAGCATCAGACGACTTCGGCACTCTCGTTAGGCGACGAGGCCTTCGTACTCGACGGCTTCTCGAAGCGCTACGCGATGACGGGTTTTCGGCTCGGATGGGTGGTCGCGCCGGAGGCGGCTACGAGGCGACTCCAGATTCTCCAGCAGAATCTGTTCATCTCTGCGAATTCCTTCGTTCAATGCGCCGGCATCGCCGCACTCGAAGAGGGTGCGGGGATGGCCGCGCAAATGCTCGAAGCCTGCACGGAGCGGCGGTCGCTACTCGTCGAAGGACTGCGCCGAATGGGTTTCGGGATCGATCGCGACCCGGAGGGTGCCTTCTACGTGCTCGCGGACGCGACGCGATTCGGATCGGACTCGAGAAGACTGGCCTTCGAACTCCTGGAACGCGCCCACGTCGGGATCACGCCGGGAATCGATTTCGGCGAGGCGGCGGAAGGAAGATTGCGTTTTTGTTACGCCCTTGGGCGCGAGACCATCGAGACCGCCTTGGCGCGTCTCGAGCCGGTACTCGAAGAAATTTCCGCGCACTCGGACGGGCGAATGAAAGGGATGGGCGCATGAAGATCCTGGATGCCGAGTTGATTGCGTCCGCGCCGCGCTTCGACAAGCTCCCGCCCAGTGGATTACCCGAGATTGCATTTCTCGGCCGATCCAATGTGGGCAAGTCGAGCTTGCTGAACGCGCTGGCACGCCGCAAGAAGCTCGCGCGCACGAGCGGGACCCCGGGCAAGACGCGGGATCTCGTTCTGTTCAAGATCCGCACCGATCGAGGCGATCTCGGCTTCGTCGATCTGCCCGGCTATGGCTGGGCCAAGGTGTCCCGCAAGGAGCGGGCCAGTTGGCAGCGTCTGGCCGAGGGATATCTGGCCAACCGGGAGGAGCTGCGCCTCGCTTTCGTGCTCCAGGATCTTCGGCGCAGCTGGAGCGAGGACGAGAGTCTGCTGCTTCGATGGTTGGCGGAGCGCTCGGTCCCCGGACGCGTGGTTGTCACCAAGACCGACAAGCTCAAGCTGATGAAGCGCAAGGAGCGGACCCGAAAACTCCGGGACGAGATCGGCGAGGATTTCGGGAAGCCGATCGCGACGTCCTCGCAAAAGGGCGAGGGCCTCGACCTGGTCTGGAAGACCTGCTTCCAACACGCCTTTCCCGAGAGAGAGGCGGAGGAGTAGCCGGGTTTCTCCGGCACGCACGAGCCCTTGCGGTTGCTCGCCTCCGCCGGGTTCGGCTAGCGGAAGAGATCGGTCGCGGGATCGCGCAGGATCTGACGGACCCCGCCGTCCCCTTCGATCGGAAACCCCTCGACGACGACGACCGGGATCCCGGCGCTCTTCAACATGAGCAGTCCGGCCGCCGCAGCGAGTTGATCCGCGGTGGCGGGTTGGGTGACGAGCAGTTCGCGTCCCGCACGATCTCGCGATCCGCGGTCATCACGAATCGGTGCCAGGCCCGCCGATCCGAGCGCCACGTCGACCAGACCATCGCGCCAGGGCCGCCCGAAGGTGTCGGTGATGATGACCGGGGTCGGCGCGTCCGGCTCCGAGAGGGCTTCGTAGAGCCTTCGCGCGGAGGCATCCGGGTCGATCGGCAGAAGCACCGCGATGTCTTCGCCGGGCGCGTTCGAGAGGTCGACGCCGGCGTTGGCGCACACGAATCCGTGGCGCGTCTCGGTGATCAGTACGCCGTTGCCTCGGCGGACCACGCGTCGACTCTCATCGAGCACGATCTGGACCTGGCGGGGATCGCGATCGTGTGCGGCCGCGATCTCTCGTGCTTCCTCGCCTGGGTCGATGCTCTCGAGCGGGACCAGTCGACCCTCTGCCTTCGAGACGATCTTCTGACAGACGACCACGATATTGCCCGCGAGGGGGATACCGGCCGCGTGAGCTGCGTCCTTTATCAGCGCCGCGAGATCGGTTTTCGGTTCGACCTCGGGCAGCCCCGGGAGCGGGATCAGGCGAATGCTTGCGGGGACTTCGTTCACGAGGGCATGTCCTGTTCTGGATCACCCGTGGTTTCGAGCAGCGCGCGGGTTCGCGCCCCGCCTCCGCTCGTCGCGAGAAAGGCTTCGAGGTCTTCGGGCTGGTCGAGGTCGATCGCAAGCGATTGCAACTCGATCTCGTGATAGGTGACACCTGCATTCGCCGCCGCTTCACGATGTCGTTTGGCGGAATCGCGTCCGAAACAACAAGGGATCACGCCCGGGGGACGGTGAAGGAGCGCGGAGGTACCGCCGTCGGACGAGGGAGCGAGCCAGATCCCCGGATCTCCATCGGCGGCAGCGGCTGTGAGGAGTCGTTCGAAATCCTCTGCCATTGCGCCGGCAACATCTCCCAGCACGAAGAGGATGCCGTCCTCGCTCGGCGTTGCACCGGGGTCGCTCGTGGGAGCGCAGAGTCGCACGCTCCCATCCTCGAGGGCCGCGTTCAGGCCGGGCTCGGGCCGCATCAGGATCTCTGCGCCAGCGGCGCTCGCCCGCTCCGCGACGATCGGGTCGGGGGTTGTGACGGCGATCCGTTCGAGTCCCCGGGTTCGTGAGAGCGCGTCGAGTAGATCCTCGAGCATCGCCAGCGTCAGCGCATGGCGTTTCGCGTCCGGGAGTCGGGAGAGAAGCCGCGACTTGCTCTCCTCGAGCCGCTTGACCGGAATCAGGGCCACGGTCATCGTCGTCGCTCTCGGAGTCGATCCGCGACCGCGAGGGCCGCTTCGGCGACCGACTGCGACACCGCCGCCGAAACCATCATCGTGTCGAGCGAAATCGCTTCGAGGCCGAGACCCTCGATCATCGGGAGAAGCGCAGAATCGCGCTCATCGAAGACGAAGCCGTCCATCCAATCGGAATAGAATTGGGCGACGCCAAGCGCTGAAACCTCGACCCCGAGCGCCCGAAGCAGCGTATGGGCTGGGCCCTTGATCGGTGCGCCGTCCAGGATCGGCGACACCCCGACGATCGGTGCGTTCGAGGCGTCGAGGGCGCTCCGAAGACCGGGCATCGCGAGGATCGGTCCGATCGAGACGATCGGGTTGCTCGGGCAGACGAGGATCATATCGGCGCGGCCGATCGCCTCGAGCACACCCGGCGCGGGGGTGGCCCGTGCCGCGGCCTCGAGATCGATCGCTTTGACGTCCGGCGGGGCACCGTCGCGCACCAGATACTCCTCGAAATGGATCCGCTTTCCGTCGGAGAGCTCGACGAAGGTCGGGCAGGGGTCGTTCGACATGGGCAGGATGCGCAGCGACAGACCGTGGGCGCGTCTCAATTCGTCGGTGACGACGTCCAGACCGGCACCCTGGGAGAGGCGTAGGGTTCGATGAAGACAATTCGCGTAGTCGGCATCTCCGAGTCGAAACCAAGTGTCGTGTCCGAGGGCAGCGAGTCGGTCGAGCAGATGATGGGTGTCGCCGGCCAGTCCGAAGCCGCGCTCCCGATCGATCCGATCGGCGAGGGTGTAGGTCACGATGTCGATGTCGGGGGAGACGTGCACGCCGTAGAACGAGCGATCGTCGCCTGTGTTGACGACGACGGTCAGCGACTCGCTGGGAACGGATCGGACGACTCCGCGCAGGAAACGAGCGGCCCCGACGCCGCCGGCCAGGACGACGACGGATCCCACGTCGCGGGCCCGCATGGGCATCGCTTGCGGATCGTCTGCGGGCTCTCTTGCGTCGGGAAAGTCGGAAGACATGACGGTCGACATTCTATCGGGCCCGCTCGCAACCGGGGGATGCGGGGCGAGCAGGGTTGGGAGAGGAATCAGGGGGTGGGGGCTCGATCGCCCGACGGGCCGTGCTGGCTTCGCAGGGTTCGCAGACGCCTCGTTTCGACTGTGATTCGTGCGGCGATCTCGCGCAGCACGGCGTCATCGTGGAGTTCCTGCATGTTTTCGTCGCGGGGCTTGGTCACGAGGTCCTCGAGACTGCGTCGGTCCCGTGCGATCGACCGCTCGAGGGTGAGGATTTGCCGGTCACGGGCGTCGGCGTCGGGGAGTTCCGGGGGTTCCGTTGGGCCTCCGGAAAGACAGCCGAGCGCCGCGATCACGAGCCCGGCGCACAGGCATTCGATCGTGCTGCGATCCACGCGGCGCGTTCCTCGTTCGCTGGACGATTTTCGTCGAGCCATCCCGGTCGATTCTTCGCGAGGGGCCCGTCGGCGTCAAGGCGCCCGATTTGTGCTCTGGTGAAGGCGCGGATACGGACGCGACGAAATCGTGGGTTCACGCGGTCAGCCGGGAGCGACTGAGGACTCCCGACGTCCATGAGAGCCGGCGACGAGCCGGCATGTTCCTTGCGTTGACGTGAGGCATGAGAAAGGAATCGACCCGATCCACTTGCTCTCCCGAGCGTCGGCCTCGGCCTCGGCGGCGGTGGAGAGGTGCTTTCGGGGCCCTGCTCCTGCTGACAGGACCCGCCGGGGAGAGTGTGCCTTCGGAGGTTCGTGCCCAGGCGTTGGGTTCCGAGCCCCTGGAAACCGGCGCACATCTGGGCGGATCGCTCGGCGCCGGGATCTGGCGACACCAGGAGGCGGGGGCGCGGCGCGGCGAGGCCCCGAGCGCGTTGGCCAGATCGAGGCAGGGCGATCTCGCGGTCGGAGATTCGGCCGGCGTTTCTTGGCGAGTCGCGGGCGACCGGCGCGATTCGTTGGCGAACCAGGGCGGCGATCGGATGCGCGCGTTGCTGCCGTCGGTGAGGGACCTCGCGTTCGATGAGAAAGGCCAACTCTGGATCGCGACCGCCGAGGGGCTCTATCGATGGCATCGATCCGGCCGACCCGTCCGACGTCCACTGCCCGGCGCCAAGGGGAATCCCGGGATCCACGACCTCGCGGTATCAGGCAACGTCCTGCTGGTCGCGAGCGAAGTCGGCGCCTACTGGTCGTCGTCGGGGGCGATCTTCCAGCCGCTCGAGTTCGACGGGGTCGGGGCCGGGGTCTCGCGGGTTGCCCTGCGTGGAGTCGCAGGGGGTCGAGCGGGCGAGTCCGGGCCCGTCACACCCGGCGGGTCTGCGGAGGCGTGGCTGCTCGGCGGGAACCGGTTGGTTTCGATCGGAGGCCGGGTCACACCGGTCGGACTCCGTGTACTCGACCGCAAGCGACATGCGCTGCCGCGGCCAAGGAACGAATCGAAGGTCGTCTCCCTGACATTCGACTCGTTCGGCGAACGTCTCGCCTTGATCTATCCCGATCTGATCGCGATCCGGGGGCTCGAGTCCGGCCTCGACCCCGCGACCGCCGCGCACCGAAAATCGGCCGTCTGGGAGCTTCACCGGCCCGTGCTCGCTCCTGGAACACGCGTGCGATCCCTCGTCTGGGCCCGTGACGGCGTGGCGTTGTCGACGGACCATGGAGTCTTCGTCGCGCCGGCGCCCGAGGGCCCCTATCAGCGCGCTGCGGATCCGGTCGGAACGGGTGATTGCACGGAAGTGCGATTGGCCCCTGATCGCACGTCCCTCGATTCGATGATGACGCTCTGCCGCGCGGGCCTCTTCGCCTTCGAAGGACGCAGCGAATCCTCGTTGGCTCGCGACGAGTCGCAGGGGGCGGTCGATCGGGAGATTGGGCAGCCCATGCACCTCGAGCCGGGGACGGAGCGGATGCC
>JAPYTP010000185.1 GCA_029941885.1 Myxococcota bacterium
CAACACATTCGTTGAAGCGTTCTGCGGGTGACACAAAGCCGAGTGTCTTGCGCGGCCGCCCCAACGGAAGCGCGCACAGCGCTTCTGATCGGAAATTCCGGCTACAGCTCATCCCCGCTCATCAACCCCCGAAACGATGCCCGTGATCTCGGAGCGGTTCTCAAGAGACTCGGCTTCGAGGTCGTGATCCTGATCGATCAGAACGAAGATCAAATGACCGAGGCGATCTTCGAGTTCGGGGATCGGCTTCGGAGACGCGGCGGTGTTGGCTTCTTCTACTACGGCGGTCACGGGATGGAGGTCGGCGGTCAGAACTACCTGATCCCGGTTGGCGCAGACATCCCGAGCGAGCGATACGTCAAGCTGCGTGGCGTCTCGATGGGCGAGGTGACGGCCGGGCTCGCGAACGCGCGCAACCGAATGAACATCGTCGTCCTCGATGCATGTCGGAACAATCCATTCGCGCGGAGTTGGCGGTCGGGTTCGCGCGGACTGGCTCCCATGGACGCCCCGGCCGAGACGCTGATTGCCTACGCCACGAAGCCTGGAAGTGTCGCGGCTGACGGTGTCGGTCGGAACAGCCCTTACGCGAAGGCACTGATCGAAGCGATTCAAGAGCCGGGCGTTCGGCTTGTCGATGTCTTCCGCAAGACGCGGGCGCAGGTCCGCGACGAGACGGGCGGAAGCCAGGTGCCGTGGCAAAGCGACAATCTGACGACCGAGGCGTTCTATTTCGTGCCGACCGGGGGAAGCGCGAGTAGCCAGGTTGCCCGTGTTGCGCCGACGCAACCGACGGACTCCTCTGACTTCTCGCTGGATGATCTCGACGAAGAGGCGAACCAGCAGGAGGCGACCTACCGCAAACGGCAGGAGCGCCTTGCTCCAATGGAGCGTGGATTCTCGAAGGCTGAGAGGTTCGAAAAACGTCGCGTTTCCGACGATCTCAAGGTCAAAGCGTGGGAACGTTTCCTTGCGGCGTACCGAGACGATGTACCTGGTTCAGAGCGAGATAACCAGCTTCGAGAGCAAGCGGGCCAGCGGATAGAATCACTGCAACGGGAATATGCTTCGCTCGTGGTTCGCTCGAATGTGTTGGGCTACAACGTCACGATCGATGGACGCGCGTTCGGGGCGACGGGACCACGGCTCCACCAGCTCGATCCAGGTCGCCATGCGGTGAAAGTGGAGAAGTCGGGTTACGAAAGCCACGAAGAGAGAATCGAACTCGTGGCGGGCGACCAACGAGTAGTGTCGGCCAATCTCGTTAAGGCGGTCCCCGTTGGAATGGTGCGCGTGCCAGCCGGGGAGTTCTTCTCGGGGTGCAACCGGCCAGTGGACTCGAGGTGCGATCTCGCCGAGCCGCCCGGGAGGAACCGGTCCGTGGCGGCGTTTAACATCGATGCGACGGAGGTGACGGTCGAGGCCTACCGAGAGTGTGTAGATGACGGGTCATGTAGCGAGCCGGATTCGATTCTCTTGTGCAACTGGGATCTAGACTATCGCGAGAGCCATCCGATCAATTGCGTTGATAGGCGTCAGGCAAACTCCTACTGCGCTTGGAAGGGCAAGCGGCTGCCTACCGAGTGGGAATGGGAAAAAGCGGCACGGGGGACAGATGGACCGACCTATTCGTGGGGAAACGAGCGGGCGAGTTGTCGCTACGCCGTAATTGCTGTCGGCGCGGGAGCCGCTTGCGGAAGGGGACAGACTACTTTCAAAGTCGCGAGCAAGCCGGCGGGCGCCTCGCCCTATGGGGCGCAGGACATGGCAGGCAATGTTCGGGAGTGGACGAGTTCGACGTTCCAATCTGGTAGTGATCGTGGCGTCCTCCGCGGCGGATCTTTTCTCACCGGTTGGCGGAGCGCGTCAGCCTCGAATCGAGACCACGACCTCACGAGCAAGCGCTACCTCGACATCGGTTTCCGCTGTGCCCAGTGATTCCGCGGAATACTGAGTCAGACCAGGTTCTCCCCGCGCGACACGACTCCCACCCAAGACACCCCCGACCGACCGCGCCGGAGACCTGATCGCGAACTGATGGTCGCGACACTACGCGCCCCCGGCCGGGGCGTAGGCCCTCGAAGCCCCGCCACAGGGAACTCCCGGCAGCGAAGGGTGAGGTCAGGCCACGGCGCGACGACCTCCTATACTCCGACGGTGGAGGGCGCCCGCCCGAACGGCTCGCAAGAGCCTTGTCCCGGCCGGGTAGGGCGCGCTGTCGAACCACCCCTTCGAGGGAGTCATGAATGAGTCACGAAAGCAAATCTCAGGTCGCCCGAACGACCCCAAAAACGGACCCCGAATGCCGACACCCAGACCCGCAAACCGAACCGACGATCCAGCCCCCCCCCAAACGTGGAAACACGTCTACGCCGTCGTAGACGGGATTCCCAGCGGTTTCGTCGCTACCTACGGCCAGATCGCAGCGCTCTCCGGAATGCCCGGCGCGGCCCGTCAGGTGGGCTGGGCGCTGGCTGCGCTCGGAGCGGATGATGACAGCCCCTGGCATCGCGTAATCAATGCCAAGGGCGAGGTGAGCCCCCGGGCCACCCCCGAGATCGAAGATCTTCAGCGAGCGCTGCTCGAGTCCGAAGGAGTGAACTTCGACGAGCGAGGCCGGGTGGATCTGGGCAGACATGGTTGGCGGCCGGGATCGCGGACGCATCGGCGTTCTAATTCGAGCGCAGCCAAGGCGACCAGGGCCGCCGGGTCGACCGACAAGGTCAGAATCGCGAAGTCAGGAAAAATAGGAGCCAGACGATGATCAAACTCGCAATCGACTTCGAGAACCCGGGCCGCGAATGGTGGGAAAACGGCGGGCGGGATCTCTGGGAATCAATCACCGAGGGGTTCGATAACAACGATGTCGCGGTCGATGAATCGATCGCGAAGTCCTGGCTCGCCGCCGCCGCCGAGATTCCCGGATGGGAAGGGGGGCCCGAATTCGCCCCGCATCCGATCTGCCTGAAGGAAGTCGACGAGGACGAGATCGTTTGACCCCCGGCGCCCTGCGTCTGCGGGGCGGACCTCCGTTCGGAAGGCCGATTCCCGACCCGATTCCCGAACTGGCCCTGACATTCGCAAGGGAGGGAGGGCGACTGCTGGTGGTGGGTGGCTGGGTCCGCGATGCGCTGCTCGGCCATCCCTCGATCGACATAGACCTCGAAGTCTTTGGCCTCCACCACGACCGGGTGACCGCACTCGTCACTCCCCTGGGTTTCACCGAACCCGTCGGCCGCCAATTTCCGGTCTGGCGCCACACCCGAGCCGGGGCCGATCTCGCATTTCCCCGCGCCGGCTCCGATGTCTACGACGCGTCCCGTCCGGAGACACTTCTGGCGGGGCTTCGTCTGGCCGCGCGCCACCGCGATCTTTCGATCAACGCGATTGCATGGGATCCCCTCGACGATCGCCTGCTCGATCCAATCGGAGGCTGCGAGGATCTCGAATCCGGTCTGTTGCGAGCGGCGGACCTCGAGACCTTCGGCATCGACCCGCTTCGCGTGCTGCGTGTCGCGCGACTCTGCGCGCGCTACGCGGCGAGGATCGACGAGCGGTTGGTCGCGTTCTGCCGCGGAATGGATCTGTCGGCGCTTCCCGCGGAACGGGTGGCGGTCGAACTGAGGCGCATGCTGATGGAACTCGAGCGTCCGTCCGAGGCCTTCGATTGTCTAGATCGACTCGGTCAGCTCTCCGTATTCGGACCGATCGAGGCGCTCAAGGACGTTCCCCAGGACCCGCACTGGCATCCCGAAGGCGACGTCTACGTGCACACGGCCATGGTGATCGACCGGGCCGCGGAGATCGCCCGATCGCTTGCGCCGGAAGCCGCCGAGCCGCTGCTCTTTGCCGCGCTCTGCCATGATCTCGGGAAGCCGGTGACGACGACGATCGAGTCGGATCGCATCCGCTCACTCGGTCACGAGGCCGAGAGTGCTACGCGAGCCGCCGAGTGGCTCGGAAGCCTCCGCTACAACGCCCGCCTCGTCGCCGCCGTCGAAGTTCTCGTTCGTCACCACCTCGCCCCGGCCCAATTCGTCAGCCAGGGGGCGGGCCTGCGTGCCTATCGTCGACTTGCCCGGAAGCTCGAGGCGGCGGGCATGACGCTCGACGCGCTCGAGCGGGTGGCACGCGCAGATCATCTCGGTCGCACGACCGATGCGGCTCGGGCGGGACGCTTCGAGGCTGGAAAGTCTTTCCTCGACAGAGCGATGCAGGCGAGCGTGCGCGGCGGCATCGAGCCCGACGTGGTGACCGCGTCCTTCGCGATGCGGTCCGGCATCGAGGCGGGGCCGGAGCTCGGGCGGGTACTCGCGCGATGCCGCGTACTCCAGGACGAGACGGGATGGCGGGACGAAGAGCGAATCCTCGAGGCAGCTCTGCGGGACGCCGACGGTGCCGTTGACGCGTCGACTCGGGCCGACCCGCCCGACTAGCGTACCAGTTTCGAGCGCTTCGAGGCGTCCGGCTTTCGGTCGAAGAACTGGCAGGGCTCCCCGGACGACGAGAGCACCACATCCGACGGAAGTTCCGCGGCCTTGAATTCGTAGGCGCGGCACCCGCGCGGCTTGTCCGCATCCCAGGTCACAAAATAGTGGATGCAATGCAGGCAATCGGGGCGCGCACTTGTCGGGGCCATCGCGACGACCCTAGCGAGAGAGTTCGGCCATCAACTCGAAGGTCTCCATCGGACCGGGCGGAGTCGCGGTGTCGCCGAATTCGCGGTAGAGCGTGACGACGTTGACGGCGATTCGTTCGGAGTCGAGCCATGCGGAATAGTCCCCGAGTCGGATGTCGAGGGCGGCTTCCCGGGCGGAGAGCCCGGCGTCGAACCGCTTGCGCGCCTCGTCTCGGATGAAGACGAGATAGTCGCGCACGGCGAGGGCGCCCCGTGTGTCGGTCAGCGGCCCATGTCCCGGTACGACGACTTCGGGATCGAGCGCGACGATCTTGTCGCAGGCATCGATCCAATTCGCGACTGGCCCCTCCCACATGATGGGGGTGCCCTCGATGAAGAGGATATCCCCGGTGAAGATCGTTCGGGTCGAGGGCACGTGGATGATCACGTCGCCGCGCGTATGCGCGGGGCCGACCTCGATCAGCTCGACGCTGCGGTCGCCGACTTTCAGATCGAGGCGGCCGTCGAAGGTCTGGTTCGGCGGAGTCGGCTCGATTCCATCGAATTCATAGGCACCGAACGCGCGCTTCAAGAATTCGCCCGCCGCACCCATCTGATCCGCGCCCTTGAGCATCGCGGCCATCACACCGGGCGGCACCTCGTTCCATTCCTCCGCGGTCGCGGTCGAAGTGATGATGCGAGCGTCGCTCACGAGCTGATTGCCGAAGCAATGATCCCCGTTCGCATGGGTATTCACGACGGTGTCGATCTTGCTCGCGGCGCGCGTTGCGTCGCGCATCGCATCGAGCATGCGCTGGGTCAGGGGGAGATCGTAGAGGGTGTCGACGAGGAGGGATTCCTCCCCGTCCGAGATCAGCCCTGCATTGCTCAGTCCCCACGAACCATCCGGCTGCAGGTAGGCGTAGACCCCATCGCCGAGGTCCTCCAGTCGCGCGTCGTCTCGCATTCGTCGCCCAGGCTCCTCGAACGGGTGTCCCTGTCAGCCCCGCACAGCGCCATTGCCGACGCCGGCCGACTGGCCGCAGCGATGGACGGGAGTGTACGGAAACACTCAACTATTCGTGGGTTTGGCCGATGAATAGAGGGCTCCAATCAACCTCGGGAGGATGAATGTCGACAAATGCTCTGGCACGTGTGGCGTACCGTGAAGCGGGCCGCGCCACGATCTGCGAAATTCTGTATGGACCGAACGTCTTGAAGCACGCGACCATCGACGCCGAAGCCGGTGAGGGCGAGGTCGTGACCTTCTCCGGAATGCCGTTACCGATCGACTGTCGGCCGCCCGCCGGTCGTCGACGCGGTGAGCAGGTGGGGGTTGTCCCCGAGAAGCTGATCGATTCTCACGGCGTCTTCGCCTATGCGGGAATCGCGGCCGAGCGAGTCGCCTTGCGACTCGGTCGCTTCGCTCCGGTCGATCTGGAATCGGAGCTTTCCTGGTCCCGATGGATGGGGTCGGCACGCCGTGGCCGCGAGGAGCTGGCCCGGATTGCAAAGCTGCTGGGTCTCGAGAGGCCCGCGGAACAATTTTACGTCGAGTACTGCGAGGAGGCGGAACGCTTGCTCGAACCGGTCTGGAACACGACGGAAGAGCTGGCGGAAGCGCTGCTCGAGAAGCGAGAGCTCAAGGGGCACCACGTCGATCGGCTCGTCCACGGGGATGAAGTCCTCGAGCGACCGGCTCCGCCCGTGTGAGGGATTCTCGCCCCTGCTGGTGTCTCGAGCGAGAGATCTCAACGAATTTCATCGCACCGAGGAACCCGATGGGCTGCGGGGGCACCCAGAAATGGAGCCAACCCACGTGATCGGGTCGCGCGCCGGGTCTCCCTCGCGTGCGAGCGAGTGGTTTGGCATCGTCTGGACGCAATGACTGGGGCCAACGACATGCAAATGAGACAAGCAGGTGCACCAATCCTTCTTTCGGTCGGGCTCGCCTTCGGGCTCCTGTGTTCGAGCGTCGCACCCGTCCTCGCCGAGGGAGGGGAAAACACGGATGCGATCAATCAGCGCCTCTACCAGCAGCTCGGTGCGACGCCGAGCCAATCGAAGATCGAAACGGTCTCCGGTCAGATGTACATCGCCAAGGAGAATCTCGACGCCAGCGTGATCAGCGATGCGCTCGCGGCGCTTCTCGACGGGCAACGGACCGAGGGCGAGTCGGTCTCGGTTCAGCGCGCTCCGCGCGTGAACTTCGAGATCCACTTCAAGAAGAACTCCGCGAATCTGACCGAGGAATCCCACACGAGTCTCGACGAACTCGCCAAGGTGCTCGGCTCGGACTTTGCGGACATGCGCTTCGTGCTCGGCGGCCATACGGATCAGGATGGGGACGAGGCGGTCAACCTTCCACTTTCCCAGGCCCGTGCGGAGTCCGCTCGGGCGTACCTGGTCAAGCAACACTCGATCGCGCCCGATCGACTCGTCGCACGCGGCTTTGGTGCCAACGAGCCGCTTCGTGAAGTCGAGACGAGCGCCAAGGACAAGCTCTACAACCGTCGAGTCGATCTCAGACCGCTCCGCTAATCCCCGCCCGCGACCGCACTTCCCAGGGCTTCTCCGAGCCGGAAACAACAGAACCCGCCGAGCGCGATTGCGCCGGGCGGGTTCTATCGGACGACTGGGCGGGATTTCGTCCCGCTAGGGATCAGGCTTCGACCAGTCCCGCGCGGATCGCGAAGCGAACCAGGCCCGAGACCTTGTGAATGTCGAGTTTCTCCATCAGGTTCGACCGATGGGAATCGATCGTCTTGAGTGAGACGCCCAGATCTGACGCGATCTCCTTGGACGACAGTCCTTCGGCGATCAGTTTCAGCACCTCGCGCTCGCGCTCGGTGAGCATCGAGACTCCCGAAGGTCCTGCATCTCCCGGTCGAGCGATCGCGTCGACGACCTGTTGGGTGATGGCGGGCGACAGGTATGATGCCCCGCTTCGCACCGCGTCGATCGCGTTGTGCACGTCCTTCGAAGCCGAGTTCTTGACCACGTAGCCGGAGGCCCCTGCGCGCAGGACCTCTTCGACGTAGGCCCGGCTCTCGTGCATGGAGAGCACGAGAATCTTGCTCTTACAGCCGGCCTTACCGAGCTGTCGCGTCGCATCGATACCCGAGAGCTTTGGCATGTTGATGTCCATCAACACGATGTCGGGTCGCTTTTCCATGACGAGAGCGACTGCCTCCTCACCGTTCGACGCTTCGCCGATGACCGTGAAGTCCTCTCGTACCTCCAATAAGCGAATCAAACCCTCTCTTACGATCTTGTGATCGTCCGCAATCACGATACTGACCATTTCTTTTGTCCTCCTGTGATTCTGCCAGATGTTTCCTAGGCAGATCCATCTAATACGTCGGATCAGGATGACAAGGGTAGGCATTTCCAGATTGGCAGGTATCGGGCGAAAGGAGCAGTTTTGGATTGAAAATGCCGAATGCGCCCCGTAAGAAGACCGAGGGTAGGGAGGGTTTTACCCTAGGTCTGCAATCCACACTCTTTCATCTTCGCGTAGGCGGCGCTTCGCATCCTGCGCGCGAAGCCGAGGGCGTCCCGGTGCCACTCCGTTCCATCGAACCCGAAGTAGCGCGCCATCGATAGGCCGAGGCCGCCGCGGTCGAAGTCCCGCTCGATTTCCTTCCACAGGGGGCATGAGATCGAATCGCTCTCCTCGAGTCTGTCGATGAGGCCTGAATCATCCCCGTCGAACCGGGTCAGAAGTTCCCGGGAAACGCGATCGTGCCATGCGGTCGATCCCCCATCCGGGAGTCCGGCTGATCCCGCGCGAGAGAGCAATCGTGTCGGCGCGATTCCCGACTTACGAGGAGCGAGTTTCTCCTGGAGATTACCGAGGTCGAATGGCTCCGGTCTGGGGAGCGAGCTGGCCGTTAGTGACGGCGTCTCGAAGGCGACGGGCAATTTTGGACGGAGACCGTGCCCCTTGTTTTCCTCGGTACGAAGCTCGGCGCGGACTTGCAGATCGATATCGGGCTTGATCCGGATGCGCGATTCGTACGGGACATAACCTGTCTTTTCTATCCGGATTTCGTGGTCTCCGACGCCGAGGGTGTGAGCGTTGGCGCCGGTCGCACCGACATCGAAGCCGTCGATCATCAGGCGATCGCCCCTAACGTTGGAGCGAATCGTCAATTTCCCCTCGCCGGCACAGAGTGACGGCTCGAAGCGGTGGGTGGTGCCCGCTTCGAAGTAGACCGAACGGGTCCAGCGGTCGGGGCAGTCCTCACGACTCACCTCCAGGGCATAGCGTCCCGTCGCGAGTTCGACGATCGCGGCCTGCGCCGGTGTCTTGACAAGGAGTTCGTCCCGCTCCGCATCGAGCACGCGCAGGGTCGCACCGGAAAGCCGACCGAGGATGATCAGCCGGGCCGGTTCTTCCAGCTCAGCCGTGGAAACGTCTCTTTCCGGCCAAACGATTCGGATTCCGCTGGCATAGGCGACGAGGATGGCGAGCATGAAAGCGGAGCCCAGGAGTGCGCCAGCCAGGCTGGTGCGATCGACTCTCGAGGCTCGCGCAATGCCCGGGGTTCCGAGCCCTGCAAAGCGCTCGACCCTCGCCGTGAGTTCCTCGATCTCATTCGCGAGCGCCTCGTTCGATCCGCTGCCGGACTTCGACCCGAGACCCGGCTCCGAGGTGGCGGACGCGTTTGCGCGATTTCGACGTCGGCGCAGAGCGCTCAGGAGTCGACCCGCGGCTTGTCGGAGTTCGGTGTCGGATGCGGATTCCGGAAGACCGAGGATGTTCTCGAGACGGCGGCGAGAGTCGGCGTGGCGCTCGGTGGGCATGGAGGAGCGAGGCTAGCAGGCTCGCTCGAGGCCCACTTCGCTTGCGACTTGCCGTGTCGCGGCGCGCGAGCGGCGGAGCGTCTAGTGTTTGCTCTTGTCTGCGCGCAGCGAGAAGCACAGGGTGAGGATTCGAGCGAGATGGGACGGGAATGCCCCTACTGTGAATCGAATGACCTGGGGGCAACCGAGGAATCGGGGGTATTGCGCTGCTCGGATTGCGGACGTTCCTCTCTGGTCGCTGAGATTCCGGAGCGGGGTGACAGGGACCGGGCGAGGTCCGTCGATCGTGCATTCGCTTCCCCGCGCGGGGCGCGATCCGGTGAGCGGAGACGCGCGCCGCGTCGAGCGCCCGGGGAGGTGCCGACA
>JAPYTP010000186.1 GCA_029941885.1 Myxococcota bacterium
CGGGACTCCCCCGCCCCTGAGGATTTAACATAACGCCCAGGCTCGGACGTTGTGCCAAAAGGCAGCTTGAATGTCCTATTTCCTCCGGACACTCGCCAACTGTTCTCGTAGTGACCCAGGCAGGCAGAGAAGAGATCGTCGGCCTCCAAATTCTCTCGATGAGGCCAAGGTGTGGGCCTACCCCGTCATGTCCCCACCCCGATGGAAACGAACGCAAGCCTCACCACTTTTTTAGTGTCATTGAATAAACCCCGGTCGTGCGAATTTTCTTGATATCCGCAGTCTAGCTATGAGACAATGCAGCAACTCCACAGCCTCCGAAGAATTTGCTGAATCAGCCTATGCAGTTGGTCTCACCCACCCCCAGGCAACGCGCGCCGTCGACATCGTTCGCTCGGGATCGCCGGGTGGTGGCGCTTCGGCTCGGCGGCGGCACCCACACCTGTGCGCTGATGGAAGAGCAGCCCGGGGACAACGCGACGGTCGACAGACCGCACGCTGTTCATGTCCTCGCTGCCAGGAGGGGGAGAGGCCCTTGACCGCGTCGTAGACGTCTCGGCCGAGTAGTGTCGGCAGTCGGCGGCGCCAGGAGGGATCGTCGACGAGCGGTCGACCACGCGAGTGATTGCAGGAAAGGGGAGAGCATGAAACGGACAGGGTCTGGAATCGAGCAGGGGCGCGGAAGTTCGGCTCCACGGCCGGCTGTGAACTCACGGATTGATCTCTCTCCGATGCTCTGTGCCAACTGGTTCTCCTTTGGCCTGTTGTTCTTCGTCCTCGCGGTTTCGGTAGCCCTTCCCGGGGAAGCGTTCGCTGCAGACTGTGACGCGAACGGAATCCTGGATTCACAGCAACCCGACACGGATGGCGATGGCGTCATCGACGGCTGCGACAACTGCTTCGACACAGCGAATGCCACCCAGATTGATAGTGACGGGGACGGCACCGGGAACCTCTGCGACCCGGACTTCGACGGAGATGCGACGATCGGCATCGCCGACTACAACGCCTTTCGTTCCTGCCTCGCGACCTCGGAAGCACGCTGCGACCTCGATGGCGACAGCGTGGTGGGGCCTGCTGACTTTGCGATTCTCGGGAATTATTTCGGCGGTACGAAGGAGCGGGGCCGGCAGCCCATTCAACTCGTCTCGGGCTACATCACGGTCTCTCCCCAGCGCGAAGGCAGTGCAGCGGGGATCCCCGAGATCTACCTGCCCTCCATCGAGGTGTTCCTCCGGGAGGTCACCTCTGGGATCGAGACGCCCTCTGTCATGACCGACCTGAGTGGTCGGTTCAGCCAAGCCGCCTTCATCCCAGGGGCCTATGTCATCTGTCGTCGGGCGGTGGGCTTCACGTCGGTCTGTGAGACCACGAGTCGGGTCTTTCCCGATCCGGCGGGGTCACTTAACGTCGGTCGACTCTCGATTTCCCCTGCGCAGTTCCAGGGCAACCCATCCCTGTATGGAACGTTGCGGCTCAGCGATGGAACGATCCCGCGTCGTCTCGCCCCTGCCGAGGGCATCAACTTCGCCCCCTCGGTTTCCGTCGAGTCCGATGACGGGACTGAACTCTCTTCGGCGCTGGCCAACAACTTCGGCGACTTCTTCCTGCCGAGCGTCCCCGGCGCCGCTGCCATCCGGCTCGTAGCTCGGGCGGAGACCGCCGTATTGGTGCAGCCGATCGCGACCGAGGCCAATCTCGCAGGCGCCGCCTCACACGCGATCAACCTCGTCATCCCCAATCACTCTCCCCGACTTCGGCCGATCGTCGCTTCGCTCGCCGGTAACCGGCTCCGGGTCGGAACCGCCGGGAAGACCGTCGATCTGACTAGCAGCGTCGACGACCCCGATGGGGACGCGTTGACGTTCCAGTGGTCCCTGCCCGAGAGAGCCGGGTCCCTCGCGAGTCCCACGTCAGCTTCGACCACTTGGGCCCTGCCCGGCCTGGATGGGACCTATCGGGTGTCGCTTCGCGTTCGCGATCGCAAGGGAGGCATGGCATTCCAAACTCTGAGCCTTCGCGTCGATGTCCGAGGTGTCCTGTTCTCGGGCCGGGTGGAAGACACGGGCGAGAATCCCATTGTGAACGCAGATGTGGAGATCAATGGCGCGACAGAGAAAACCGACACGACGGGCCGTTTTCAGATAAAGGTGGCGGACGCTGAGCGCTTCGTGTTTAACATTCGAGCGACGGGCTTCGCGCTCTTGTCTCAGATCTACGATGACGGTGCCGTCGGTGGCCGCTGGACGCTCAACCGCGCACAGGTCTTCACCGTCGACCCGACCGCGGCGATCGTGATTCAGAACACGAGGAACAGCGAGTCGGACAACTGCCCAGGGCCGCGTTCCGCAACCCAGGCCTACAGCAGTTTCCCCGAAGCCGCGGCCCCCGTTTGGCAGGACGGCCAGGGCAACGTGATCCCCGCATCTGGGGATCCCCCGGTCAGCTTACCGGGGTCGAATTCCCAGTCACAACGAGAATGTCCGCCCGGCATCAAAATCGAAATTTCGGCCAATTCGCTGGTGGACGCCGACGGCAATCCGCCGCCGGGCCTCGTAGAGATTACCTTGAACACGGTTGATCTTATGTCGCCCCAACAGATGCCAGGGGACTATACGGTGCTCCAAACCGATGGCACCACCGACACTATGGTGAGTTACGGCGCGGGCGGCGTGGAGATCCGCGCGGGTGGTACGGAGTACAATCTGAAGTCCAGCGCCTCAGCGCTCGTCGCGATCCCCATCGACCCGGCGCAGATCGCTGCAGGCGGCCCATACCCCCCAACGATTCCGGCGCTCTACTACGACGAGACTGACGGTGTCTGGCGCAAGGAAGGCAGCGCGACCCTCGTCGGCAACACGTACGTCTACACCGCGAGCCACTTCTCCACGGTCAACATGGATCTCGTCAAGACGAGCCAAACCTGTCTGCGAGTCCTGAGCCCAAGCCTCGACCCGACCTACGACCTCGAGATTCACGTTCCGGATGGGACCGCAGCCCCCATCGTTAAGACAGTAACGATCACGAATTCGTCACCCCAGGAACACGTACTCTACAATCTTCCGCAGAACACCAACATCGTCTTGGTCCCCATTCGCACCAGCAGTCCGCCCGCCGTGCCGATCGGAACGTTCATCGTCAACACCGGCGGCCCGCAGACCCCGCCGACCCCGAATCTCCCGATCGGTCCGCCCTACGATGCCTGCGAGAACGAGGTTGTTCTGAGCGAGCAGGTCGTTCCCGAGGCCCCCACGACGGGAGAGTTCCTCCACGGCCTGACGACCTTTGCAGCAACCAACTTCGGCGAGATCGATCCCGTGGCCGACCCCACGCTGGAGGCGGACCTGGAGGCCGCGACGGCAGATTACTACGCGCAGATCGACCCGCGCGGAAAACGCCTGACCCTCGATGACTTCATCGCGACGAACGGCTTTGGCGACGCGGGCGGAACCGAAGAGCACGTGATCTTCGCCAACTCTGGCGATCTTGGGTTCGGTCGCGACATGTACTGTCGCCAGCAAGACCCCGGCGGCGGCGCCGACCTCGAGGTTGCTTGTCATGTCACGAACTACGGAGACATCGACTCCGCCAACAGCCAGGACGTCGCTGACGCCATAAGCGGGGACGGCCCGATCGCCGCCGTCGCCATGGAGTATTCCCGCGTCGAGAGTCCGCTATCGAATCCAATTGAGTTTGACGACCCGGAGCGGGTCGTCAAGTTTTATGTCTATGGCTACAACCCCAACGACCCGACAGTCACGTCCCGGGCCGACAAGGCCGACCTTGATCTCCTCGGAGAGCGCCCCATCCCGCAGCTCTGCATGAATTGTCATGGGGGGGAGTACCCATCGGGCCCGGTCGCTCCGGGCGTCCCCGCATTCGCCAGCCGAGCGGACATCAAGCTGGGCTCACGCTTCGTCCCGTTCGACTTGCGGCTCTATACGTTCGGCGCGAGCCCGTTCACCCAGGCCGAGCAAGAGGTCGCGTTCAAGACGTTGAACGAGATCATGGTGCTGGGAGCGGGGCCCAACCTGGAGATCGCCGAGATCGTCGCAAAGATGTACAGCGGCGCGGACCCCAATGTGCAGTTAGAAGACTTCACCGCCACAGGCTGGAACACGCCGGGGCTCACGGAGCAGTTCTATCAGGACGTGCTCGCGCCATCCTGCCGGATGTGCCATGCGGCTCTTCCCGTGGAGGAACTGCGCTTCGGCTCATCTGCCAACTTCCAGGCGCGGCTTGGGCCGGTCGAACAGCGGGTGTGTGATGAATATGTCATGCCACACGCCAAGGTGACCCATCAGCTCTTCTGGTCGAGTTTTAGCCCGCACCAGCCGGCAATGCTCCAGTTGTTTGGGGATGCGGTCGCGGTGGGGGGCGACGGCTGGTTGGGAACCCGCTGTGGCGAGAACTCCGGAACGGGCCCCACCAGCATCTATGACACCACCGTGCAGGCCGTCTACAACGCCAATTGCACCGTCTGCCATGTCGGAGCGTCACCTCCGGGAGTTCTGAACTTGACCCAGGGCATCTCCCATAGCCAGACCGTGGGGGTCCCCTCGACCGAGTTGCCGGCGTCACCCGACCCCGCGGCGATGAACCGCGTCGAACCCTTTGATCCCAACAACAGCTACCTCTGGCACAAGATCCACAACACACACGTTGGCGTCGGCGGGTTCGGGTCCGTCATGCCACCTAGCGGCTTGATGCCTCCATCCGACAGGCAGGTCATCACAGACTGGATCAACGCGGGGGCTACCGATGATTGATTCGAAGAACGACTCCCTGGTCGCTGGTGATTTCAGGCGGATCCTGAGCGCTTCGGGAACGATTCGAGGAGAGGGGTTCAGGGTGAAACGATTTTCTAGTCGAGTGAGTAAGTTCATGATCGGTCTCGCACTTCTCGCTCTCACGCTGTCGGCGCAAGACGGACGCGCCGGGGTTTTCGTCGCTCTCGACCTCGACCCCGGGGTCAGTGGCATTCAGGACAGCGTCCTCGTCGAACCTGGCGGAACGGTGACGGCCGAGCTGATCGTCACGGTGGATTCAGGCGGACTGTCTTCCTATGCCGTCTCAGCGGAGTTCGACACCGGAGAATTGGACCTCGCAGGCTCACCGGCCGCCACCGAGAATCTGCCTGCCGGGTTCGATGCCAATATCACGCCGGGTGTCGAAAACGAAACCGAGGACGCCGGAGGCGGATTGGGCCAGGTTTTGACCTTCGAGGCGGTCGCCTTCGCGCTCGGGCCGGCCAGCACACAGTTCACCGCGGGAACGATCCAGTTCGAAGCTCCGGCACCCGCGGATGGTGGCGCGTTCGACCTCGAGTCGGGCGCGTTCAACCTTCGCGTGGATGGGGCCTTCGACAACAGCGGCTTGGCAGTGACGCTGTCCTTCGGTGGTGGTTTCGTCAATGCGCTCATTTGTGGTGACGGCTTCACCGAGGGGCCAGAGCAGTGCGACGATTCGAACTCATCCGGCCTCGATGGCTGTTCACAAACCTGCCGTACCGAGTACTCCTACACCTTCTCTGGCACGGCCGAGGGAGGATCGGTCGATTTGGTGATCGATGGGATTGCGGTGACCTTCTTGACGAGTGCCGGACAGACCTCTTCCCAGGTGGCGGCTGAGGCGGCGAACGCTGTGAACGCGAATGGCTCTCTGGCGACGCTCGGTGCGGTTGCGACCGCGGTCGGGGACGAACTCGTCGTTGCTGGCGATATCCAATCCGTTTCAATCACCGACCCCGGCCTGGTCGTGCCCGTCCCCGTTGGGGAATGGACGGGGACGATTCTGTTCTTGTTCTTCTCGTTGTTTGCCATGCGGTTCTTGCGGTCTGCTGACCACGGGTGCACGGCAGAGTAAAGCCGGACGACAGGATTGTGGTGGGCTCCCGGTCTTCGTCTCCCTTCGGTTCGGAACTTGATGCCCGGCTCAGATTCGTGCACGACTATCAAGTGCACTTCTCATCGATCTGGATGCTATGGGCGGGAATCGTTCTGCTGCGACGTTCGGACTTATTGTCGAGCACGTAATCGCGCCACGCGGCCGCCAGTCTCAGCCGGCGCCGATTCGCGCCGCCCGTTCGTCGCGCCAGCGCGCATCCAATGCGTCGACCAGGGCGAGCGCATTCGGGCCGAAAACGAAGAGGCTCGGATTCGTGTCGAGGCACTCGAGGAGAAGTTGCGCCGCATTCAAGAAAAGGTCCAATAGGCCAACGAAGGATTGAGAAGAATAAGATGATCATCGCTGCTACGATCGACCGATGCCGGTTCTCGCCGGCTCGCGCCAATGCGCAGTAGAGGATCGAGGTCAATTGCAAGTGGCTGCTGCGAGCTATCTCGGAATCGATATCGGAACGTCGTCCGTCAAGGTCGTCGTGGTCGACGAACGCGGAGGGATCCGCGATACACAGGAATCTCCGCTCGTGGTTTCGCGTCCTTCCCCCCTCTGGTCGGAACAGGATCCCGAAGACTGGTGGCGTGCGACGCAGGAGGCGGTCACTGGGATCGCCGCCCGAGGCGGAGTCAAGTCTGTTCGCGCGATAGGACTGTCGGGCCAGATGCACGGCGCGACCCTGCTGGGCGACGACGATCGCCCGATACGCCCTGCGATTCTCTGGAACGACGGTCGCAGCGCAGATGCTTGTCGGACGCTTGAATCGCGCGTCGAGCACTCCCGAGAAATCACTGGCAATCTAGCCATGCCGGGATTCACGGCGCCCAAGCTCGTGTGGATGGCCGAGCACGAACCGGACCTCTTCGCCCGCGTTCGCCGGGTGCTGCTGCCCAAGGACTATGTGCGATTCCGCATGACGGGGGAGTACGCGACGGATTGCTCGGATGCATCGGGGACCCTTTGGCTCGATGTGGGGAAGCGGAGCTGGTCGAATGCGATGCTCGAGGGCACTGGCCTGGACGAATCGGCGATGCCGACGCTGTACGAGGGGACAGCCCAGTCGGGTGTCCTGAGTCCTGAAGTCGCGCGCGATTGGGGGATGGAACCGGTCCCCGTGGCCGGAGGGGGCGGTGATAATGCCGCCGGCGCGGTCGGTTCGGGAGTGGTTACGCCGGGTGACGCGTCCCTCTCACTCGGGACCTCGGGTGTGCTTTTTGTGGCAGACGATCGTTTTCGGCCCAACCCAGAACGCGCGATGCATACCTTTTGCCATGCACTGCCGGATCGATGGCACGAGATGTCCGTGATCCTGAGTGCTGCAAGTTCCCTGGCTTGGGTGACCGAACTTGTAGGCGCTTCGAACCCCGCTGCGCTCGTCGCCGAGGTTGAAGCGCGAGACCAGGTCGACTCTCGGCTCCTGTTTCTTCCCTACCTGTCGGGCGAACGGACGCCGCATAACGATGTAGACGCGACGGGGACCTTTCTGGGCCTCCGTCACGAAGTGGATCGAGTTGCCCTCGGTCGCGCGGTGATGGAAGGCGTTGCTTTCGCATTTGCGGATGGACTTGAAGTCCTGCTCGAGTCCGGTGCTGAGATCAATGACATTTCGGTGATCGGTGGCGGGTCGCGCAGCGGCCTCTGGGGCCGAATCCTGGCGAGTGTTCTCGACCGCCCCCTCTCCTATCGCGAAGGAGCTGAAGTCGGGCCAGCCCTCGGTGCTGCGCGGTTGGCGCAGATCATGGAATCGGGCGCGGACCCGAGCGAAGTCTGTGCGAAGTCTCCACTCGTGGAGACCATCGAACCCGATGCAACGCTCACAGAGACGTATCGACCGATGCTCGAGAGATATAGATCGACCTATCCTGCACTCCAGAGGAGTACCTCTTCATGAGACGTCCCTTCTTCGAGGAGATCGAGAAGATTCCTTTCGTCGGAGTCGAATCCAACGAGGGCCTTGGCTATCGCTACTACGACGAGGGTCGCGTCGTCGCGGGGCGCTCGATGAAAGACCATCTTCGGATGGCGGTCTGTTATTGGCATACGTTCTGTTGGCCGGGCGACGATGTCTTCGGAGACGGTGCATTCGAACGTCCCTGGCAGGCTGCGAACGGTGACCCGATCGCGCTCGCCGAGGAGAAGCTGAGCGTCGCCTTCGAGTTTTTCGAAAAGCTGGGTCTCCCCTTCTTCTGTTTTCACGATCGAGATCTAGCCCCAGAGGGCCAGAGCTCCGCGGAGAGCGTTCGCATCCTCGATGCATTCGCCGAAAAAGCGGCCGCAGAGATGGAGCGAACCGGCGTCGCACTTCTCTGGGGAACGGCGAACCTTTTTGGCCATCCGCGATATGCCGCAGGCGCCGCGACCAATCCCGATCCCGAGGTTTTTGCCTATGCGGCCGGGCAGGTGAAGCATTGTCTGGAGGTGACGAAGCGACTTGGCGGCGCGAACTATGTCATGTGGGGCGGACGCGAAGGCTATGACACGTTGTTGAACACGGACCTGCGTCGCGAAGCCGATCAACTCGGTCGCTTCATGAACCTGGTCGTCGAGCACAAACATCGAATTGGCTTCGACGGAACACTCCTGATCGAGCCCAAACCTCACGAGCCGACGAAACACCAATACGATCACGACGTGGCGACGTTGCACTCCTTCCTGCAGCGCTACGGACTCGAGGGCGAGATCAGAGCCAATGTCGAGGTCAATCACGCTACGCTCGCGGGTAACAGCTTCCACCACGAGATCGCCACCGCGATTGCTAGCGATTTCCTGGGCAGTGTCGATGCCAATCGAGGCGACCCCCAGAACGGTTGGGATACGGACCAGTTTCCCAATGACGTCGCCGAGCTGGCCTTGGCGCTCTACGAGATTCTTGGGGCGGGCGGACTCGGAACTGGAGGCTTCAATTTCGACGCAAAGCTCCGGCGCCAGAGTCTAGATCCGATCGACCTTTTTCACGCACACGTGGGCGGAGTCGATACGCTTGCCCATGCACTTCTCGTCGCCGCGGACCTTAGGAAGGGTGGCGACCTCGAGCGCTTCGTGGCCGAGCGATACAGCGGCTGGGATGAGACCTTTGGCCGCGAGATTCTCGACGGGAAGCATTCACTCGCGGATCTGGCCACGCGGGTCGCGACCAGCGGCGTGGATCCACACCCGCGCTCCGGGCGTCAGGAGATGCTCGAAAATCTCGTTCGGTCGCGCGTTCATTCAGCTCGTTAGGAGATCACAGATATGACGGTCCAGAATTGCGATCCGCAATTCATGCCGGTCGGTGTCTTGACGGCTGCGCTCCAAGAGTTGAGGCCTCGCGGGGGATAGGACAATCAAGCTGGCTTTTGGCACAACGTCCGGGTAAGGGCGTTATGTCAAAGCCCGTGACGGGCTCGGCCCGTCATGTTGATCTCCGTTCGGGCCGTCGGGGCTGGGTTGTACGAGAGATCCAGGAGCTGATCCTTCAGGCCGGGCTCGCCAGCTGGAGAAGCGCCCGCGAGCCAAGGCCGCCCGTTCGAGGGCAGCTCACCGGCTCGAATCGATTCGAATTCAGCAAGACCGTTGGAGGAGTTGGATCCGAGCATCTCCTTTCCCGGCACCTGGGTGTAACCGGGCGGGGGCTCGGTCGGCTGAGGGATTCCCACACCAGAATGCGCGCTCGCGGCGGGATCAATCAGCGTATGCCCACCCGTCGGCTGCCCATAGGGGTTGTTTTGGAGCGGAGCTGGCTCCTCGTCGAGGTTTGCGCCCTCGGGGTCGACGGGCCCGACTTCCGATGACTCGCGTGCTTTTCAGAACTCGACTGAATCGAGCGCAAGGTCATAGACCGAAAGACCGCCCGTTTGAAGCGATTCAACGT
>JAPYTP010000187.1 GCA_029941885.1 Myxococcota bacterium
GGAGGCGGCGCCGGTCCCGGCGTCGTGGGGCAGCTCGCGATGGCCGTGGCCACGGGGCAATGCCGTGTCGGTGTTGCCTGGCGCGCTCGCAAACGGGGATCGGGCGGCCGGCCCTGGGCGGGCGCTCATCAGGCCGGTGTCTCCGAGTGCTGGACCCGCCCCTACGGCCTGCTTCGTCCGGTCGACGAGATCGGGATGCTCATGCGTCGCTACATGCACGAATACGGAGCGACCCGAGACCATCTGGCCAACGTTGCCCTCTCCGGTCGTCAGTACGCGAATCGAAACCCACGCGCCATGATGCATGAGAAGGAGATGACCCGAGAATCCTATATGCAGGCCCGCTGGATCTCGGAACCCCTGTGTCTGTTCGACAATTGTCTGGAGACGGATGGGGCGCTCGCCTGTGTCGTGGTTTCGGCGGAGCGTGCGCGCGATTGCGCCCAACCCCCTGTGCTGATCCATTCCTTCGCCCAGGGACTCCCGAAACAGCACCACACCATGGTCAACTATTTCAATGACGATCCCCTCGAAGGGCCCGCCTGGACCTGTGCCCGCCAACTCTATCGCCAGTCGGATCTGCGCCCCGAGGACATCGATGTCGCCCAGCTCTACGATGCGTTCACGCCGCTCGTGCCCCTCTCTCTCGAGGGCTACGGCTTCTGCAAGCGGGGGGAAGGCGCGGCTTTCACGGAAGACGGCGCGCTCCAGCTCGGAGGGCGACTCCCGGTGAACACTTCTGGCGGCGGACTCTCCGAGGCCTATGTGCACGGCTTCAATCTGATCAACGAAGGCGTCCGTCAGCTTCGTGGCACCTCCACCAGTCAGGTCGACAACGCCGAGAGTTGTCTCGTCACGGGCGGCGAAGGGGTTCCGACCAGCGCCCTGCTGCTACGGAGGGCATCATGAGCCAGGGTTATCTTGCACCCCCGATCAATGAGGACAACGCCGGCTTCTGGGAGGCGGCGCGGCGCGGCGAACTCTGTGTCGAACAATGCACGGCTTGTGACAAGCTGCGTTTTCCGCCGGGACCGATGTGCCCCCACTGCCATGCCACCGAACGACGATGGTCGGCCGTCTCGGGCATCGGCACGATCTGGTCGTTCGTGCGACCGCATCCCCCGCTGCTGCCCGAATTCACCGACCTCGCGCCCTACAACGTGATCCTCGTAACGCTCGCGGAAGACCCGACACTGCGCATGATCGGGAATCTCGTCGGCGCCCCCGGCGATGCCATCAATGCCCTCGACCCTCTCGAGATCGAGATCGGGGCGGGCGTTCGCGTCGTGTTCGACGCGGTGAGCGACTCGCTCCATCTGCCCCGCTGGGTCCTCTCCTGATCCGACGCTCTCGTGCGTGCCCGCGAGGGGAGTCCGGGCAACACCCGTCCGGATTCAGAGGCCCGCGGTCGCGAAACCCGCGAGCACCCGACGCGTACGAAGCAAGGCATCCGGGTCGCCTCTCACCGCAAACGGGATGACATTGAAGTCCGTGACGCCGAGCGCCGCGAGCTCCTCGAGTCGGCGCAACACGAGCGATTCGTCCCCGATCAGCGCGGCCTCCCCGGCACTCTTCATCCCCTGGCGCTCGAGGACACCCCGGTAGGCCGGAAGCCGGGAACTCGGCCCCAGGAAACGATCCGCCGCGTCGCGCGCACCGGGGTCGTTCGTCACCGAGACCGGAAGGCCGACAATGATGCGAGGGCGGGCCCTTCCCAGCGAGCGAGCGCCCGCTTCGATGCGCTCGAGAGCAAATTCCGAAACGAAGCGCGCACCCCCCAGCCAGATCGCCACCCCCGCCGCCGAGGCGCCGGCGAGTTCGAGCATGCGCGGCCCCAGGGCGGCCAGGACGACCGGCGGTGCCCGGTTGCAGCTCGACTCCAGTCGCAGCTTGATCCGAAACACTTCGCCCTCGAAATCGGTCTGCTCCCCTGCCAGCAAGGTCGGAAGCACGGCCAGCATTTCCCGCATGTGCCGAAGCGGTCGGGCATAGTCGATCCCCATGCGCTTCTCGATCACCGCGGCATGGCTCGCGCCAACCCCGAGCACGAGCCGATCGCCGGTTGCGCTCTGCACGGTGAGTGCCTGCTGTGCCAGGGCGGCCGGGTGGCGCGGGAAGGTGGGAACGACCCAGCTGCCGAGTTCGATGTGCGTGGTATCGCGACCCGCCAGAGCGAGCAGGGAGAGCGCATCCCATTCGAAGGTATGGCCCGCCCAGGCCGTATCGAAGCCCAACGACTCGGCCTCGACGAACAGATCGATCATCGCTTCGAGGGAGTCGTTGCCCGCACTCGAGATGAAGAGTCCGATTCGCACGCGGCGATGATCTCAGGTCGAAACGCGTCCGTCCAGCGGTTCCTGACCGTGCGCCTCCTCCGCTCCGCTCAGCGGAGCACGAGCTCGGCATAGCGGCCGAGTCCCTCGACAGCTTCTCGCGAGCGATCCCACGGACGGCCGAAAAGGCGCGTGACGCCGACCTCCTCCCATCGTTCGACATCCTCGCGGCTCGACACCTCGCCCCCGACGATGATCTCGAAGGGACGATCCTGCACGCCGTACTCGGTCCGGTATTTCTGCAGTCGAGCGATGGGCTCGACGACGGACTCGAGGGTGTGGTGCAGACCCAGCCAGCCGTCTCCGACGCGCGCGGCGCGCCGCAACGCCGCGTCCGACTCCCCTCCGACGTGGATCGGCGGATGCGGTCGCTGGATCGGCTTGGGCTCGAATTTCACGGGCGGGAACTCGAAGAAGTCGCCGCGATGCTCGATCGTTTCCTCGGTCCAGAGGCGCTTGCAGATTTCGAGCGCCTCATCGAGACGCTTGCCCCGGGTGCGTGGATCCAACCCGGCCGCGGTCCACTCGCTTCGCAACCAACCCGCACCGATTCCCACCTCGGCACGCCCCTGCGAAAGCAGATCCAGTGTCTGGATCGCGCGGGCCGCAACGAAGGGATGTCTCAGGCCGAGCAGATAGACGTTGGTCCCCAACCGAATGGTACTCGTCTTCCCCGCGAGGTAGCAGAGCATCCCGAAAGGATCGAAGAGCGGTGTCTCGGGTGGAATCGGAGGGTGTTCCTCGCCGGGGTGAGGTGACCCGGCCATGTCGAGAGGAAAGATCAGGTGTTCGGGAAACCAGAGGGACTCGAAGCCGAGTCGATCGGCCTCGAGCGCAACCGGTTCGAACGCCGCGGGATGAAGCATGCCGAGGGTGATTGCAAATTTCATTGGGCTACCGCAACTCTGGGATGATCTTCTCTCCGCACAAACGAATCGATTCGAGGACATCCTCGTGGGGGTCGTACCAACCGGCGCCCGGCGTCGTCACGAGCTGATCGAGGCCGATATCGCGAAAACGTTTCATCGTCTCGAGACATTCACTCGGCGACCCGACCGCCATCCCGTTCTCGTAGAAGAACTCCGCGGTCGGCGCCCCGATCGCCATCGGGCCCCGAAGAGCCGGATCCTTCGCCGCTTCCGACACCATCTCACGCAGACGACTCTGGGCAATCGGACGGGGCTCGCTTGCGAACTTCTCGAAGTTGTGGGGGATCGTGTCGAAATGCACGGTGAAATGCGGCGCGATCTTTCCCATGCTCTTGGCGTAGATCTCCCGCGCCCGATCGCCGTCTTCGAGACATAACAGCGGACAGATCGCCATGATCTTGTTGTTCACGACATCGCTGATCGGTTCGCATTTGTTCTCGATGGTCTCCTTGTAGGTCTCGACCAACGGTCGCAGGACCTCCGGATTCCCAAAGCTGAACATCGCAACCCCGATCCCCATGCGCGCGGCGTTCTCGACCGTCGAAGGGTTCGAGGCCGTCACCCAGAGCGGGGGATGCGGCTTGCTGATCGGCTTCGGCAGAATCGAGCGCTCGGGCACCGAGAAATGCTTGCCCTCGTAGGAATAGAGGTCCTGCGTCCACATCTTCGGGATCTCGCGAATCGCTTCGTCCCACATTTCCCGCGTCTCGCTGTTATCGATTCCGAAGCTGTTGACTTCCGTCGATCCGGAGCCGCGGCCGGTGCCGAGTTCGATCCGGCCGCCGGTCACGATATCGATATAGGCGATCTGCTCCGCGACCCGAATCGGATGATTGATGGTCGGACAGAGATTGAAGATGCCCGTAACGAGTCGAATATTCTTCGTCTTCAGCCCCACGGTCAGACAAGCGAGATGGGAGGAGGAGTTGTGGGAATACTCCTCGAGGCTGTGATGCTCTGGAGCCCAGAAATAATCGAAGCCCGCTTCGTCAGCGGTGACACCGATCTCGATATCGCGAAGGATACGGGTCGGCTCGGCCTCGTCCCACGGTCGCGGTCCGACGCTTGCACCCTGAAAAACTCCGACTTCCATCGATCACTCCTTTGCCCGGCTGAATCCGGCGCTGACTGCATTCTGGGACGCTCGGAGGGATCCTTCAAGCCGCCCATTCGAGAACGAGCAGGCCCTGGCTCGCTCATCCCACGAAATCTCGCGAGCGGCTAGGAACTCTGAACGCTCCAGCCGCCGTCGACGACCAGGATCTGGCCCGTCACGAACGCGCTGGCGGCACTCGCCAGATAGACGATCGCCCCCTTTGCGTCGTCGTCCTGCCCGACACGACCGACGGGCATGCGGGCGAGAAACGCTTCGTGCCGCTCCGGATCGTTCTTGATGAATTCGAACATCGAGGTGTCGAAAGCGCCGGGCGCGATCGCGTTGACGCGGATTCCGTGGGGCGCGAGCTTGATCGCCATGTCGCGCGTCAATGTGTGGAGCGCGCCCTTGCTCGCGTTGTACGCAATCGAGGGTTCGAGTTCATCCGACACTCCACGAAGGGCCGCCATCGAGCTGATATGAATGATGTTGCCGCCGCCCGCGTCGATCATGTGCGCGGCGACGCCCTGTGAAAGAAAGAAGAGCCCGCGCAGGTTGAGATCGAAGACCCGATCCCAGTGTTTGGGCGTGTGTTCGAGCAGCGGCGCCCCCCAGGCGAAGGCGGCATTATTCACGAGGATATCGATTCGACTCGCTCGCGAGATCGCGTCACGGACGACGCGTTCGACATCGTCGAGCTTCGAGAGATCGGAGGCGAGTGCCCACGCGCGCCGGCCCATCCCCTCGATCGTCTCTGCCACTTCTTTGCAGGCGGGCAGCTTGCGCGAGGTCAGCACGACATCCGCGCCGGCTTCGGCGAGACCGATGGCCATGCTCCTGCCGAGGCCGCGCCCGCCGCCCGTCACGAGCGCAGTCTTCCCGGTCAGGTCAAAGAGTTGCGGTGTCTGCAAGGACGATTCCTTTTCTCCATGTCGGAGAGATCCGGGGAGTCTGCTGGGGCGCGAAGAAAGATGAGCCTTCTCAGCTCCCCGACGGCTGAACATAGACATGTCCGGCGATCTCTGTCTCCGCCGCCGCCAGACGTTCGAGGGCGAGGGCACGCATTGCATCCCCCCTCAGTTTCTGGGTTCCCGTGGTCGGGGCGTCCGCCTCGTCGACGACGAGGATCTGGCGAGGGACCTTGTACGCCGCCAGGCCCTTGCGGAGTGCCGATCGCAGAGCGGCTTCGTCGATCCGGTTGCCCCGCGTCGGAACCACACACAGGATCAGCGCCTCACCGAGGGTCGGATGCGGCACGCCCACAGCGACCGCGGCGCGAACGCCAGGCAGGCCGTTTGCGGCCTTCTCGACCTCGAGCGGAGAGACATTGGCTCCCCCCGTCTTGATCATGCCCGACAGACGTCCCTTCCAGTGCAGCAACCCCTCCGCGTCGAAATAGCCGCCATCTCCGGTATGAAAGAAGCCGTCGGAGTCGTGCACGTTCTCGACGGGCACTTTCCAATAGCGCTGCATCAACGTCACGCCACGCACGATGATCTCACCGCGCTGGCCGACGGCGCAGATCTCGCCCGATTCGGGGTCGACGATGCGGATCTCCATTCCCGGAAGGGGCCGACCCGAGTTCCCCTTGCGCTGCTCTGCGCTCGCCCAACTCGGAAGCGCCGAGCTCAGGGTGAAGGTCTCGGTCAACCCGTAGGAGGCATAGATCCCCCAGACGTCTTCCTCGAGTCCGATCAACCCCGAAAGCGGCGATTCGAATTCGACCCGATGCAGTCGGCTGAGGTCTCGCCCCGAGGCGGTCGGATGTTCCGCCATCGCCTTCTCCTGGTGGGGCCAGGCGTGGACCGTGGTCGCGCGTTCGGCTTCGATGCAATCGAGAGCGGCCCCGGGATCGAACGTCTCCTGCACGACGAGCTTCGCTCCCGCCGCCAAGGTGGCGCCGAGCGACATCGCGATGCCCGCTGTCCAGAAAAAGGGTTGGGCCGTGAACACCACGTCGTCGGGAGTCAGGCCTAACATCTCACCGAAGCGCCAGCTTTGGATCACCGCCGCCTTGTGTGAATGCAGGACGCCCTTCGGATGATCCGTCGTGCCCGAGGTGTAGATCATCAGACCGCTGTCGTCGGGTCCAACGGAATCGGCGATCGATTCGATCCGTGCATCCGAAACACCCGCGCCTCGCTCGACAAAGGCCTCCCAGGGCTCGATCGAAGCGGGCGCCTCGCCCACGTCCAGACACATCACCCCTCGCAAGTCGGGCAGGCCCTCGAGATCGAGCGCGTGTGCTCCACCCCCTTCGAGGTCGGGATGACTCTCGACCAGCTCGGCGACGAAGTCTCGGCCGACCAGATAACGCTGCATCACGAGAAAGCACGCATCGCAATGGCGCAAGATGAAGTCGCGTTCGTCAGGGGTCGCGAAGGTGCTGACCGGGACCGCAATCGCAGCGACCTCCGACGCGGCGAAGAATGCCGTCGCCCACTGCGGTCGATTCGCGATCAGGATCGCGACACGCTCTCCCGGCTCGATCCCGATTTCGAGCAGCGCTGCGGCCAGCCGCCGCACGTCCAGGGCAAGGTCTTGATAGGACGTATCGACGCCTTCGAAACGCAGAGCCACCCTTTCTCCGAAGCGCGCGGTGATGTCCTCGAGGAAATGCGGGAGCGTGAGACGCTCGCGCGCCTCCGGGGCGAGGGCCAGTTCGAGGTCTAGGTGGAGGCCTAGGTGGAAGTCGGTCGTTCCGGGCGGGCCCGCCACTCGATCAGCCCAGGCTCTCGATCAGCGCGATGAGCGAGCGTTTGTCGATCTTCCCGCTGTCGGTGAATGGCAATTCTTCGTGGGAATAGAAGTGGAACGCGCGGGGGACCTTGTATGCGGAGAGCTCGGACTTCACGCTTCTTCGAAGGTCTTCGGCACTCGCCTCCTCGCCACTCTGCAGGACGATGGCCGCGGTGACGATCTGTCCACGGGTCTCGTCCGGCAGGCCTACGACGTACGCCTCCCGCACCGAGGGATGGGCCTCGAGGGACGCTTCGACCTCCCGCGGAGTCACGTTGGCGCCACCGGTCTTGATCAGATCCCCGAGTCGCGTCTGGAAGAAAAGAATGCCGTCGGCGTCGAAATAACCGCCGTCCCCCGTGTGGTAGAAACCCTCTGCATCGAACACGTCCTCTCGCTCACATTTATGCAGGCCCTGCATCAGGCTGTAGCCGCGAACGCAAATCTCGCCGGATTCGCCACGAGGCAATTGCTTGCCCGTCTCGGGATCGACGACCTTGTGTTCGACGCCGGGAACCGCGTGACCGAAAGAGCCACGCAGCGCCTCCGGAAGATCCACGTCCATTCGGTCGAACGTGTGCGGTCCACAGGTCTCCGTCATGCCCAGGGAATTGGAGCGGAGTTCGGGATCCTTCGGCCGGACGTCGTCGGGCAGCACGTCGTAGAGATTGCCGGCGCGAACCGACGACAGGTCGCGCTCGGCAAAGGTCGGATGCTCCACCATCGCCTTCGCGTAATGCGGCCACCCGGCGACCTGGGTCGCGCGCTCGCGTTCGAGGAACGCCAACGTCGCCCCGGGCTCGAAAGAATCCTCGGTCAAGAGACAGGCGCCGCTATGCATCGCCGAGAGCAGCGAGAAGACCAATCCCCCCACCCAGAAGAAGGGCATCGGTGAGTAGAGGCGGTCGTCCGAGACGAGATCTCGAAATTGATTCAGGTTGTGCGAGTGACGAATGATCGACCCGTGACTGTGCACGGCGCCCTTCGGGTCCCCGGTACTTCCCGAGCTGTAGATCATCACCAACGCATCGGAGGGCGCGACGGAATTTTCGACACTTCGCAGGAAGGCGTCGTCGATCGCGGGGGCGTCCCTTGCAGCATTCCGAAGGGCATCCGGCCCGACCTCGCACCAGTCGCGATCCGCGTCGCCCCAGGCGACGATCTCGCGAAGGTAGGGATGGCTGGGGAACCGAAGTGCGCAGTCCTTCTGGGACGCCAGCCCCGGAACCGCCTCTTCGAGCATCGCGAGGTGGTCGTTGTTCAGGAACTTCGAAAACGTGAGCAGGCAATGGCTATCGCTATGTCGAAGCGCCCAGCCGACCTCAGGCGGTCGATAGAACGTGTTGAGCGGGATGACCCATGCGCCGATCCTCGCGGCGGCCGCCCAGGCGATCAGCCAATCGGGTCCATTCGGCATCCAGATCGCGACGCGCGTTCCCTTGCCAATGCCGCGAGCGAGCAGCCCCTTCGCGATTTCCGCGGACTCCCGCTCTAGATCCGAGTAGCTGAGACGACGCTCACCGTGCACGATCAGCGTCGAGTCCGCATGCCCCGCGACCGTGCGGCGCAGCAGTTCCGGAACCGTCGGATTGAACTCCGGAAACGCCATTTCGGGTCCTCTACCTCAGAAGTCGAGCCCTACCCTCTTCCGCGAACCCATATCCGCAAAGTAGGTGAACACAATCTGGAAGAATAACGCTTCTCGATCGATGGCCGAGACGTGCCGAAAAGCCGATGCTTCGGCTCGCTTGCCACGACCCTAATGAGTGATATAGCCTCAAAATTCAGGGTCCGTCAATCTCGCCGGATCGTCGTTCGAAACCGCCCCACACGAGACGGACGAACCCCAAGAACACGTAAACGAGGGATAAAATGGAGTTCGATTGGTCGGAAGACGATCTGCAGCATCGCACCGAATTCCGGACTTTCTTGCGAGAGTTCTTGCCCGCTGACTGGGAAGAGCTTTCGGAGGGGGGGCCCGGGAGCGATCTCCAGGCCGAATTTTCGCGCGAGTTCTGCCGGGAACTGGCAGAGCGCGGCTGGCTGACGCAGCACTGGCCCAGCGAATACGGCGGCCACGATGCGCCGCCCTGGCGCCACTCGATCATCGGAGAAGAGTGCTGGGCGATCGGCGAACCGCGCGGTCCGCAATACATGAACGTGAACTGGATCGGCCCGGCCGTCATGCGCTTTGGGACAGACGAGCAGAAACGAGAACACCTCCCCCCGATCTCACGCGGGGAGGTGCTGTGGTGCCAGGGCTTTTCGGAGCCGGAGGCCGGATCGGATCTCGTGGCGCTCCGGACCTCGGCCATTCGCGATGGCGATGACTACGTGATCAATGGCAGCAAGATCTGGACGTCGTATGTCAATCATGCGGATTTCATCATCCTGCTCGTGCGAACCGACCCCGACTCATCGAAGCACCGAGGGATCTCGGTGCTACTGGTTCCGATGAACACGCCGGGCATCGAGGTTCGGGAGATCCCCTCGGTCGTGGGTGAACGCTATTTCCACGAGGTGTTCTTCACCGATGTGCGCGTCCCGACCCGTGTCCGGCTCGGACCGGAGGACGAGGGCTGGGGGGTCGTGACCTACGCGCTGCAGTACGAGCGCGGCGGCGCGGCGCGAGATGCCCGGGC
>JAPYTP010000188.1 GCA_029941885.1 Myxococcota bacterium
CCGCGGGCTGCTGGATGATCTCGCTGACCAATCGGTCGTCGACCTGATGCGTGACTTCTCCGCGCAACTGCCGAGCCGCGTGATCGCCGAGCTGATCGGCATTCCCGAAGGACGTCGAGAAGGATTTCTCGAATGTACGGAGGGCATGATCGAGACCGGACCGAAGGACCACCCGATCGCGGAGCCGGCGGAACGAATCTTGGCCGAATTCGGCAAGCTGCTCGCGCAGCGGCGCGAAGAGCGACAGGACGATCTGATGAGCGCCCTGATCGACTCCGAGATCGACGGCGAGCACGTGACACCGCAGGAGCTGATGGGTTTCTGCTTTCTCCTGCTGCTCGGGGGGAATGACACGACGATGAACCTGATCGGAAACGGGTTGGCCTTGCTCGCCTGGCATCCCGATCTGAGAAGCGAGCTCGCATCGGACCCTTCCTTGATTCCCCGCGCCGTCGAAGAAATGCTCCGGATCGAAGCCCCGACCCAGGCACTCGCTCGCCGTCCCACTCGCGACGTCGAGATCGCAGGCATCGAGGTGCCCGCCGACAGTCGTCTGTTGGTGAACTACGGTGCCGCCAACCACGACGATCGTATCTTCGAAGATCCCGATCGCTTCGACATCCATCGCCACGAGAATCACCATCTCTCGCTTGGGCAGGGATCCCACTACTGCATGGGTGCATCGCTCGCGCGCATGGAGGCCCGTATCGCATTCGAGGAGCTCCTCGACCGCTATCCCCACTACCAGCTCGAATCGGACCCCGGCTGGGTCACCTCCCGTTGGGCGCGCTCGCACCCGAAGCTCGAGATTCGACTTCGACCGTAGCCCCATGCAACGGCACGAGACGGATCTGATCCGCACGAAAAAGGAGGAGCGCATGCCGCTCGCACCGGAGGACCACCTGGCGATTCTTGATCTGATTGCCCGCTACAACCACGCCATCGATTTCGGCAGCGCCGAGATGTGGGCCGACTGCTTCACCGTCGACGCCGAATTCGACGCACGACCCATCACCCATTGCCGGGGCCGCGCGGATCTCCTCGAATTCTCGAGAAAATCGATCGGGATGACTCGCCACTGGACCAGCAACCTGCTCGTCGAGGGCGACGGCGACACGTCGACGGCGAGCCTCTATCTGATGACGGTCACGCCCGGCGCCACGACCGAACCAGGCGTGACCGGCGTGTACCACGATCAACTCGTTAAACGTGAGGGGCACTGGAAGATCAAGAGCCGGGTCCTCACGTTCGATGATCCGCCGAAGGATCTCGAGCACTAGGTCCGTCGTTCGCTCCTCGGGCATCGAGTTCCGCGCGGACCGCGGCGTGCTCGGCCTCGTTGAGCTTGAAGCGAGAGAGCAAATAGGCACCGACAGCGTAGGCTAGGCCGGGCAGCGCCCCGTAGAGCAGGAGGATCGTCCATTTCGTAGCCTCGGTCTGTTCGACGTTGGGCACGAAGCCCACCGCCTGAAGAGCAAACCCCACGAAGATTCCACACAGCCCCCCCGCGCTCTTGTAGACGAAGGTCCATGCGGCGAGGTAGGACCCTTCCCTTCGCTCACCCGACTGCAATTCATCCCAATCGATCACATCGCCCTTGATCGACGGGCCCACCACCCCCGCCACCCCCGCGGTGGTCCCCTGAACGATCGAGATCGCACACCAGAACGCGATCGTGCCCTCGCCCAGAAAGGAATGCAGCACGTAGGCGATCGAGGCCACGATCGTCGAGTAGAACCACAGACGTCGTTTGCCGAGGCGCTTCGAAAGACGAACCCAGAGCGGGGCCGCTATGAAGGAGGGCACGATGTGGAGCATCAAGACGACCAGATAGAAAGTCGTGGGTGCCTTGACGACGTATTCCGTCACGTAGAGCGACAGGATTCCCGACGTGGCGAGGCCGAACGACTCGATTCCGTACATCGTGAGAAGCAGGCGAGCGTGGGGATTTCGAAAGATGTCCCAGAAAGCCTTCACGAGATCCTCACCACCTCGGCCCTGGTAGTCCGCCCGCTCTCGTAGTCGACCGATTCCGATCGCGGTCAGGCAAGCGGCGATGACCGCGATCATGAGCGCGAGAGCCGGCGCGAAGCTGCGCGGATCCTGCGAGCGGGCCAGGTAGAAGAACGTCCCGAGTCCGAGCAGCAATCCGCCGCCATTCATCAGCTGACGAAGTCCGAATACTCGCGTGCGCTCGTGATGGGAGTTGGTCATTTCGACGCCCAGGGCGTAGTGCGGAACCGTGAACATCGTCTGGGCGGTCGAGAAGAGAATCAGGCCGACACCGATCCAGACAGCGATCAGGGGACCCGACAAGAACGTGGGAGGGGCCCAGAGCATCAGGAACGCGAGACTCGTCGCGGGGATCGAGGCAAAGATCCAGGAACGACGGCGGCCGAATCGAGAATTCGTCCGATCCGACATTCGGCCGATCAGTGGGTCGGAGATCGCGTCCCAGATCCGACCCACGCCGTAGATCAGACCCATCACGCCGGGTGCGATCATCAACACGTCGGTCGCGTATTTGAACAGATAGAGCGAATTCAGAAAGATCATGGCCGTGAGGCCAATGCTCGCAATGCTGAAAGAGAGGATCGGGGCGAGCGGAAGCTCGTTGTGGGTCGGCTCGGAGGCCTCGCTCGCAGTCATGGGCTCATGGGAGCCCATTCCACGACCGGGAACAAGGGTCCTTGTTCGGGAAAATCCATCGCCTCGCGGAGAATTCGGTCGAGCGGATCCGTTAGGCTCGCGCAGTGAACCGAATGGGCAGATGCTCGAAGCCCTGGATGAATTCGGTTACGTGGCGCCTCGAGTTCGCCAGGTCGACCTCGTATTCCGGAATCCGACCGAGCAACTCTTCGAGCAGGAGTTCTCCCTCCAATTCGGCAAAATTCGCCCCGATGCAGCGATGTGTGCCGTGACCGAATGTGAGGATCCTCGGCGAGATCCGCTCGATATCGAATCGGTCCGGGTCATCGAACTCCCGTTCGTCCCGGTTGGCCGACGCGTACATGAACATCACCGATTGCCCCGGCGAAAGTTTATGTCCGTGGATTTCGAACGGATTCGAGACGCTGCGCATGAGAAACTGGGTGGGCATGCCGTAGCGCAGACATTCGCGTAGCGCGCGCGGGATCTTCCTCGGGTCGGCCACCAGTGCGGCTCGCTGATCCGGATGCTGAGCGAGATAGAGCACGGCGTTCGCGAAGGCCTTGGGAAAGGTCTCGGTCGACCCGATCAGCAACAAGGCCAGATGCTGCCCAACCTCCTCCGCCGGAATCCGCCCGTCCGCCGCGGCCCGTACGAAGACTTCGATCGGATTCTCGGGCTCGCCCACGCGCGCACGACGGGGATCCGAGATCCGGTCGAGGTAGCTGCGCATCTCCTCGAAGGCTTCGACGCCGACCTCGCTCATCCCCTGCACGCCCTCCTGCCGCGACATGAAGCGCTTGACTAGGTCCACGAGGTATTCGGCATCCTCTTCGGGAAATCCGATCGCCAGACAGCCCATGCGCACGGCGACGATCTGGGCGAGTTCACCCACGACGTCGCCCTCTCCGCGGTCTATGAAGGAGTCGATGCACTCCGTCACGAAGCCACGGATCTGCTCCTTCAGGCTTCGGACCCGACGCGGCATGAAGTACGGGGCGATCAGACCTCGCAGCTCCGTATGCGTCGGCGGATCCATGTGGCCCAGATTTCGATAGGCGTCCATTGCCTTGGTCAGGAGGAAGGGGGAGGAGGTTCCTCGGGTCGCGGTCAGATGCTCGGAATCCGATGAAGCCCGCCAGATATCGTCGAAGCGCGAGAGTGCCCACGAATCCCAGCGTTCGATGTAGTGGACGGGGGATTCCTCGCGGAGACGACGGTAGATGGGAAACGGGTTCTGCTGCGCCTCATCACTGAACGGGTCGTAGTCGATCATCACTCACTCCATCCAGCTATCGTGTCTTTCTTGGAACCCGAAATCCGAGCGCGTTTTCCCCGCTCGGCCCGTCGTGTTTCCCGGGGCCCCTGGACCGCCCACTTGCCAGTATAGTTGTGGCTGAACTGGAGTCGCACCGGGGGATTCCGGCGACCGACACGAAAGTCGCGCCCCCCCTTCGATCGAGATGGAGAAGCGGATGCAACGGATCGTATTCACGGGTGCCAACCTCCTCGACGGTGCCGGCGAGGCACGTCCGAGGACGAATATCGTCGTGGAAGACGACCGAATCAGCGCGATCGAGGAGGGACCGGTCGCCGCGAGACCCGGGGATCGCACGGTCGACCTGGCGGGCAAGACGTTGATGCCCGGACTGATCACCTGTCATTTCCACTCGACCTATCATGATCTCAGCGTACTGCCCGCGCCGCTCGGATTGGAAAGACCGCCCGGCTATCTCACTCTGGCAGCCGCCGCGAACCTGCGGACCGCGCTCTATTGCGGATATACCAGCGTCGTCAGCGCCGGTGGGATCGGGAACGACATCGATCCGCAATGCAAACTCGCCATCGAGGATGGGCTAATCGAAGGGCCCCGTCTCATCGCGGGAGGACGTGGGCTCGATGTTCCGAGCGGGTATAGCGATTCCGAGTCCTGGTGGTGGGAGTTCACGAACCATGGAGCCCATCAGATGTGCAGCGGGCCCGAGTCGTTTCGCGCCGCCGTTCGAGAAGAGGTCAAGCGAGGCGTCGAGATCATCAAGATCTTTCCCGGTGGTGGCCACGGCAGCGAGCGGCCGCACACCGGCGTATCGCTCACCCAGGCCGAGCTCGAGGCCGTCTGCGAAGCCGCCCATTCTCGGGGCGCGAGGGTGCGAGCGCACGCGCCGGCCAAGGATTCGATCCTCGCCAGTATCCGGGCCGGGGTCGACATCATCGACCACGGGGACGAACTCGACCAGGAATGCATCGAGCTGATGGTGCGCACGGGCACATTTCTGGTGCCCAGCATGTTCTTCACCGATCAATTGCTGAAACAGAGCGAGGGATTCGGAGCGGGTCTTCCCTCCCAGATGGCGCCGCTCGCCGGGGGCTTCGAACAGATCCGAAAAATGCTCCCCGTCGCTCAAGAGGCCGGTGTTCGGATCCTCGTCGGCGACGACTTCGGGGTCGATTTCCTGTCGCACGGTCGCTACGCGGAAGAGCTCGAGTTCTATGTCGAGAAGGTCGGAATTTCGTGCTCCGACGTGATCCGCTGGGCGACCTGCAATGGCGCCGAACTGATGGGGCTAGGGGATGATCTCGGCGGAATCCGCGTTGGAAGACTGGCCGATCTACTCGTGGTGGACGGCGATCCATCACAGGATATTGCGTTGCTCCAGGACGCGGCTCGATTGAAGGCAATCATCAAGGGTGGTGTCTTTCACAAGGACGAGCTCTAGCGGGCCTGCAACTCTCACGAGATTCGCACCTCCACCATTCGCACCTCCAGCAAAGGAAGAACTGATGAGCGATTACGACCTTCGAGAACGCCTGGCGGGAGCCCGTGCCGGTGGCATGCCAGCGGAGACCACCGAGCAACTCGACAGGGAGTTCCTGGCGACGGAGCCCAAGCCCGTCGGCCGGGTGAGTGCGTGGCACGACGAGGCGGACGTCGTGATCGTCGGGTATGGAGGCGCTGGGGTGTGCGCCGCACTCGAAGCCGCCCGGTCGGGTGCCGATGTGCTGGCGCTCGAGCGCGCGGGCGGCGGCGGTGGAACGACGGCGATGTCGACCGCCCATATCTACATGGGTGGCGGAACCCGTGTCCAGAAGGCGGTGGGACTCGAGGACACGACCGAGGACATGTTCAATTTCATCATGGCCTCTTCGGACGACCCCGACGAGGAAAAGGTGCGACTCTTCTGTGACGAGAGCGTCGACCACTTCGATTGGCTGGTCGAGCAAGGCGTCCCGTTCAAGGATTCGATCTATCCCGAGAGAACACCCGAACAACCCAACGACGATTGCCTTCTCTGGTCCGGAAACGAAAAGGCGCACCCGTTTCGGGAACTCGCGAAGCCCTCTGCACGGGGCCACAAGGTGAAGAACCAGGCGGAAGGAGGACCCATCCTCTTTCGCATCCTCGCCGAGCATGCCGAGAAAGCGGGGGTGCGCTTGCAATGCGACACGCGTGTTCTCAATCTGGTCGTTCGAGCCGAGGATGGACGGGTCTGTGGCGTGGTCGTTCGGCAGGACCAGGAGGAGCGCTACATCCGCGCGCGCCGTGGCGTGATCCTCTGCGCGGGAGGATTCGTGATGAACCGCGAGATGCTTCGCAACCATATCCCCAGCATGCTGGAGGAAAACGTTTCCCCCGTCGGAAACATGTACGACGATGGCGCCGGCATCCGCATGGGCATGTCCGCTCGAGGCACCGCCATCCACATGGACGAGTATTTCGTGACCGTGGTCTGGTATCCGCCCTCCAGCCTGACCAAGGGCATCCTCGTCAACGAATACGGTCAGCGCTTCATCAACGAGGACTCGTATCACGGACGCTGCGCAGAGCATGCGAAGCGCCAGGGGCGCGCCTTCTTGATCGCGGACAACGAAATCTTCGGATATCCCGAGAGTGGACTCGAACTGATCGCGACCGAGGACTCGATCGCAGATCTCGAAGCGGCGTTGAATCTCCCGACGCAGACACTCCAGAACACCGTGGCGGTCTACAACGCGAATGCGGAGAAGGGCGAGGATCCGGTCTTCCACAAGCACGCGGACTGGATCAAGCCGCTCGATTCACCCCCCTATGCGGCGATCGAGTGCAGCTATGGAATCGCGCCCTATCTGACCTTCACACTCGGGGGGCTTCGAACCCGGGTGGGTGGTGAGGTCGTCACCGAAGACGATCAGGACGTCCCGGGCCTGTACGCAGCCGGCCGAAACGCCTGCGGCATTCCGCGCTCATCCTGGGGCTATTGCAGTGGCACCTCGGTCGCGGATGCGACCTTCTTTGGACGGATCACGGGCCGAAGCGCAGCGGCCAACGAGCCCTGGAGCTGAGAGACGAAGGGCGCCCCGCTTTTTATCGGGATGGAGGCGGGTACTCGGCCTCCAGCCGAGCACGGATCGCCGGCGGGATCTCGATGGCGCGACGCGTTCCGACATCGAACGCCAGATTCACGATCGAGATCGTGCAGAGCAATTCCTCTCGCTCGACGTCGAAAACCCATTGGTTTCTCAACGTAGTCTTGGCGCCCGTGACGAATTCGGCGCCGAAACTCTGGATCCAAGCCCCTTCACGGGGCAACTCGAGCAACACGCCGCGGCTCTCCATCGCGGCCCATCCGAACTGCCTCCCCTCCTCGGTGTCGTGGAGCGGGCGGTCGAAGGATCGCGCTTCAGCGGGCTCGCCCCCCCACGCCAGATCCTGGTACTTCGGTGCAAGAAAGTAGCCGGCCCCATCACACTCCTCGGCTCCGACCCTTCGCTCCTCCCGCGTCGCCAGCCTGCGGTCCCGACCCTCTGAAAGCGAAATCCGCGGGACGCGCTCGAGGTCGATCGATCGCGGCCGACCGTGGTCGGGCCATTCGACGAGGGCCCCGAGGGCTCGGTTCGCGATCGTTTCGCTGAGCGGCAGCACCGTGCGAGTCTCGCGACTCCGCAGGCCCATCTCCTGCACGAAAGTCGCGGCGCGTTCCTTGCGCCCGGGATTCACGATCTCGAGATAGAATCGAAGACCGTTCGCCTTCACCCCGAGCACGCCACCCATCACGGCGAGCTTGGCGCCGAGCAGCTGCTCGCGGTAGTAGCGCGTGAATGTCTCACGCAGGTCGAAGACAGCGTCGAAGTCGGCACAGTCGGCGGGGGACAGTCCGAGCTCGGCAGCCAGGATGCCCGATCCGGTCAAGGCCTTCGCAAGGTAGAATCGGACGTTCATGTGACCGAGGTGATCGATTTCTTCTTCGCCGACGGTCGCTTCGGCGAGCAACTCGAGCTCAGCCATCGACGTGGCCTCGGTCGATCCGGACCCGGAAGTTGCCAGTCGAGACCGCGAGTGGGCCGGGGCCGGGGCCGGGGCCGGGGCGAATCTCGTAGACCGGTTCGGAAGCGCCCATTTGCAAGCTCATCCTCGTGGATCCTCCAGTGGGTCGATGTCGATCTCGGCACCCGAACGACGTCGGGCAGCGACCGATCATATTCCAGATCCGACCCGAGGATCAGCCCGGTGCGGGGACGAGCGGTCGCCCCGACCCTCGTCGTTATATTGCCGAGGCTCGAGTCACTCGAAGGAGTACAATCGACATTCGAACGGATTGCCTGCTCTCCCCGTATCCGGAGGAAATATGCGCACCGACCTTTGCGACCTCTTCGACATCGATGTTCCGATCTTCGCCTTCAGCCATTGCCGAGACGTGGTCGCAGCGGTCACCAATGCCGGCGGCCTCGGAGTGTTGGGCGCCCTGGCCTTCTCCCCGGAACAGCTTGAACTCGAACTCAAGTGGATCGACGAGCACGTGGACGGAAAATCCTACGGCGTCGATACGGTGATGCCCATGAGTTATGCGGGCAAGGATGAGGGCCTGGGGAAGGCCGATGCCAAGACCGGCGAGGTCGATGCCGGCGTCTTCCAGAACCTGATCCCCGACGAGACGAAGGAGTGGATCGAACGCGTGCTCGAAGAATACGAAGTACCTCCCCTGCCCGCTGACACCGCCTCCGACGAGGGCGTCGGCGGTGGCAGCACGGGACTCCTCGGTTGGACCGACGGCGGCGGACGCAACCATGTCGATGTCGCGTTGCGCCATGACGGGGTCAAGCTCCTCGTCAATGCGCTCGGCCCGCCGCCCAAGGACATCATCGACCTCGCGCACGAGCACGGCGTCAAGATCGCAGCACTCACCGGAGCCGTCGAGCACGCACAACGACAGAAGCAGGCAGGCGTGGACATCATCATCGCCCAGGGCACCGAGGCCGGCGGCCATACGGGTGAGATCGGGTCGATGGTCCTGATTCCCGATATCGTGGACGCCGTGGCGCCAACGCCCGTGCTCGGCGCAGGGGGAATTGCGAACGGCCGTCAAGCGGCTGCCGCGATGGCGCTCGGCGCGGCGGGGGTCTGGACCGGCTCGGTCTGGCTCACCGTGGAGGAGGCGGACGTGTCGCCACTCGTGAAGGAGAAGCTCTTCGGTGCACGACCGAAGGACGCGGTGCGTTCTCGCTCGCTTTCGGGGAAGCCGGCGCGGCTGCTACGGACGGGCTGGACCGAGGCGTGGGAGCGGGACGACTGTCCGGGCACCCTCCCGATGCCGCTCCAATACATGGCCTGTTCCGAGGCCCAGACACGCATCGGTCTGGCGGCGCGCAAGGAAGGCGCGAAGGCTCGCGAGCTCGTGGGCATGCCGGTCGGTCAGGTCGTCGGCCGCCTTACCCAGGAAATGAGTTCCAAGGACGTGATCTACCAGTTCATCGATGAATTCGTCGAGACGGTCGATCGGCTCCAGCGGAGCCTCGACGCCGCGAACGATGAGCCGGAGCGCGGGCCTCGCTAGAGCTCGATGTCCAACTGACCCGGTTCGGTCGCATTCACGAGGACCGCCATGTTCCCGGGCGGATGCTCGTTGTCGTGCATCAGTTGATGGAGATTGCCCACCTGCTCGAAGGGCG